>VGRO01000156.1 GCA_016875335.1 Deltaproteobacteria bacterium | reverse complement strand
CATGCGCGCTCACCCCCGCGTCCGGCCGCAGCCGCGGCCGGAAGTACCTCGGCCCGGTTGCGCGCCGGAACCCGGCGCGAACTTCGGGCCTGAGGTACTAGCTGCCTGTTTCGTGAAGGGGGCTCGCAGCCCCCTCGCGCGCCCATGCGCGCTCACCCCCGCGACCGGAAGTACCTCAGCCCTGTTGCGCGCCGGAACCCGGCGCGAATTTCGGGCCTGAGGTACGAGTCGCGCCCTCGCTTGCCGTGGACCAGGTGGCCGAGCGGCCCGGACCGCTCCCGAATTCACGCGCGCCCAGGGCGGACAGCGGCCATGGGCGGACCCTTGGGATGCGCCGCCATCGCTGCCGCGCCCCGGCTCCGGGCCGAACGCGCGTTTGCCGCCGCAGCGGCCCTCGGGTACGCTCCACATCGGTCGCGATCCCCGCGCGACCTGGCGTGCCGCAAGAACCCAGATGTCCCAGGACCGCCGGCGCCATCCGCGCTTCCCTGCCCTGCTGCACTGCGCGCTGGTGTTCGCACGCGAGCGCCGCGAGATGTTCTGCACCCAGGTCGGTCCGGCGGCGGGTTTTATCGCGGGCCGGTCCGACGGCCTGCAACCGGGCATGGTCGTATCGGTGGACATGCGCGCAGGCGGTGTCGGCACAGTGGCCGTCTTGTTGCAGGGTGAGGTGGTGCGGGTCGTGGCGGCCGGCGGATCGTGGCCCGCGGGCATCGTCGTGCGCTGGAAGTCGGTCAGTTGCGAATTGGGAGTCGGGCCACTGCTCGATTTCGTCAGCCAGGTCTTGCACGTGCGCAATGTCGCGCACACCGACGTCGCGGCGGGCCGCCAGGCCGAGCTCGACCTGGAGGGCTTCGTAGAAGGCCGGCCGGTGCGGGTGCGTTCGGCGGGGCGGTCGGCCGACGTGTACATGACCGACGTCCGGCCGCAGTCGGCGGCGCCCGCCCGACAGGCCGCGCGCAGTTCCCAATTGGTGCCGTCGGCGGGGCTGCTGTCGGCGCTCGCCGGTTCCAAGGCCCACCTGAGCCCGAGCAACATCGGCGCCACCATCTCGCGCGGGGCGCAGCCGATGGCCCGCGACGAAGACTGCGGCCAGCTTGAGCCAATCGTGGTGCGCGAAATCTCGCAAGTCATCGACGCCAGGCGGCGCGGCGCCACCAACCCGCGCATGATCAACGTGCTGCCCGCTCACCACGCGGGCGGTCCCGCGCTCGACGGGGTGGACCGCAGCACCGCGAGCGCAGTGGCCGACGAGTTGCCCCCGCGCGGACTGGGCCACGCCGCCCAGAGCGACAGCCACCGCTCCCCCGCCGCCACCCAGACCGCCGCCTATGGTGCCGCGGCGCCTGGACCGACGCCCGCGCAGGCCAGCACGCCGCCGCGACCGACCCTGCCGCCGGGGGCGCCGCCTTTTGCGGCCCTCGGCCCCAACCTGCTGTCGCCGATGCGCAGCGCCCGGCAGAGCGGCGGTATGGAACCGGAGCCTGTGTTGCCACGACCGAATCCGCCCGACGGCCCGGGGAGCCCGCCGGCGCCGTCGGAGCCGTCGAGCAGTTTCGACTGGCCGCCGGGAAAGGTCCAGCCACCGCCGGACGCGCTGGCCGGTTTTGTACGCAGCGACGAACCCGAGAGCATCGCGATCGACAAGCCCGTGGCACCGCCGCGGGTGGTGGCCACGCGACACGCGCTCAATGGGGCCCATTACGCGAACGAAATGTCGCATGTGGCCGGAGCGCCGTTGACGCCGCCGGTGCACATACCCGACGATGGCCTGAGCCGTTCCTGGCCTGTGTACGCCCTGGCGCCAGGCGAGCGGCGCACCGACCCAGAGGAGGAGGGCCTGGGCGTGCCCGAGTTGGCGGGACTGGGCAGCGACATCGACTTGTCCGGCGAGCCCACCGAGACCAACCCCAAGGCGCCAGTCACCGACAACCTCGGCGCGCGGCCTGTCGAGCGGCCGAACCTGGCGGTCATGCGCCGCCGCGGCCCGGCGCGCAGCGAAACGCGGCACATGGTGGCGGCGACGATTCCGGTCAGCTACGAGCACGGCGGTCGCCTAGGGCGCGGCATGGTCATCGCCATCAGCCCCGAGGCCGCCGCGGTGGTCACCAACGACGTCGCCCCGCAACTGGACGAACCGGTGGTGCTGCACCTGCCGCTGGCCGACCAGACCGGGCCGGTCATCGTGCACCTGTGCGGAAAGCTCCTGCAAATCACTACCGAAACCGACCAGGGCCCGCGCTTTGTGCTGCACATCGAGCGGGTCGAAGAGGGCCAGAGCAAGGGCGCTTTTTTTCGCGCCCTCGATCAACTGGCGCGGGCGTGACGATTGGGCGTCGACCCGCTGCGCGAAGTGGTGTGGGCGACGGCCGCGGTGGCCGCGCTGCTGGGGCTTGGCGAGGCGTTGGCGGCGCTGGGACCCGTCGCGGCCCAGGTGGGGGGCGTGGTGGTCGCCGCGGGGTTCGTGGGCGTGCCGCTGGCGATTGCCCGGGCGCGGCGTCTGGCCGGCGACGTGTGGGCCGTCGATCCTCCGCTCGGGCCGAGCGCCCTTTGGGGGCTGGGTGTCGCCGCCGCGGTCCTGCCGGTCTACGCCCTAGGTTTCGACGCCTGGCAGGTCCATGTGGCCGGGCGGGTGCGCGCGGTGCCTGCGGTTTTGGACCCCTTGGCGTGGCTTGAGGCGGGGGTCGTCCAACTGGGCGCCGTGGCGTTGCCCGAAGAGCTGTTCTTCCGCGGCTACGTGCTCGGGCGGTTGCGCGTGCAGTGGCCGGGCGGCGTGACCGTGCTGGGCGCGCGCGTGGGTCCGGCGCATGTGGCCGCTGCGGGCCTTTTTGCCGCGGTGCATCTGGTGGCCGTGCCCGCGCCGTTCCGCCTCCTGGTGTTCTTTCCCGGGCTGCTTTTCGGCTGGGTGGCCGAGCGGTCTGGTTCGGCGGTGGCCGCGGCGGTGCTGCACGCCCTGTGCAACCTGGCCCTGCAAGGCCTGTGGGCCTGCTACCGGTGACCGGCGCACCAGAATAATCCGTGCCCGCCCGGCGTTGCACGGGCCGCGCGGTCGCCATTTGACAGGCTCCGCGGCCAACAATGATTCTAGTGCGCCGCGGCGCCACAAGGCGCTGGCCGCCCGCCGCGTCCAAACCCGCGTCCTGGAGAATCGCAACCATGCGCAACCTGGCCATTTTCGCTGCCGCCTGGACAACCCTGGCCGTGGCCTGCAACAAGGAATCCGCGGCAACGCCGCCCGCCGCGACCGCGCTGCCTGGCGCCCCCGCCGCGCCACCTGCGCCGACCGAACCCGGCGCCGCCCAGGGCGATCCCGCCGCTGCTCCGACTGGCGACAAGCAGTACCGCGCCGAATCGAGCGAAGTGCGGATCAAGGCCGGCGCGACTGCCAGCGCCCGCCTGATCATCAAACCGGCGGCCGGCCTGCATTTCAACGCCGAGTACCCGGCCAAGTTTGCCGTCACTGCCGCGGCATACGCCAAGTCGACCAAGGACAAGCTCACCAGCAAGGACGGCGACGTCAAGATCGACGGTGACCTCGGCGTGCTGACCATCCCGCTGCAGGGCTTGGCCGCAGGTGCGGGCGCCTTGCAGATCACCGGCAGCTTCTCGGTATGCAGCAACGAGCAGTGCTACATCCTGCGCGACGAGAAGTTGGCCTTGCAGGTGACGGTGCAATAGCGCGTGCCGGGCCACCGGCGTTCCGGGTTCGGCGCCGCTGCACGGGCCGTGGCTGCGCGCAGTCCTTCGCCGCGGCCGGCAAACTGGCACCGACGTTGACGCCGTGGCATCCTTGCGCCCCGATGACCCTGGCCGAACCCGCCGACGCTTCCGACCCCACGCCCGGCGGCGGCCCGCGCGCCGATGACCCCGAGGCAACAAAGGTCCAGGGTTTTCGGCAGGCCGGACAATTCAGCGAAGCCGAACGGGCCGTCCTGGCGGAGCGGTTGGCCACCGAACCCGACCAGGACGCGGATTTTTCGGCCTCGCACCGCGACAGCGCCAGCGGCCTGCGCTCGACCCCGCTGCTGGCGCCCGACACCGTGGGCGACCACGGCTTGGCTCGCGCGGGCCTTGAGCGCTACGACCTGCAAGGCGAACTGGGGATCGGCGGCATGGGGTCGGTGTACGCGGTCCACGACCGCGGCCTGCTGCGCGACGTGGCGCTCAAGCGCTTGCGGCCCGACCTGCGCGACCAACCCGAGTTCGTGGGCGCGCTGCGCCGCGAGGCCCGCGTCCTCGGCGGCCTGGAGCACCCGGCGATCCTGCCGGTTTACGAACTCGGCGTCGACGACGATGGTCTGACCTACTACACCATGCGCAAGATGACCGGGCGCACGCTCGGCGACATCCTGCGGCAGTTGCAGTTGGGCGATCCAGAGACCACCGGGCGCTGGCCGCTGCGCCGCCTGGTCGGCGTGTTCGTGCAGATCGCCCAGGCAATGCACTACGCCCACAGCAAGGGCGTCGTGCACCGGGACCTCAAGCCCGACAACGTGCTGATGGGCGAGCTGGGCGAGGTGCAGATTTGCGACTGGGGCGTCGCCAAGAAACTGGACAGCGACAACGAGGCCGACGGGTTGATCATCGGCACGTCCGCCTACATGAGCCCTGAACAGGCCCATGGCCGCGACAGCGAAGTCGATGCGCGTGCCGACGTGTATTCGCTGGGTGTCATGTTCTACGAGGCGCTGACCCTGCGCCGGCCCTACGCAGGCGACACCAGCCAGCAGCAGTTGGAGGCATGCAAGAACGTCGTGCCACTTCCGCCGTCGGCCGTGGCCCGCGACCGCCTGGTGCCGTCCGACCTGGAGGCCTTGTGCGTGCGCATGCTCGAAAAGCGCCGCGAACGCCGCGCCGCCTCGATGCGCGACGTGTACGAGGCGTTGCAGGCGTTCCTGGCCGGCGACCTGGAGCGCCAGCGCCTGCTCGAGCGCGCGGACCAGAGCTACCAGCGCGCGCTCGAAGCCCTGCAGCAGGCCGATGAGTTGCGCGCTGACCGCGACCTGGTGGTGCAGGAAATCGAGGCGCTCAGCCGCGAAGTGCGCCCCTGGTACCCCCACGCGGCACGCCAGCACCTGCAAGTCGTGCGCCAGCAGGCCGACCTGCTCGACATCCTCTATGCCCAGGCGTATTCCACGGCCGTCGAGCAACTTCGGCAGGCGGTGGACCAAGGCGAGGGCCATCCGGCGGCCAAGAAGCGCCTGGTCGAACTGTACTGGCAGCGCCACGAGGAAGCCTCGGCCATCGGCGACACCCCGACCAAGCTGTTTTTCGCGCGCCAGGCCCACGAACTCGCGGGCGGCGGTGCGCGCAGCGGCAAGATCCACGTGCGCAGCCAGCCACCGGGCGCGACCGTGTTTGCGATGCCGGTCGACGCGGTCCGCGACAACTTGGAGACGCCGTCGCCGGAATTCGAACTGGGCCAGTCGCCGATCCTGGGCGCCGATCTGCCGGTCGGGCCCTACGTGTTCCTGGCGCGCTTGGACGGCCACCGCGACGCCACAGCGACGGTGTACATCCGCGAGAACAACCGCGACATCCTGCTCATCTGCCACCCGTGGTCCAATGCGCTGCCGACCACGGGTCGCGAAATGGAATTGCGCAGGCTGTGGCTGATGCTCGACGACGCCGAACTGCGGGCGCGGCCGGTGACTTGCCTGGTGCTCGGCTCGGTGGGCATGGGCAAGAACACCCTGCTGGACGCCTTTCGCAGCCAGGTCGAGCAGATCCCGACCAAGCTGTACTTTTTCATGGAGGTGGCGTGCACGCGCATGCGCCGCAATCTGCCGTATTCGGCGGTGGTCGAACTCATCCGCCAGCGCGCCGGCATTCTGGACGGGGACAGCGCCGACGCTGCCCGCACCAAGCTGCGGCGCATGGTCACCTATGCGTTCGGGCGCCTGGGACGCACCGCAGTTTCGCCGGAGCGGCAGCGCGAAGCGGAGCGCGTCGCCGACCAGATCGCTCGGCTGCCCGCCTTCGACCTGGAAGAGCCTGGGCGCATGGGCGCACGCGAGGATTTGATTGGCTCCGGACGCCGCGAGGTGACCCTGGCCCTGGCGGCCTACTTCCAGGCGGTCGCGGTGACCACGCCGGTCCTGTTGCTCATTCGCAATGCCCAGCACGCCGACCCGTCGAGCCTCGCGCTGTTTCGCGATCTGCTCGCACGCTTGCAGGGCGTGCCGATCATGGCGGTGGCCAGCTCGACCGAAGCCGACGAAATCGAGGTGCTGCAGAGCAACGCCCACCCGCGCGGCGTGCCGGGCAAACTGCCCCTGTCGTTCGACGAGCACCTGGTCTTGCAGCCGCTGGCCGATGGCGCCGTGCGCTGCGTGGTGCGCGAGATGCTGGCCGCGCCGGCGAGCGACGAACTGCTCAGCTTTGTCGCCGACCACGCGCTCGGCAATCCGTTCCTGGTGGCGGAGTTGGTGCACCTGCTGGCGCGCGTCGATGCCATCCGCCTGCACGACAGCGCCTGGCGGTTGCACGTCGATCGGATACCGGACCAGGTGCGGCCGGGCGATCTGCGCAGCGTGATTCGTGCGCTCATCGAGACCCTGCCCGACCATGCCCGGCAGGCCCTGGCCCGCGCCGTGGTCGTCGGCAGCGAATTCTGGGCCGGCGCCCTGCGTGCACTGGGCGTCGACCACCTGGACGGTGCGCTCGACGTGCTCGTCCAAAGCGGCTTCGTCGTGCGCAGCGCCGCGTCGCGCTACCCGCGCGATCGCCAATACCGGCTGTCGAGCGTGCTGCGCATGCGCGTGGCCTACGACCAGTTGGCATTGGGCGAACGGCGGGCCCTGCACCGCAAGGTCGCCGCGTGGATCGGCTCGCAAGGCCGCACCGACATGGAGGAGTCCATGCGGCTGGCCTACCACCTGGAGCGCGGCGGCCAGCCCGAGGACGCGGCCCTGCTGTTGATGCGCACGGCCCGCGCGGCGCAACTGGTCGGCGCCGACGAAGAGGCCGACCGGCTGTGGACCCACGCCTATGTGCTGACCAGCGAGGCGGAAAACCATGGCGCCATCGAGCGCGAACTGGCGGTGGTGCGCGCGCGCATGGAGGCGCCGACCGAGCCGTGATGATGCCCCATGGGATTGCGGGCAAACGGCAGATGTGAAGCCTTTTGCGCGACGATTGGACAGCCCGAGATTTCCAGTTACAGTCCACCCCATGGCCGGCCCTTTTGCCATCGCCAGCGGGTTGTTTTTCGTCGCGTTCGCGGTGGGCGATCCGCTTGCGCCGGCGCACGTCGAAGGTGCGCCGCTGCACACGGCACCCGCCGCGATCGCCCCCGATGCGGCGCGAGCGCTGGCCGTGGGGCATGCGCTTGTTGCGCGCGGCGCCCATGCCGATCCTGGCTTGGTTTTGCCGCCGTTGCGCTGGGTGGATCCGGCGCTGGCCGAGACGGTGTGGGCCTCGATTGGCCTGCTCGACGCGCCAGCCGACCAGGTCAAGGCGATCGCGCAGTCCGGCGTGCGGGGGTTGGCGTGCCGCGATCTGGTCGATGTGCGCGGATTGGCTGAGGCGTTGGCAAGTCCCATCGGGTTCCGCGACGACACCCGCGGTCGCTCGTGGGCGCGGCCGGCGCTGGCGCGGGTGCTGCTGCGGGCGCAGGCGCGATTTGCGGGCGAGTACCCGTCGGCGCGGCTGACCGTGGGCGACATCGCCCAGCCCGGCTGCGGTCAATTGGCCTACGGTACGTTGGTTCGGCAGTTCGCGGGCGCCAGCGTGGCCATGGTGGCCCAGCCGTTGCTGCGGGCCGCGCGGCGCGTGCTCGGCGAGCCGATGGTCTTGCAAGAAACCACGGCGGCCGAATTCCCCGACGAAAAGGACCGGTTTGACCACACCGATCAGCGGGTGCTGGTCGAAACACGGGTGTTGGGGGTGGCCGGCAACGGCGTCGGCGCCGCACCGGACCTGGTGCGCACGGCGACCCGCCGTTTCGTTCAACTGCCGCCGCCCAAGAAGGCGCGCGCCGCCCAGCGGCAGGTCGCAAAAATGCGCGCGGCCGTCGAACGCCTGCTCGCCAGCGGCGAATTGGTGCGCCACCAAGCCGTGCGCACCTGGGACCCGGACCGCGGCGAGGAAGTCGTCGCTTGGTTGCAGCACCGTGTGGACAAGCGCAAGGGACTGCAACTACACTGGATTGGCTCGCGTGCGATCGCCGGTGCGCCACACTGGGAGTCGCTCGTCGAGGTGCGGTTGTCGTCGTGGAAGCCGGGCAAGCCCGAGAGCTTCGCCGGAGAACTGCGCTGGCGGCCGCAGCGCGACGAGGCCGGTACCGTCGCCGGCTGGGACCGCTGGAAGATGCTGCACGAAGCCGGCCACATGAGCCACGCTGGCGGCCGCGACGCCGACCTCGGTTTCGTGACCGTCGACAACCGCGGCATGAGTCACGTCCGGCTCAAGAAACTGGACGTCGCCGCAACCTACCGGTGGATGGAGCTCCTGGCGGAAACGGCGCAGCAGCTGGGCACGCCCTTGGAGGGGATCTTTGTCGGCAAGCACGTGCGGCACCACATGAACCGCCGGCTGAGCAGGGACCATCGTCAGGCCGACTTGTGGCAAAACGTGGTCAAGGTGGTGCCGGGCCACGACGCCCACCACCACGTGCGGCTGGCCATGCCGACCGCGCACGACGATGCGGTGGCCCTGGCCGAACTCAAGGGCGAGCCGGTGCGGTCGGCGGGGACGCGGTAGCACGTGTCGTCCGCGGTCAGGCCGCCTTGCCCATCGCCCGCCGCGCCGCCGCCACCAAGAACCCAGACCTGGATTGGCCGTGCCTGGCCGCGAATTGGTCGATGGCCGCAGGCAATGTGATATTGACCCGCACCCGCGGCCCCAGCGATCACCCACCTGGACACCCGCCCGCAACTGCGCTACCACGCCCGCCGGCCACCCCGGCCGCGCTGGCGCCCATCCTGTGACCGCCCTGCACCGCCTTTGGCACCGCGCTGCGATTGCCCCCTGGGAGCGCGTGGACGCCACCTTCAAGGGCCAGGCCCACGTCGGGGCGCTGACCGCCCGGCAGGCGGCGATCGTCACCACGGCGACCGCATGCTGCATGTTGGTCGCCCTGCGCTACGTGGTCATGGACAGCGACGTGCAGGCGCAACTCGGCCGCGCCTTCGTGCACCTTGTCGGCGCGGTGGTGCCGGCGTGGCATGGCTGGGCGCAGCGCCACGAGTCGTTGTGGGTGCACCTGACCTGGATTACCGGCTGCATCGCCGTGTACGTCGCGGCGCCAGCGGTGGTGTGGACGGCGCTTTTCCGTTTGCCGCTGCGCGAGGCGTTCTTGGTGCCCAAGGACTACCTGCGGCACTTGCCGGTGTACGCGCTGCTTTTCTTGCCGGTGGGCGCCGTGGTCGCGGTGGCGGCGCACCAACCCGATTTCCAGTTGCAGTATC
This sequence comes from Deltaproteobacteria bacterium, assembly GCA_016875335.1. GTDB lineage: Bacteria > Myxococcota_A > UBA9042 > UBA9042 > UBA9042 > SXRM01. The sequence goes on along the minus strand of VGRO01000156.1, from coordinate 4,767 downwards.
CGTTCTACGCCGGCCGCGGTTGGGCCGACCAGCTGGCGTGGGAGTTTGGCTACGGCCTGCAGTTCTTGGCCTTGGAGTTCTTCTTTCGCGGGTTCATCCTGCGCGGGCTGTCCGCCGAGATGGGCGCCTCGGCGGTGCTGGCGATGGCGATGCCGTATTGCATGCTCCACTACGGCAAGCCGCTGCCTGAGTGCGTCGGGTCGATCCTGGCAGGCTTGGTGCTGGGCCTGCTGGCCATGGACACCCGCAGCATCTGGGGTGGCGTGACCATCCACGTCGCCGTCGCCTGGTCGATGGACGCGCTGGCGCTGGCGGCGAGGGCGTGACGGCCTTGCCAAATTGACACGCGGGCGCGGTCGGTCCTCTCGATCGCTGTCACGCGGAACTGCCGGTCGCAACGCGCGTCGACAAATAGCGTCCATTTTCATGGTGTTCCGATCTGGGGATCTGGCACGCCCTTTGCTTGCGGAATGAGGGTGACGGCCCCCGCATTGGTGCGGCGGCTGATCGGCCCCGACGACCGCAGCCACGCGGCGCGGGCGACAGGCAACCGGCGGAACCGACATGGAAGCGCTGCTCAAACGCCATTTCTGGGCCGTGGTGCTGCTGGGGCTGGGCCTGCTCGGCTACCTGGGCGCCGGCACCATCGGCGCCATCGTCGGCGTGCAGTTGGCCAAGGCCTCGCGCGGCGACGACAAGGTGCGGGTGGCCGCGGCGGCGGGCGAATCGCCGCTGTCCAAGCGCCTGCGCGACGGCCGGTTGCGCACCGAATCGGGTGCGGTCATGGCCGGCCGGTCGATGTTCTTGCTGGAAGAACCGCCGCCGCAGCCCGAAGAGCCTGTCGAAGAGGAGAAGCCCGAGGAGCCTGCGGCCGGCGCGCCACCGGAACCGTCGTATGAGCCGACGACCTTGCCGATAAAGCTCATGGGCACGTTGGTCGTCTCGCCCGAGTCGTGGTCGAGCGCCAGCGTCGAGGTCGATCGCCAGAGCCAAAAGATCGTCAGCGTCGGCACCGAGTTGCTCGACGGCAAGGCCAAGGTCGAGATGATCCGGCGGACTTGCCTCGTGCTCAACGAGGGCGCCAAGCTCACCAAGGCCTGCATGTTCCAGCCCGAGGGCGGCCAGGTGGCGGGCGGACCCGAGGGCGCCAATCCAGGCGCGCGACCGGCGATGCCCGAGCGACCCAACCCGACGCCGGCGCCAAGCCCGCGGGCGACCGCCGAGGCTGACAACGTGCCGGGGGTCAAGAAGCTGGGCGAAGGCGCCTACAACCTCGACCGCAGCCACGTCAACGACAAGCTCAAAGACGTGTCGCAACTCGGCCTCCAGGTGCGGGTGGTGCCGAACTACAAATCTGGCAAATACGAGGGCTTTCGCATGATCGGCATGGGCGGCGACAGCCTCTTCAAGGACATCGGCTTTATCAACGGCGACATCGTCCAGGCCATCAACGGCGAGCGCATCGACAGCCCGAACAAGGCGCTGGCGCTGTACGAGGCGCTCAAGAACAAGGCGCGCGTCACCGTGCTCATCGAGCGCGACGGCCAGCCCAAGACCCTGCGCTACACCATCAAGTAGGCGCACCCCTCCCCTTCGTTTCCGCAAGGTTGCTGCTTCATGACCCACAGAACCCAAGCGCTTTTCCGTCGCGCCCTCTTGGTGGCGGCCCTGGTGGCGTGTGGCGCGCTTCCCGCTTCTGCCCAGGAGGCCCCGGCGGGCGACGCCGAAAAAGCCATCCCTGTCGCGGGCGGCGCCGGCAAGATCCGCAAGAAAGGCAAAGACGGCGCCATCAAGGCCGGCGGCGGCGGATCTGGCGTGGTCAAGCGCAAGGGCGGCGCCAAGCTCGACCCGGCGTTCGACCCGGCGGCCGCCAGCCGCAAAGCCGATCCGGCCGGCGCGCCCCCTGACGCAGCACCGGCGCCCGGTCGTCCGGCCGACGCCGCCACCCCTGCCGCCCCGGCACCTGGGGGCAGCGACAAGGCGCTGGAGAAACTCGACGACGTGATGTCGATCAAGAACAATTTCACCGAGGTCAAGTGCAAGAAGCTGCCGCTGCACGTCAAGGTGACCATCGATTTCCAAGAGGCGCCGCTCGAAACCGTCACCAAGCTGATGAGTTGCTGGATGGAGCGCAACTTCGTGGTCGCGAGCCAAAAGCGCGGTGGCAAGGTCACCATCCTGTCTCCGCAAAAAGTCAGCGTGTACGAGGCCTACCGGGCCTTCCTGTCCAGTCTCGCGGTCAACGGTCTGACCATTACCAAGAAAGGCGCCTTCTATCACATCGTCGACACGCCGGACGCGCGGTCGAGCGGCGCCGACATCTATGGGCCCAAGGGCAACGTGCCCGACGAGGACAACATCGTCACGCGGTTGATTCGCCTCAAGCACATCGACGCCAAGGACGCCGAGCCGATCCTCGGCAAGTTCAAGAGCAAGACCGGAGACCTGTTCATCTACGCGCCGACCAACACCATCGTGGTCACCGACGTCGGTTCCAACATCCGAACGATCCTGAAGTTGCTGAGCGAGGTCGACGTGCCGCTCGGATCCGACAAGATCTTCATCCGCCCGGTCCAGCACATGGACGCCTCGGAGTTGTTGGAGAAGATCAATGGCGTGTTTGGCGAGGGCGGCGGCGGCGCAAGAGGGGCGCCCGCGCCGCAAGCCGGGGCGTCGGCCAAGGTCACGCTGACCAAGGCCATCGCCGACGACCGCAGCAACCAACTGATCCTCATCGCCACCCGCAGCAATTACCTCAAGGTCGACGCGCTCATCCGCAAGCTCGACGTGCCGATCCCCGGCGAGGGCGCCATCCATATCCACCACCTGGAGAACGCCGACGCCGAAGACGTGTCGAGCACCTTGAGTTCGCTCACCCAGGGCGGCGGCAAGCAGCAGAAGGGGGGCAAGGGCCAAAAAGGCGGCGGCAAGGGCGGCGGCGGCGCGGCGACGCTGTTTGAGGGCGAGGTCAAGATCACCGCGCACAAGGCCAGCAATTCCTTGGTCATTGAGTCGTCGCTCAAGGACTACCTGAGCCTGCAAAAGGTCATCGCCGAGTTGGACCGGCGCCGCAAGCAGGTCTACGTCGAAGCGGTGGTGATGGAGATCTCGACCAGCAAGAAGCGCAAGACCCAAATCGCCGGATCCGCCGGCACCACGTTCGACATCGGCGGCAGCGAGGTGCCGTTGCTGTTTGGCCTGGGCGGCCTCGGCATGTCGGGCGTGTCGCTGGAACAGTTGAACTCGGGAGGATTCGCCGCCGGCATGCAGGGGCCACTGCTGCAGGTCAACGCCGGCAATACCGGCAACTCGGCGGTGCCGGCGGGGGTGACGCTGTCGATACCGGCGTTCGGGTTCCTGGTCCAGGCGATCCAAGAGAACAGCGACGTCAACGTCTTGAGCACGCCGCACATCCTGACGCTGAACAACGAAGACGCCGAGATCACGGTCGGCCGCAAGGTGCCGTATCGCTCGCAGACCATGGGTGGCCTCGGCGGCTTGGGTGGCTTGGGAGGCCTGGGTGGAATGGCTGGCCTCGGCGGCCTCGGCGGCGGCGCATTGGGCGGCCTCGGTGCGCTGGGAGGCCTCGGAGCGCTCGGCGCCATGGGCGGCATGGTGCAGTTCCTCGACGTGGATCTCACGCTCAAGATCACCCCGCAGATCAACGAGAGCGACTACATCAAGCTCAAGATCGACCAGCAGTTGGACGAGGTCGAAGGCATCGACCCCAACCTCGGCCCGACCACCAGCAAGCGCAAGGTCACCAATACCGTGGTGGTCCGCGACCAGCAGCCGATCGTCATCGGCGGGCTCATCACCGACCGCGAGACCACCGGCGTCGCCAAGGTGCCGGTGCTGGGCGACCTGCCGCTCATCGGCATGCTGTTTCGCAAGAGCAGCAAGCTCATCGAAAAGAAGAACCTGCTGCTCATCGTCGTTCCGCACATCATCAAGGATCCCAGTGACCTGGAGAAGATGCACGAGACCAAGATGGAGCAGATTCGCCAGTTCGCCGACGAGCTCGCCACCAAGCAAAAGGAGTACCAGGGCAAGGTCAACTTCGGAAAAAAGAAGGGCTATTTAGAGACCGTTTTCCAGGCGGTCGAGAAGTCGGCCAACCAGCGCAAATTGCTTGAAAAGGCCTACTACGACAACCAGGACGTCGACAAGGTCGGCGCACCCGACAGCCACGACCTGGAGTTCGACCCGGCCAAGGCCGACAAGTCGGGCAAGGCGGGCGACAAGAAGGCGGCGCCGGCCAAGGGCGACGACCCAGAGGAAGACGAAGGGCCCGCGGTCGAGGTCATTGACCTGCCCGACGACGGCACGCCGGCCAGCGCGCCCGCGCCTGCGAGCAAGCCCGCCCCTGCCGTCGCGCCCAAGGCTCCTGCGACCAAGCCAGCCGCGCCCGCAAAGGCGCCGCCCAAGAAGAAGTAGCCCGCGGCCCGTGCCGCCCAACCCAAGCCGAACGAACCGCGATGATCGACCCGCGTCCCATTGGCAAGATCCTGATAAGCAAAGGCTACTGCACCGACGAACAGGTGCAGTCGGCCCTGGTGGTGCAGGCCGACCGCGGTGGGCTGCTGGGCGAGCTTTTGGTCCAGCAGGGTTCGGCGACAAGACTGCAGGTGTTGGAGGCCTTGGGCGCGCAGCTCGACATGCCGGTGCAGGCCAAGATCGACGAAGAACGCATCGACCCGTCGCTGGTTGGGCCGTTGAGCATCGCCTACGCCCGCGAGTCCGAGCTGCTGCCCATCGCCAAGGCCG
>VGRO01000155.1 GCA_016875335.1 Deltaproteobacteria bacterium | reverse complement strand
AGGCAGGCCGCGGCGGCGGCCTGCCAGCGACCGAAACTGCCTGAATTTACTTCAGGCAGTTCTTGGTCGCTGCCTCGATCGCAACCACCACGGAGCCTGTCGGACGATAGCCCGACAGGCTCCTAGTCCGTCCCCTTCGGCTCGGTCACGGCACCGGCAAGCCGCTCTGCACGCACCACCGCGCGAGCCACGCCTCGCGCGAGCTTTGCGGCGCACAGGCGTCGGGGCTCTGGCCGATCCAGTCGGCATCCGACCAACCGGGCAGCCACAGGTTGCTGCCGTTGCTGGCGCGGAACACCTTGCCCACGGCATCGTCGGCGGCGGTGCCGGCCTGCCGGGTGCTCTGCAACGTGCCGAAGGCGGTGAGCTTGAGGTAGACGACGTCTTGCTTGCCGTACTTGCTGGTGGCCGCCAGGGTCTCCATGTTGCCGTTGCTGACGCCAAACACCATCACACCGCCGAGCTTGCCGGATTGGAACTCCAGGTGGTGGCCCGCGTCGCCGCCGGCCGTGCCGCTTTGGTACAGCCACTTCTGCTTGCCGCTGACTTCGTCGAAGGCCGCCACCACGATGTCGCCCAGGTGGCCCCAGTCCGTGCCCGTGCTGCCGGCGTATTTTGCCCCGCTCTGCGCCCCGACGGCCAAGCCCTGCACAAAGCCCGTGGCGTAGACCGTGCCGGCGCTGTCGCTGACCACGCCGCCCGCGTAGTCGAAGGCCGGGCTGCCCCAGTGCTGCAGCCAGACGGTCTTGCCGGCCGACGAGACCTTGTAGAGGTAGATGCCGCCGTTGTCGGCGCCGGTCGTCGACAGAGCGCCACTCATCGCCCACTGGCTGCGGCCGCTGACGTATACGTTCGACGCGAAGTCCAGGTGCAGGCCCACGGGGTTCTTGTTCTGGCTGTCCTCGACGAACTCCCACAACTTGGCGACGGAGCCGGTGGACACGTTGACGGTCACGACCTGCGGCGACAAGCCTCCTCCGCCCAAGGTGGCGCTTTGCACCAGAGCGACGAGCCGCGTGTTCTGGGCGTCCCACTGCAAGTCGATGGCTGCCTCGCGTCGCGTCGCGGTGTTCCACAGCTTGATCATCGTCTGCTTGCCGGTCAACGCGTCGAACCGCGCGAAATACACCGCGGTGTCGCCAGCGGCCGGAGCGGTGAGGACGCCGCTGCCGTCCATGTCGCCATGGGTGGTGCCCATGACCCACACCGCGCCAGCGTTGTCGATGGCCACCGCGACTGCGTTGTCGTCGGCCGGCGAGCCGAACTGCGTCGTCCACACCCGTGCGCCGGTCGTGTCGTGGCGGGTCAGCACGGCGTCGGTGGCGCCAACCGCCACACCGGGTGTGAGCGCGCCATCGGTGACGGCCGCAGCAAAGGAGTTGCCAGCCGCATCGGCCACCACGGCGGTTCCCATGTCGGATTTGGCGCCACCGTAGCGGCGGATCCAGTCGCTGTCGCCGCACGGACACTGGGTGCACGAATAGTTGTTGTACGTCAGGGCATTGGAGCACCCGGACTTGGTGCCGGCCGCATCGACCGCTTGCGCCGACACCGTCGTGCACGCCTGCTTGACGGCGGTCAAGGGCACCGAGAACGCGGGCGTGGCGGCTACCGCGGACGCGTTCAGCGACTTGCCCGCGCAAGCGTTGCCCGCGTACAGCCAGACGTTGGTATTGACGGTGCCGTTGCCGTTGGCCGCGGTCGCGGTCTGCAGGCTCGGCGACGCCGGCTTGAAGCTGGTCAGCACCGGCGTGCAGCTTGCGAGCAAGGTGCCCGCGCATTTGCCGGCGCCGTCGCACACGTCGTTGTCGGTGCAGATGCTGTTGTCGGTGCACGTCGTGCCCTTGGGTTGGAAGGGCGTCGTGCAACCCTTGGCGGCTTCGGTGCACAGCGACTGGTAGCACTGCGCCGGCTTGCCGCACGAAACCGGCAGGCCGCCGACGCACGCGCCGAGCTTGTCGCACGCCTCGCCGGTCGTGCAGAACTTGCCATCGCTGCAGGCACTGCCGACGGCCTTGGGCACCTTCTTGCAGGCAGGGCCGCTGCCGCTGTCGATGCAGGTGCCGGTGTTGCACTGATCGCTTGCGCCCGCACAGCTAAACGAAGCCGTGGCCACGCACTTGCCGGTCGCGTCGCAAGCGCTGGCGGTGGTGCAGACATCGCCGTCGTCACAGGCCGCCTTGTCGGTGATGGCGAACTGGCACTTGGCGGCGACGCAGGTGTCGACGGTGCACGGGTTCTTGTCGTCGCAGTTGGCGTTGGTCTGGCAGCCGCAGCTCAGGTCCCACGGGCCGGATTTGCACTTGCCGGCGCCGTCGCACAGGTCGGGCTTGGTGCACGCTTGCAGGTCGTCGCACGGCGTGGTGGTGGGCTGGTTGGTCGCCTTGCACAGGCCGGTGGTGGCGTCGCAGGCGTTGGCCTGGCAGGTCGTCGATTTGCACACGACGGCCGTTCCAGCGCACTTGCCGACCGCATCGCACTTGTCGCCGGTGGTGCACAGCAGGCCGTCGTTGCAGGCTGTCCCCGCGGACAACAACGTCGCCTTGCACTTGCCCGTGGCTGCGTCACACGAATCCGTGGTGCATGGGTTCTTGTCGTCGCAGACGGTAGGGGTGCCAGAATTGCACAGGCCCACCGCGCAGTTGTCGCCGACGGTACAGGCGTTGTTGTCGCTGCACGGGGCCGTGTTGGCGACGCTGCTGCACTTTCCCGTGAGCTTGTCGCAGTTGTCGGTGGTGCACACGTTGTTGTCGCTGCAGTTGGCTGCGGCGCCGGACTTGCACGCACCGGCCGCGCACACGTCACCGGTGGTGCAGGCGTTGCTGTCCGTGCACGCGGCGGTGTTGTTGGCGAAGGCGCAGTTGCCGGTCACCTTGTCGCAACTGTCCGTCGTGCAGACGTTCTTGTCGTCGCACACCTTGGCCACGCCCGCCACGCACGCGCCGAGCTTGCAGGTCTCGCCCACCGTGCACGGGTTCTTGTCGTCGCAGTTCATCGTCGCGCCTGGCACGCAGGCGCCGGCCGCGCAGGCATCGTTCAGCGTGCAGGCATTGTTGTCATTGCACGGCGCGGTGTTGTTGGCGGCCTTGCACGCGCCGGTCGCGGCATCGCAGTTGTCGTCGGTGCACGGGTTGTTGTCGTCGCAGACCTTGGCCGAGCCGGCCTTGCAGACACCGGAGGCGCAGACGTCGCCGACCGTGCAGCCGTTCTTGTCGTCGCATGCCAAGGTGTTGGCCGAGTTGGCGCATTTGCCGTTGGTGCAGGCGTCGCTGGTGCACGGGTTCTTGTCATCGCAGTCGGTGGCGACCTTGCAAAAGCCGCCGCAGCCGACGATGGGCGCCGCAGTGCAGTCGCCGGTGACCTTGTCGCAGGCGTCGAGCGTGCACGGGTTCTTGTCGTCGCACACCTTGGCTGCTCCCGGCTTGCAGGCCCCGTTGGCGCACACGTCGCCGGCCGTGCAGGCGTTGCTGTCGCTGCATGCGGCCGTGTTGTTGGCCACTGCGCAGGCGCCGGTCGCGGGATTGCAACTGTCGTTGGTGCAGGGGTTCTTGTCGTCGCAGACTTTGGCGATACCGGGCTTGCAGGCGCTGGCTGCGCACACGTCGCCACCGGTGCAGGCGTTGCCGTCGCTGCACGCAGCGGTATTGGCCGTCGTCACGCACTTGCCGGTCTTGGGGTCACAGGCGTCGTCCGTGCACGGGTTCTTGTCGTCGCATACCGTCGCTGCGCCCGCCTTGCAGGCCTTGTCCGCGCAGCCGTCGCCTACGGTGCAGGCGTCGCCGTCGTCGCAATTGTTGCTGTTGGCGGCGAAGGCACACCCGCTGGTCTTGTCGCAGGTGTCGCTCGTGCACGGATTCTTGTCGTTGCAGACCTTGGCTTTGCCGCCGCACACGCCGTTGCCGCAGACATCCGATTCCGTGCACGGATCGCCGTCGTCGCAGGTGGCGGTGTTGGCGGCCACAGCGCACTTGCCGTCCTTGCAGGCGTCGTCGGTGCAGGGGTTGCCGTCGTTGCAGTCCTTGGGGTCGGCGCAGTTGCCGCCGCAGCCGACGATGGCGTCGTTCTTGCAGGTGCCGCTCTGCGTGTCGCAGGTGTCGAGCGTGCAGCCGTCGTTGTCGTTGCAGTCCTTGGGCGCGCCGGGCTTGCAGGCGCCGCCGCTGCACAGGTCGTTGCCGGTACAAGCGTTGTTGTCGGTGCACGCAAGATCGGCGTTGGTGGCTGTGCAGCCTGCAGCGTTGTCGCAGGCGTCGATGGTGCAGGGATTGCCGTCGTCGCACGGCACCAACTCGCCGTTGCAGGCGCCGGCCTTGCACACATCGGCCGCCGTGCACACCGTGCCGTCGTTGCACGGGATGCCGTCCTGTTTGTCCGAGAACGAGCACTTGCCACCCACTTGGTCGCATTTGGCGGTCTGGCAGTCGTCGGTGCTGGTGCACTCCTTGGGCAGGCCCGCCATGCACGCTCCCGCCTGGCATGCGTCGCCTTGCGTGCAGGGGTTGTCGTCGTCGCAGGGCGCGCCGTCGTCGTTGGTCTGCGCGCAACCGGTCGCCGGGTCGCAGGTGTCGAGCGTACACACGTTGCTGTCGGCGCACGCCTTCGGCGCCCCGGCGGTACAGGTGCCGGCCTTGCAGACGTCGCCTTCGCTGCACGCGTTCTTGTCGTCGCACGGCGTCTCGAGCTGGGTGCTCTGGCAGCCGACCTTGCCATCGCCGCCCTTGGCGCACGCGTCGCCGGTGCACGCGTTGCCATCGTCGCAGGTGCCCTCGTCGGTCTTGCCGTTGCAGTCGTTGTCGAGGCCGTCGCAGGTTTCGGGTGCGGCGGCGGGCGCGTCGCAGGCGGACAGTCCATCCTTGGTGCATTTGCGCTGGCCGGGACAGCCGCCGACGACGTTGCCCTTGTCGTCCTTGGCCGGCGCCGAGCAGGTGGTGGACAGGCTGGCGGCGACGGCGGCCTGCGAGCACGCGCACGCCCCGAACACGCCCTTGACGTCAGCCTTGGGCACGCAGGTCTTGGTGGGTGTGCCCTCGGCCGAGTTGACGTCGGCGCACGCGAACTCTTTGGGGCAGTCGGAGTCAGCCTTGCACTCGGCACCGCAGAACTTGCCCGCGTTGCCGTGGTCTGCGCAGACCGGGGTGGCCTGACCCAGTGCGGCGCATGCGGCCGAACTGCTGCACGGATCGCACAGCTTGCCGTGGGTTGGCACGCAGATGCTCTGCACGTCGCCGCCGGCGTTGGTCACTTGCGCGCACTTGAAGCCGTCTGCGCACTTGTCGGCGCACGCGGTCGCGCACTGCTTGCCGTTGGGCGTGTCGATGCACAGCGCGTTGTCGCAGTCCTTGTTCTCGGCGCAGGTGCAGCCGGGCGCGCCGGGGCACGCCTTGGTGGCGTCCGCGTCGGTCGTGCTGACTTCAAGGCTGGGCACGTCGGAGCCGGCGTCTGTGCCGGGACTGCTGTCCACCGGTTCGGTGTCGCCGCCCCCCAAGCCCGGTGTCCGCTGTGGCGTTGGCGTCGGCGCCCGCGCTGGCCGTGTCACCGCCTGAACCCGTGTCGTCACCGCAGCCGTCGCGACCGCAACCGCCGACAGCGCCGCCGTCAGGCCGGAAATCTTCCGCCAAATTGCCATGTTTCCCCCGAACCGGGCGCGCGGAAAAGCCGTGCGCCGGATTGTCGTCGTCCGCTGATTGGGGTGCGATTGCGCCCGCAGCGGCGGATTGTAGCGGGGCGGCGCCGGGGTGGCAACGCGAAATCGCAGAGCGTAAGGTTGCTGTAGGGGTCGCGCGTCCGTCGCGCAGCGAGATGCCCAGCCCCCGCAACGTCAAGCGCACGCGACGCGCCGAGGTGCCGGGCCGCCACAGTTCGCCAGTCAGAAACAGCAAGGTGTTCAACTGGTCCACGCCAATGCGGTCTTCGGGCAGTGCGTCAATATTGATGTCCGTAAAGTTGAGTGGACAAACATCAACCATCGCCGTGCTTCGCCTCGTCACCAGGGCCGGCACGCCGTGGGCGCGGCACAGCGCAGGGCGAACCGGATGGACGACGCAGCCGCCCTGGGCGTCGAGCATCGCGCAGCGGCTGGTGCCGTGGGGTCGGTCGCGGGCGACGGCGCGGGCGGCGGCCAACGCCTCAGGGTGGTCGGCCAGATACTGGCGGATCCGTGCTGCCTCGACCCCCACCACCGACAGGCCGGGCAGGCAACAGGTGTGACAGCCCTTGCGGCATTGCACCTGGCCGGGGTGGCGCGCGGCGATGTCGGCGAACTTGGTGTCGACCTTGGCGTGGACTGCGGTCAGGTTGGCGAAGACGTCGGCAGCCGGGGCGCCGGCCTGGCCGGGTCCTTGTCGCACCTACGCCTCGACCGCGTGGCGGATCACCGGGTGTTCGCCGGTCGCCCGTCTTCGCTCCTCCATTTTCTGGCTGGTGCCGCGGCGGTCGCGCTTGGTCGAGGTCGGGTCGCTGTCGCCGGTCTGCTGCACGTGCTTGGCGGTCTCCTCGGCGATGATGCGGTCCATCTCGGCGATGGCGCGGCTCAGGATGTCCTGGCGCCAGCGGTAGCTCTGGAAGGCCGACTTGAAGCCGTTGACGATGATCTCGCGCACGTCGCTCACCCCCACCTGAAAGTGGTTGGCCCACAACATGTATTCGTCCGAGATCGTGGTGCCGGTGATGAGGCGGTTGTCGGTGTTGAGCGTCACCCGCACCCCGTACTCGTGGTAGAACTCGATCGGATGCTCCTCGATGGAGTTGACGGCCTTGGTCTGCACGTTGCTCTTGAGGCAGATCTCCAGCGGGATGCGGTGGTCGGCGATGAAGTTGAGCAGGTCGCCGTCCTCGCGCAGCCGCGTGCCGTGGCCGATGCGGTGGGCGCCGCAATCGTGCAACGCCTGGTGGATGCTCTCGGGGCCGAACGCCTCGCCGGCGTGGGCGGTGCAGTTGACGTTGTTGCTGCGAATCAAGTGGAACGCGGCCGCGAACTTGCGGGCCTGGAAGCCGTCCTCGGCGCCCGCGAGGTCATAGCCCACTACCCCGCGGTTCTTGTACGCAACCGCAAGTTCCGCCAGCCGCAGCGACCATTTGGGATCGGTGTGCCGCAACGCGCTGATGATGAGGCCAGAGCGGATGCCGTATTGCTTCTTGCCATCGCGCAGCCCCGCGAGCACGGCCTCGACGATGGTGGTCAGTGGCAGGCCGCGCTTCATGTGCAGCATCGGCGAGTAGCGGACTTCCATGTACCAGACGTTTTCGCTGGCGGCGTCCTCGCACAACTCGAATGCCGCCCGGTACAGCGACTCCTCGGTCTGCATCACCGAGAGCGTGATGTCGAACGCCCGCAGGTAGTCGGTGAGGCTCTTGGCGTTGTCGGCGCTGATCATCGCCCACAGTTTGTCCTTGTCCTCGGTCGGCAGCTTGACTTTCTGCTCTTGCGCCAGGTCGACGATGGTCTGCAACCGCAGCGAGCCGTCCAGATGCACGTGCAGGTCGGTCTTGGGCAGGCGCTTAATGAGTTCGGGGGTCGGCTTGTACATGCAGCGGCGCTCCGGCGCGGGCGGGGTGCAGCCGGCGCGTGACGCTTCATTCTAGCCGCCGGTCCGCTTGACGACAACGCCCCGATCGGGCATTGCAGGCGCCGCGCTGGTCCAGGGCCGGCGATGGGCGCAGATGCTGCGCTGGCCCTCGAGGGTGTATGCTTTTGACGTCCGTCGCGAGGTTCGAGAAGGTGTGGCCAAAACCCGTCGGTCGCGAGGCCGAAGAGCCTGCAGGCAGATCGGGAGCGCGCCCGCAGCGGCCCACCGAGGCGCAATTGAGGTGCACCGACCGCGTCAGCAGCACACTGATCCCGGCACGGAGGAGCTAAGCACCGAAATACCCAGGATCTTCCGCCGTAGCAGGACGTGAATTGCATACGCCCTATCACCCATGGTTCGCCGCGGTGGTGGCCTTGTCTGCGGCGCTGCTCTTTTGCGTCGAGCCGCTGTGGGCGCGGTTGGTTCTGCCACGCTACGGCGGTTCCGCCGCGGTATGGTCGACGTTGCTGGTGCTCTACCAAGCGTTGCTGCTCGCGGGCTACGGCCTGGCGCACCTGACGGCGACGCGCAGCCTGCGCTTGGCCTTCGCGGTCTGGGCGGGGCTGGCCCTGGCCGGGCTGGCCGGGATGCCGTTGCAGGCGAGTTCCGTCGAGGTCGCGGCCGGCGCCTCGCCCGCCCTGGCCCTGTTGGTCGAGAGCCTGCGCGTGGCTCCAGCGTTCTTGTTGCTGGCGATGACCGGCCCGCTGGTACAGCGGCAGTTCGCGCGCATCCGGCCCGGCGCCGACCCGTACCCACTCTACGCCGCAAGCAACGTGGGCAGCATCGGCGGCCTGGTGGCCTTTCCGTTGGCCGAGGCCACGGCGTCCTTGCCGTCCATCACCCATGTTTGGGCGGTGGCGCTGCTGCTGTGCGTCGCGCTGACGTGGGGAGCGTTGGCGTTGCCGGCGGCTTCCGCCCCGCCCGCTGCGCTGGCCCACCGCGCCGAGTTGGAGCACCCGCGGTCGGGACGCGGATGGACCTGGTTCGGCCTGACGTTTGGCCCGTCTTCGGTGCTGGTCGGGCTGACCACGTGGTTGGCGACAGCCATTGCCGCCGTGCCGATGCTGTGGGTGCTGCCGTTGCTGATGTACCTGCTCAGCTTCGTCGTCGCGTTTGCGCGCAGCAGGCCGAGCGTCCAGTGGACGGGTCGCGCCGCGGTGCTGGCAATGGTGCCGGTGACCTTGGCGCTGGCCTTGGACGCCAACCACCCGACATGGGCCGTGTTGGCCGTACACCTCGCGGGGCTTTTCGCCGTCGCCCTCGCGTGCCACCGTCGCCTCGCCTCGCTGCAACCCGAGCCCGACCGGTTGACACGATTCTATCTTGTGCAAGCTGCGGGCGGTGTGACCGGTGGGATCGCCGCCTCGCTCGTGGCCCCAACGGTATTGGATGGGCCGCTCGAATATCCGCTGGCCTTGGTCGCGTCGCTTGGCCTTGCTTTTGGCTGGGCGCCTTTGCGGGATCTGGGCAAAGCCGTGGTGTGGGCCATGTTGCCAGGCGTCGCTGCGCTTGGTGTGGCCGTTGTGCTGCCGGCCCTGCGGACGCCCGCGTTTGCGCTCGCCGTGTTGGCCGCGTACCTGCTGTCGCGCCAGCCGGGGCGCTTTGTCGTGGCCGTGGCCGCGGTGGTGGTCGCGGCGGCCGTTGTTCCGACACCGCAATCGGGCTCGTCGGTGCACGCCGCCCGGGGCTTTTATGGCATCCACAGCGTGACCCGGGATGGTGACTGGATGCAACTGCGCCACGGCGTCACTGTCCACGGCCGCCAACGCATCGACCAGCGCGACCGCTGCGTGCCGCAGTTGTACTACCACCGGACTGGACCCATCGGCCAACTGCTGACCGACCTGCCGCTGTCGGCGACGGCCACCGTGGGCGCGGTCGGGCAGGGCACCGGGTGCATTGCGTGCTACGCCCGGTCCGGCCAGGCGTGGACGTTCTTCGAGATCGACCCGCTGGTGGACGCCATCGCCCGCGACCCGCGGTGGTTCACCTACCTGCAGCGAGCGCCGGTCCATACGACCACCATCGTCGGCGACTTGCGGACGACCCTGGCGGCGTGGCAGGGACCGCCGTTCGACCTGCTGGTGCTCGACGCGTACAGTTCAGACTCGATTCCTCTGCACCTGCTGACGGTCGAAGCGATGGATCTGTACTGGCGGCGCGTGCGCCACGACGGCGTGCTGGTTTTGCATGTCTCGAACCGCTACTTTGACCTGCCGCCGATGGTCGCGGCACTCGCCCGCAGCACCGGGGCGATCGCCTTGGTACGCGAAGACGCCGCCGTGTCGCAGGCCGAGCGCGCGGAGGGCAAAACCGAGTCGGTCTGGGTCGCAGTCGCCCGCGATCAGCGACGCCTGGGTTCGCTGGGGCGCGACGACCGGTGGAAACCTGTGCCGCCGACTGCGCGGGCGTGGACCGACGCCGCTGGCAGCGCGCTGGACGTGCTGGATGTGCGGTGACGGCCCGGGCGCCCCACCTCAAAATACTGATCGACACCTGTGGCCTTTTTTGCTGTACTTGCCGCCCCTGCCCGGCCCTCGCCGCAACCGACGTGAACGATGATGTGTACCCGCAACCACTCGCTGTTGATCAAGCTGTTCACCGCATTGCCTCTCGTTGGCGCATGCGCAGGCACCAGCACAGGGGGGAGCGGCGGCGGCAGCGCCGCGGCAGATGCCAACGCGGCAGGCGACACCAAGCTCGCCAGCGACGGCAGCATCGACGCGGCGACGCTGCAAGATGGCAAGGGGGCGGATGGTCCGGTCGGCGACGCCGCACCCGTCGACGGTGGGTCCACCGCAGACGCGGCTGCGGTCAGTGCCGACCTGCCCGTACAGGACACTGGCCGTAGCAAGGACGACATCGCCAAAAACCTCTCCGATGCGAAGAAGGCCGAAGGCGATTTCTACCTCGCGTACTGCAAACTCAACTTCAATTGCCCGACCGGCATGCAGTTGACCCACGCCGAGGCGTGCAAAGCCGAACTGCTGGCTACGGGCGGCGTGCCCCCTTTCGACGAGGGATTGCGCGCGGTCGCGGCCGGAACCGCCAAGTTCGACGCCGCCAAAGCCGCCGCCTGCCAGGCCACGCTCGACGCCAACTGCACGTTTTTCAAGGCCGTCAAACTGCCTGCCGCTTGCAAGGGTCTTTTCGTCGGTCTGGTCGACAACGGGTTTGCGTGCACGGCCGACATCGCGTGCAAGAGCGGCTACTGCAAGACCAAGGACATCAATGACGCGGAATGCCCGGGCCTGTGCGCTGCCCCGGCCAAGGCGGGCGCCGCCTGCAACAGCGACTCGGGCTGCGAGGGCGACAACGTTTGCACTGCCGCCGACAAGTGTGGACCGTATGTCCTGGCCAAAAAGGGCGAGGACTGCGCCGATGTCGATTGCGTCGACGGCCTGAAATGCCTTGAGGATTTCGACAGCTACACGTGCTTTGAGCCCAAGGCACTGGGCTCGGCGTGCTGGGTCGGAGAAGACGCTTGCGCGCAGAGCGCCTACTGCCAGACCGCCGACACGGAGTCGGAAGGCAAATGCAAGGCCAAGGTCGCGATCGGCAAGGCGTGCGACAAGGACGCCTGGTACGACGGGCTGTCGGAGAACCCCTGCACAAAGGACCACGTCTGTGTCGAACTGCCCGCCAACGCGACGACGGCCGTGTGCGCGCCGGTCGTGGCGCTCGGCCAGCCCTGCGCATCCTCGGACCAGTGCAAGGGCTTGGACGAAATCTGCGACGGCCCGGCTGGCAAGGAGGTGTGCGCCTACCTGCCCAAGAAGGGCGAAGCCTGCGACCCTCCAGACGAAGAAGTCGTCCAGGCCGGTCTACTCAGCTGCCTGCCGCCCTTCGTGTGCGACGCCAAGACCAGCAAGTGCATCGACCTGCCGGTCGCGGGCAAGCCGTGCGCCGAGTTCTTCAAGTGCGCCCTGGACCTGTACTGCACCGACAGCGACACCTGCAGCGCCTACGGCAAGGCAGGCGAGGACTGCACCAGCTTTGAGGGCGGCGACTCGACGTGCGACGCCGGACTCATCTGCGGCGCCAAGAACGAAAAGTGCGTGGCCCCGGTGTGCAAGTAGCCAAAGCTCGCGCGAAAGCGCCCGGTCTTTGGGCTGGCGGTCCTTCTGGATCTTGGCGATCAGCGACGCGCACGGCAGCAGCGAGTGCCAGCCAGGGGGATGCGCCGCGGGGGCGGTCCTCAGCTTGGCGCGCCATCAATGTGCTGGATCGCCCAGAGTTCGAAGATGATGGCGCGCCCGAGCCAGTCCGGCAGGGGGCCGCCCTTGAGCAACTCATCGACGGCGCGCAGGACCTTTTCGGTCCGGTAGATGCCGCGGCGTTCCAGGCGCTGCCGCGTCATCGCGTCGCGCACGAAGCCTGCGAGCGGCCCTCGCAGCCAGCGCGCCGACGGCACGGGAAATCCCATCTTGTCGGGCCGCGTGCGGACGACCTCCGGCACGACGCCCTGCAGCGCTTCGCGCAGCAGGAACTTGTTGCGGCCGCGGCGGCGCAGCAAGGTGGCGGGCGCATTGCGCGCCAGGGCCACGACGGCGGGGTCCAGGAAAGGCAGGCGCGACTCCAGCGAAAACGCCGAAGAGTTGGCATCCTCGATGCGCAGGTACAGCGGCAGCGGCGCGCGGATCTGCTGGTCCATCAAGTTGGCGTGCAGGCTGGGAGCGACCGGCACCGTTGGCCGCAGCGACAGGTCCACCGCGCTAGACAGGACAGGGCGTAGGGCGGGCGGAGTCGCTCGCACTGCCGCGAGGTGATCCAGCCAGCGCTGCGGCAGCCAACTCGCCCCGAGCCCGGCTACCGCGCGGAACACGGCGGCGGACGCTTGGCTTGCCTCCGCGAACTCGCGTTGGCCTGCCTGCCAGGCGACGCGTACGCCGTATTGCGCAGCCACACTGCGCAAATAGGGCACTGCGGTCGACGGGTAGCCCGCGAGCAGTTCATCGGCACCCTGACCGTTGAGCAGCACTTTGACCCCTGCGCGCGCAGCCATCGACATCACCAGGTAGCCGGCGAAGGCGCCCAGCGTGTGCACCGGTTCGCCCTGCGCGCGCAGGAAGGCCGCGAACTGCGAGCGCAACTGCTCGTCATCGCACACGGTGCTGTGCCACAGGGCGCCGCAGCGCTCGAGCGTAGGGTGGATGTAGGGTCGCTCGTCGAACTCTGGAAACAGCGCGGTGAAGGCATGACGGCACGGCGCAGCCCGCTCGACGCCCAGGTGGTCCGCCGCCAGGCACGCGATGCTCGTCGAGTCCAGCCCACCCGACATGCAGGTGCCCACCGGCACGTCCGCCCTCAGGCGCAAACGGACGGCGTTGCGCAGCGCCTCGGCAAACGCCTCGACGTACCGCGCTTCCGACGCCGGACTGCCATCGGACCACGGCGCTGACGTGGCGTCGGTACCGTCGGTGTAGGCCACGTTGTCGACCTCTCGGCCTTCCCGGTACACGTAAATTCGTCCGGGGCGCAGGCGAACGACGTGCCCGTAGACCGTCTGGTCGCAGATGTCCAGTTCGCCCACATCGACGAAATGCGCGGCAAGGCGCGCCTCAAGCGGCCCCAGGTCGAGGCCGAACGCCCGCAGCGCGCCGATTTCGCTTGCCAGCGCCACGCCCGCCGCGCTCTTGTGCGCGTACAGCGGCTTGATGCCCAACGGATCGCGCACGGCGTACAACTGCCGCGACGGGGCGTGCCAAGCCAGCACGGCCCACATGCCGTTGCAGCGCTCGAACGTCCTCATGCCCCAGCGCGCCAGCGCCTCGACCAACACCTCGGTGTCGCCGCTGCTGCGGAATTGGCAGCCTGCCGCCTGCAACTCGCGACGCAACTCGACGAAGTTGTAGATTTCTCCGTTGAAGGCGACCGTCCAGGCGCCGTCGGCCGAGGTCATCGGCTGGTGGCCGGCGGGCGAGAGGTCCAAGATCGACAAACGTCGAAATGCGATGCCGACGTCCCCGTCAAAGTGGAAGCCGTCGTCGTCCGGACCGCGGTGGGCGATGGCGGCCGAAGCGGCGGTCAGTTCCGCGCGCCGCTCGGTCGCGATGCCCTTTGCATCAAACCATCCAACCAGTCCACACATCGCCGTCGCCCGCCGTGTCGCCCCGACAATCGCGCGGCCCAGAAGCCTGTCGGTGGGACGCCAGAATCGCCGGTTTCTGGCCGACACGCTCCCGGGCAGGCCGCGCCTGCAGCCTGCCAGCGACCGAAACTGCCTGAAAACACTTCAGGCGGTGCGCGGTCGCAGCCCCAATCGCAATCAGCACGGAGCCGGTTGGACGATAGTCCGACAGGCGCCTGGCTGCTTGTTGCGTGAAGGGGGCTCGCAGCCCCCTCGCGCGCCCATGCGCGCTCACCCCCGCCTTTGGCCGCAGCCGCGGCCGGGAGTGCTTCGGCCCTGTTGCGCGCCGGAACCCGGCGCCAACCTCGGGCCTGAAGCCCTAGCCTATTGCGGCACGTGGGCGGATGGCAAGGTGACCAGCCGGTCCATGATCCACCGCCAAAAAAAGTCCTGAATCCTTGGCGATCGAATTAACTCAGGTTTCCCGGGGAAACCGGCGCAAACCTGCACCTTCAGGGTGACAGGTTTGCGCCGGCGGTTAATTCGACACGCCGAGTGGGCCTCTCAGCCACAGGCAAACAGCCACAGGCTTCAGGCTTCAGCCACAGACGCAGCGGCAGCGGCAGTCGC
>VGRO01000154.1 GCA_016875335.1 Deltaproteobacteria bacterium | reverse complement strand
GCGACTGCCGCTGCCGCTGCGTCTGTGGCTGAAGCCTGAAGCCTGTGGCTGTTTGCCTGTGGCTGAGAGGCCCACTCGGCGTGTCGAATTAACCGCCGGCGCAAACCTGTCACCCTGAAGGTGCAGGTTTGCGCCGGTTTCCCCGGGAAACCTGAGTTAATTCGATCGCCAAGGATTCAGGACCTTTTTTTGGCGGTGGATCATGGGACACGCAAATTTGTGAAGGCCACTGGCAACGGCGCGTGCAAGGCGGCCGGCCAGCAGCCGCGTTGACGGCGTAGGTGCGGCGTGCGCAAATTCCGGGTCCGCGGTCATCGAGGCGATGGGGAGGATGCATGCGGCGCAGCGACATGAGCGAATTGGAACTGCTGATGGACGTGGACCCGGCCGAAGCGGTGGCGCTGGCGCGGCGTATCAGCGCCGAGATCCCGGGCGACGCCGACGTGTGGGGCTGGCTGGCAGACGCGTGCGTCGCCAATGGCCAATTCGACGATGCCCTCGCCGCGCTCGCGGAGTATCTGCGGCGCGACCCGGACTGGGTCGAGGCCTACGCCCAGCGCGCGAGCTTGCTGGCAGAACTCGGGCGCTTCGACGCCGCGGTGATCGAGCTGGAAGTGGGGCGATCGCTGGACAGCGAAAGTCCCCGCTTGGTGCAATCCGAGGCGATGTGTCTGGAACTGCAAGGAAAGCTCAAGGAGGCTGACGCGCTGTACGACCGGGCCGAACAGCTGGATTCCGCCGTGGAGGCGCCACCGCGCTTCGATCGCGGCAAAGCCCGCCAGGCCATCCAGGGGGTGCTGCGCCAGGTCGCCAAGTCGGGACTGAAACTGAACGCCGTGATCGAGGAAGTGCCCAAGCGGGCGACATCGAAAAAATTGCTGAGCCGCCAACTGGAGTTGCAGGACGAGCGGACGCTGGTCGTGTACCTGCGCAATTTGGAGCGGGAATTGACCGGCGACGCCGAAATCGAGGACCTCGCGGAGCTATTCGAGGATCGCCTGGCGGAATTGGTGGACGCCAATTGAGGAAAGGGCAGCCGCGCCACAACGGAAAGCGTGCGGCCAATCTCCCGCCGCGCCGCGGTGGAGGGTCCGAGCGCCTCGCAGTTTGCGTCCTCACATGTGATTCGGACGGCGGGCGCTTCGGATTCGTCCCAGACGTGGTACAGCCAGCCAGTCCCAGTACCTCAGGCCCGAAGTTCGCGCCGGGTGCCGGCCCGCAACAGGGCCGAGGTACTTCCGGCCGCGGCTGCGGCCGGGCACGCGGGTGAGCGCGCATGGGCGCGCGAGGGGGGCGCGAGCTCCCTTCACGCAACAAGCAGCCAGTAGGCGAAACGTAATGCGGGTACCTGGTGGCGTGACGGCTCGCGTCACGGTGGGAATTTCGGGTTTCGCCGACTAGGGCGCGGCCGCAGTGCCTGCTTGCGATAGCGCCTGCGCCCACGCTGGCGTCGGGTCGGCGGGCGGCGGCACGGCGGCGTTTGGTTGCGGGGCGGGTGCAGATGCGGCACGCGCCTTCAACAGGTTGCGATCGAGCAACTTTGCGGCGTTGGACCGATAAATCTTGTCCAGCACTGCGGCTGGCAGGCCTACGGCGTCAACGTGCCAACGCCCTTGGATTGGGCTTGGGTGGGCGATCTGCCGGGCCGTGGTCTCGAAGAACTGCCAGTGCGCGTCGTAGAACGGCTTGACGTCAGCCATCTGTGGCTCGACCTCGCCGTTGGAGCCGAGCATCAGGTAGTCCGATCCGATGCCGATGTCGGTCCCGAACACCGTGCGATCCTGCCATTTGTCGAAAAACGCCCGCACTTTTCCGGCCGGGTGCCGGCCGAATTCGCCTACGCGCGCCGCAGTATCGATCCAGACGTTGGGGTTGCGCTGCAGCAAGCCATCGACGTAGTCCAGATCCTCTGCTGCGTTGCCGAAGTGTACCGCCACGAACGTTGTTCTGGGGTTGCGACGGTACATGCGCTCTGCGGCCTGCAACATCGCGGGCCAGCTGGGCACGGGCGTGCGCTGGCGCACCAGTTCCTGGGCCTGCGGTGGAAATCCGGCCATGACGTCGTCGGGAATCGGCCCGTAGGCCCAGTAGGGGTGCACGCCCAGTTCGTCCCAGCGCTCGTTGCGCGGCGTCAGCGGCCACCAGAAGGCGCGTGGGTCGGCGACGTGGATGCACACCGGTATGCCGAGATCGGCCGCCTTGCGCCACAGCGGGTCCAGGCGCGGGTCGTCGACGGCCACCAGCCGGTCGTGCTCATCGGTGTGCCCGAGGCCCAGCCCCTTGGCGATCTTGACACCCGCGAACCCGTACTGGGTCACCGCGGTGTCGAGGGCTTCCGTCTCGCGGGCAATCCAATCCGGGTGACCGAACCCACGCCAGTTGGGCGAAGCGAAATTGACGATCTTTCCGGGGAATTGGTCGGCGAGCAGCTTGGCCATCAGCCACGCCTGCGCGTTGTGGCGGCCTGATCCGCCCGAGAGGTTGACGAAGCGCTCAACGCCATTGTCGGCCATGATCTGGCGCAGGCGATCGGCGCCATCCAGCGACAGGTGCGCGTGAAAGTCAGTGATCGGCGGACGTTTCCAGGCTGCAGGGGCAGCGTCGGGCAGCGAAGTGGGCGGCGGGCCGGCCGATGGCTTGGCGCAGCTCGCAGCGACCAGGGCCGCGGCCAGCCAGACGATCCCGCGGCAGATCATGCGCTACGCCGCCACGGGCCGCGGTCGAACGGTGCGCTGCTCGATCGGCTTGCGGTAGTCGCCGCCCTGGAAGATGCGCTGCACGTAGATGGACGGGGTGTGGATCTGGTCCGGGTCGAGCTGGCCCACTTCCACCAATTCTTCCACTTCGGCGATGGTGATGCGACCTGCCGTGGCCATGGCGGGTCCGAAATTGCGGGCGGTCTTGCGGAAGATCAGGTTGCCCCACGTGTCGCCTTTCCAGGCCTTGACGAACGCGTAGTCGGCGCCGAGCGCCCGTTCCATGACAAAGTGCTTGGTGCCGAAAAGCCGCGTCTCCTTGCCTTCCGCCACCTTGGTGCCGTAGCCGGTGGCGGTGAAGAACGCCGGGATGCCGGCGCCGGCCGCGCGGATGCGCTCGACCAACGTGCCTTGTGGGCACAACTCGACCTCAAGTTCTCCTGCGAGGAACTGCCTCTCAAACTCTTTGTTTTCACCAACGTAGCTCGAGATCATCTTGCGAACCTGCCGCGCCTGCAGCAAGACGCCCAGGCCCTTGTCGGTGGTGCCGCAGTTGTTCGACACGATCGTCAGATCGCGAAACCCCAGGCGGTGGACGGCGCCGATCAAGTTCTCCGGGTTGCCGCACAGGCCGAAACCGGCGCACAACACGCTGCTGCCGTCGCGAAAGTCGAAGAGGGCTGCTTCGGCGTTGGCGAAGACCTTGTTCATCGTGGCAACCGAGGGCCCGGCGGGGCCGGCACAGCGATACCACGGGTGCCCGAACGGGTCAACGCGAGCTGCCGGCCGAAAAAACGGCGTGCGCCTGGCCCGCCCTGCACCTGCGGGAACTGGGGCATGGAGACCCACCGCCGACCGATCCCGCCCGCTTTCGAGCTTGCCAATTCGCCTTCGCGGCGGCATCTTTGGCGGTGCCGTGCGCCGTAGTGCGCCCCTTGGATTCGGAGGCCCCGTGGAAGCCCAGCCCAAGTCGAACGAAGACAAGCTCGCCAAGCGCCGTGCATTCCAGGCCCGGACGGCGGGGCCGGTCATCGAGAGTCCGGCGCCGCTGCAGCAGTTGCAGCCGACCAAGGCGCAGGCCGATCTGCAGCAAGCCGCGATCCAAGGTGGCGGCAAGAAGGAAGACGGCGGCGGGGAAGCCCAAACGCCGTCGGGCGCCATCAAGTCCGAGCCCCTCGACGCCGGGACCGTTCGCAAGGTCAAGGACACCATGGGCGCGGATCTCAGTGACGTGGTCGTGCGCACGGGCCCCGGCGCCGACGCTGAGTGCCAGAAGCGCGGCTGCTCGGCCTTTGCCGTTGGCGACATGATCACCATCTCCAGCCAAGCCGGCGAGCCGGGATCCGCAGGCTATCAGAAAGTGCTGTTGCACGAATGTGCCCACATCGTGCAGAAGCGCGTCGGCAAGAACCCTGACGAGAAGAAGGCCCAGGCAAAGCCCGACGCCGCCCAGCCCGGCGCGGCCGCAGACCCCAAGGCACCACCTCCGGCTACCGAAGCCTCGCCGGAGGGCGACCGCGGCGGCGCCCCCGAAGACAAGGGCCCCAAGGCTCCGGGTGGACCTGCAGCAGCTGGCGCCTCGACGGCGGCCAAAGAGCAGGAGGCCGATCAGGCGGCCCAGGCGGCCCAAGGTGGGCAGCGCGCGCAGATCAAACAGGCGGCTGGCGCTTCCGAGGAACAGCACGCACCGCCGACCGCGGGCGGCGCGACGTCAAATGCCGGGCGCGCTCCCGCTGCCGGTGGCGGTACTACGGCACCTGGCGGCCAGCCGCAGGGCGAGCACAACAATCCGTCACAGATCACCATCCCCATCGGCGGCGACCGCGGCATCACGTTCACGCCGCCGAACCGCGATGGGGACTGGCAATTGGGCGTCTCGGGCGTCAAGAAGCTCTACGCCGGCACGGAAAAGAAAGTCGACAAGTGGTGGCGCAAGAACATTCCGACGCCCTTCTTCGGGTTGGCCGTCAGCCTGGGCATCCAGGCGGGCGTGACGTTCAAGGTGGGCGAGGTGATGCTCAACAACATTGTGGTCAAGCGGCGCAAGGACGATCGCGGCGGCGCTTGGTACGAGGTGGAAGGGTCGCTCGAAACCGGTATCAGCGTCGAGGGCTTCGTGGCGCTGTCGGCGGGCGTGTCGGCCAACGTCTGGCTGGCGGAGGCCGGCGTGGGTGTCAAGGCCAAGCTGGGCCTCAACGCCAGCAAGCCGGCCAGCGCGTCGATTGCGCTCGGCTACAATCCGACGACGGGCGACTACGGCCTGAACGGCAAGCTCAGCCTCGCCGCCTGGGAGTTGGCGCTCAAGGGCGCTGTCGGCCTTTTCGCCTACTACGACGCCATCGGCGTGTCGACGTACAGCAAAGACTGGTGGCTGTACGAGCGCACGCTCGGCAAGATGACGCTGGCGGGCGTCGACTTTCCGTTCGGGCTGACCCGGCAGCGCGGTTTCTACGGCGAGGTCAAGCCCAAGCCGCTGGAACTGCAAGGCATCGAGGGCAACGTCCGCTCGGCTTTCCCGGCACACGGTTAAGCTATCTGCCCGCATCGTGAAACTGAGCCTTTTCGCCACTGTTGGCCTCGTGCTCGTCGGCGTGGCCGGTGCACTGGCCTGGACGCACTTCGACCAAGCGGCCAAGCTCAAGGCGGGCAAGTGGGTTCGGGTGCAGGCCACTGTGCTGCAGGTCGTCGAAGCGCGCAGTGCTCAACACGGCGCCATCGCAGTGCTGCGCTGGGCGACCGACGACGGTCGGACCAACGACGGCGGCGCCTATGTCACGGGGGCCGACTTCAAGGCGGGTCGCTTCAAGGCTGGAGAGACGGTCTGGGCGTGGGTCCATCCCGGGTTTGCTCGGCCAGAGTTGGGGGAGGCTGAGCCCAACCTCGCGCCGGATCAGGGCTTTACCGGAAAGGCGGCCGTCGCGTGCTTGATCCTCGGCCTGGCGCTGTTGGCGTTTACTTTGGCGACGGCTCGGTTTTCCTCGACGGGAGCCGCGCCTTGAACCAGAGGACGCCGCCCGTGCATGTGTGGCTCAAGGTCGCTTGCTGCAAGGTCGAAGGGCAAACCGGACACGCGCAGGCGGGCCCGGGGCGACGGGCGAGGGCAGCGGAGCCGCAAGCATCTAGGAGCCTGTCGGACTATCGTCCGACTGGCTCCGTGCTGGTTGCGATCGGGGCAGCGACCAAGAACTGCCTGAAGTAAATTCAGGCAGTTTCGGTCGCTGGCAGGCCGCAGCCGCGGCCTGCCTAGGAGCCTGTCGGCCAGAATCTGCCGATTCTGGCGTTTCCCCGACAGGCTCCTAGAGGCCCAGGTTCTTTGGCCGCTGCGGGCGGTCAATAGAATACACCCTCGATGAGGCGCCCCCCGTGAACATGTGGCCGCCGGCCGGCAACAGACAGCACCCTGTGGACGCGCCGCGAGAAGAACCATGATGCCCTTGCTTGCGTTGACGCTGGCGATTGCGGCTTTCGCGGCCGCGATGGCCCTCCCTGACCATGCTGTGCTGATTCTCTCGGCCCTCGCCGGGCTTGCGCTGATGCGGGTCGTCCTGGCCAACCCGACCTGGGCCATGGCGTTGCTGCTTGCGTCTCCCAACATCCAATACGGCGTTTGGGCGTCGCCGATCAAGGTACTCTCGCTGCTGGTGATGCCTCCTGCCGTGGTTCAAGCCGCTCGGACCCGCCACGCGCGCCGAGGGGGAGGTGTCTTTTTCCTGTGCATTGCTGCCGTCGTTTTCTGGCAACTTCTCGTCGACCTGTTCATGGGCCACGAATTCGATCCAATTCAGCTGGTGCCCGCTGCCGGGGCGCTAGCGACCATGGCTGTGATGTGGTTCTCCCTGGTCGATCTGCGGTTCTTGACCGCACACGTCATTGCACAAGCCGCCGCTCTGTTGGCCCTGGGTGCGACGATGCCGTTCTTCATCTCACTGGAGCAGATGGGGTCCGAGATTGCCCGCCATGGCGGCCTTGCAAGCGCGCCCAACGTGCTGGCTGCGTCGCTGGCCCGCACATTGTTTTTCGGGGTCGCGTTGTTCGTCGGGCGCGACAGCCATGTCATGCTGCGCATTGCGGCGCTCGCCGCGCTCGCCTTCGGCGCCTACGGGCAGTTCGCGGCAAACTCGCGCGCCGGAGTCTTGGCGGTTGTCGTCGGTGCGGCCGTGATGGTCTTGCTCAGTGCGGAAGGGATTTCGCGCCGTTTGGCCGCGGCTGTGGCGACGATAGGCCTCGCTTCACTCGCCGTCTCTGTCGCCCCCTATTCGTTTCGCGAGCGTGCGCTGGCAGTATTCGCCTTTGACACGAGCGCAACCAGCGATCGGGTGCGGTTGGACGAACTCACCTCTGGCCGCGCGTCCTTGAATGCGAGCGCGCTCGCGTGCATGGACTCCAGTCCATTGATCGGGCTGGGTTCGACCACGTTCCAACGCACGGTCGGCGCGGGGTACCCGGTGCACAACGCGTACTTGGCCGTCGGTGTCGGGTGCGGGGTGCCCGCCATGATCCTCCTGGTCTTTGCCGAAGCTGCCGCGTTGGCCGCTGGCATCCGCACTACTTTGCGCCTGCGGCGTTACCGTGTGGAGGCCGCGGCGGTCGTCGCCTCTGCAGTCGCGGGAGTCGTGGACGCGATGGCCTCTCCGACATTCCTGACCATGCAAAACCTATGGATCCTGATGCTGTGCGCTCAGTTGCCCGCCCTGGCCGCCAACACGCGGCTTGCGCCGGACGAACCGTCGCCGACGCGCGGGCGCCTCTCGCCGCGGGCGGCGCCGCTGCCCCCAGTCGCGCTGGCGGGCAGGCAAGTCCACGCGCACCTCGACTGAAGCTGGGGCGCGACACTGCGAGAGCCAGCGGTCAATCCGGCGCCGCTTGCTCTGTGAACCACGCGGCAATGCGCGGATAGAGGTCTCGCGCCGCGCGCCCGCCCACCACCGCGCCGACGTGGCCGCCCGCAACTTGCACCACCAGCTTCTTCTTTGCACCGCAGCAATCCAGGAGAGCCTCGGCCGCGCGCGGCGGGCAGATGGTGTCGCGATTCGCGGTGACGACCAGGGTCGGGCAGCGGATGGCGCCGAGATCCACGCGCCGGCCCGACACGACGTGGCGCCCCTGGACCAAGGCGTTGCGTTGGTAGAGCTCGCCGATATAGGTCGTGTAGGCGGCCGCGGGGAACGCGACGTTGTCGTTGGCCCAGGTTTCGAGGGCGGCAAACGCATCTACGGCGAGGTCATCGTCGAACCGATCGGCAAGTCCCACCCATTTGGCCCATTGCAGGGTCGGCCGCAGCGCGGAAAACCCGCTCTGCATGTGTTGTGGTGCCACATTGCCGGCCGCCGCCACGGCGTGCGCGTCAAACCACCGCGCATCGGTCTGCACAGCCAATGCGCCGGCCTGCGCGAAGTCGATGGGGCCGGCGAGATTGACCAGGGCCGCCACGCGTTCTGGGTGCAGCGCAGCATAGATGCTCGACAACGTCGCGCCCATGCAGTAGCCGAGCACGCCCAGGTGCTCGTTGCCGGAGATGCGCAGGGTTGCACGTGCCATGCGCACCAACCGGGCGATCACGTCGTCCCAGGTCAGATACCGGTCCTCGTCGCCGAACGCTCCCCAGTCCAGGCAGAAGACGTCCAGCCCGGCGGAAAGCAACGCCGCGACCAGGCTGGCCCGTGGCCGCAAGTCCAACACGTACCAGCGGTTGATCATCGACGGCACCAACAGAACCGGGCGCCGGCCGGCGGGACCCGGCTCCCCGACGAACCGCAGCAACCTTGCGCCATTGTCTTCCAACACGACTGCATACGGCGTCGGCTGCAGGTCGCGCGGCCGGCCAGCGGTCAGCCAATCGGCCCCGCTGGAATAGGCGATTTGCGCGAACTTGCGCCCCAATGGAAAAAGGGCGGTCGAGGTGTCCGGCGGCATGCGTGACTCCACGGCGCTTTGTGCGCCTGCACACGCGGACGATAACGCCTGTCGCAAAAAACGTCAACTGTCAAACTGCTGCTATGCACAAAACAGCAGATCTGGCCGCTCACGTGCCGATGGACGACCGGACGCTCTGGGCGATCGTCTCGGCGTGACGGCGCACAGCGTCGTGGTCCGGGCCCTCGACCATGACACGGCACTTGCGTTCGGTGCCAGAATAGCGCACCAGCACCCGGCCCAGGCCCAGCAGTTCGCGCTGCACTGCGTCGATCGCCCCGGACACCGCGGGCAGCGATTGCAGCGGCGGCTTGTCGCGCACGGCAAGATTGATGAGCACCTGCGGCATGGTCGACATCGCAGCCGCCAGTTCGGAGACGGGACGCTGCTCGCGCACGGCGATGGCCAGCACCTGCAACGCCGCCAGCACGCCGTCGCCGGTGGTGGCGTGGTCCAGGAACACCAAGTGGCCCGACTGCTCGCCGCCGAGCGCAAACCCGCCCTTGCGCATGGCGTCGACCACGTGGCGGTCGCCCACGTCGGTGCGCAGCAGCGTGATGCCGTGATCGCGCAACGCCAGTTCAAGGCCGTAGTTGCTCATCACGGTCGCCACCACCGTGTGGCCCCGCAACTCGCCACGGATTTTCATCCGCGGCGCGCACAGAGCCAAGATGTGGTCGCCATCGACGATGCGGCCGGTTTCGTCCACCAGCACCAGCCGGTCGGCGTCGCCGTCGAGTGCGAGTCCAATGTGGCAGCCATGGTCGACGACGGACCGCGCCAAGGCCTGGGGGTGCAGCGCGCCCGCGCTGTCGTTGATATTCGTGCCGTCGGGTCGGGCACCCAACAAGATGACTTCGGCCCCCAACTCTTCGAGCACCATCGGCGCTACCTTGTAGGCCGCGCCATGTGCCGCATCGACGCCGATGCGCACGCCGTCGAGCGTCAGGTCGTTGGGAAAGGTGGTCTTGAGCTTGACGGTGTAGCGGCCCCAGGCGTCGTCGACGCGGTAGGCCCGGCCGATGTCGGCGCCCTTGGCCAGCGCTGCAAACAGAGCTGCCGGATCGGCGACCCAGGCTTCGATCTGCGCCTCCTGGTCGTCTGGGAGCTTGTAGCCGTCGGGTCCGAACACCTTGATGCCGTTGTCGCCAAACGGATTGTGCGAGGCCGAGATGACCACGCCTGCGTCGGCGCGCATGCCCACGGTCATGAACGCGATGCCCGGCGTCGGCAGCGGGCCCACCAGGTACGGATCGGCGCCGACCGAGCACAGTCCGGCGACCATCGCGTTCTCGAAAAGGTAGCCCGAGCGGCGGGTATCCTTGCCGATGAGCACGCGCACGCGCTGGTGGCGGCGGTGGCGCTGGCACAACAGGCCGATGGCCCGGCCGATTTGCACCGCGTTCTCGACCGTCATCACGCCGGCGTTGGCCTCGCCGCGCACGCCGTCGGTGCCAAAGAGTTTGTGGGTCATGCGCTGTTGCAACTGCGGCGCGGGCCGCACAGGCGCTGGGTTGCCGGCCGCTGTGGCCGGATTGCCCGAGCAGCGTCGATTTTCTTGTCAGCCGTGCACGATGCGCAAGGCGGGCTGCAGCGCCTTCTTGCCGGTCGGCGGCGTGTGCACTTCGCGCTGCAGTTCCTTCATGATCGTGCGGCTGTCGAAGTCCTTGCGGCGGATGGGTTCCACGCGATCGCGCAATCGGCCGAGGTCTGTCTTCCAGCCGTAGCTGTCGAGGACAGTCTTGATGCGCTCGTGGTGCCGTTCGAGCGCCTCGCTGGCCGACAGGTAGCCGTGCAGGGCGCTCTCGGCGCGCTGCCAGAAGTTCAATGGGTTGGTGTTGAAGAACTTGATGTCGGTCTCGCTCGGCTCCAAGAGCACGACGTCGCCGTGAAAGGTCTGGTCGAGCCTGAGTTTTTCGATGCCGAGCATCAGGCGCGTGTGCAGCATGGTGCGAAACGCCTGGTTGATCACCGTGCCGATGCCCATGTCGCTCAAGCTCGCCTTGTTGTTGAGCAGTTGGTCGGTGTGGTAGTTCACGAACGGCCGGAACGGGTTGTAGACGAACACCAGCTGCGCGCCGCGGTCGGTCGCCTGGCTGATGTTGGCGGTGCGGCGCACGCCGCCGTCCACGTACTCCTGACCGCGGATCTTGGCCGGCTTGTAGAATCCCGGTATCGCGGTGCTCGCCTGCACCGCTTCGCTGATCGTGCAACTGGTGTCGGTGTCGTGGCCAAAGGTCACGCCCTCGCCGGTATTGAGGTTGGTCGCGCCGATGTACAGGCTGTTGCCGCGCTCCAGGTGGAGCAATCGAAAGTCGTTTGGAATCGAGTTCTTGTGCAGATTGTCGCGGGTGAACCGTTCGATGCCGCTGTTGTCGAACAGCCCCGATGGAAGGTAACCGCGGCCCGATCCGAGGCCGGTGCGCAAAGCGGCGTCCTCGACCAACGGCGACACCAGCCGTTCGGCGTTGCGCACGGTCGGGTCGCGCGCAAAGGCCCGACAGCGGTCGATGAGTTCGGGCCGGTTGTGGCGCAGCTCGTTCCAGATGGCGAGCAGGATCGCCGGCGACACCAGGGCGGCGTCGATGCCGATGCGCGCCGGTCGGGTCAAGAACTCCTTGAAATTGGGCCTGTAGAAATCCAGCGGGCTGAACTGGCCGATCTTCTTGCTGCCGCCTTCGAGGGATTTGAGCAGTTCTTCCGGGCCGATGCCGGCGGCCAGCGGTCCGGCCAGGAACGCACCTGCGGAGATTCCGACGTAAATGTCGAAATCAAGAACGCTCTTGTTGCCAAGGTAGGTGTTCAGCGCGATGAGCCCGCCAATCTTGAACGCGCCCCCGGAAATGGCGCCTCCCGCGAGCACCAAGCCGGTTTTCGAGTGGTGGCGTACGCGGTTGCGATCTCCCTTCTCGACGAACGTGATACCCATCTGTCCTCGCGCTGGGCTGTCTGCCGACGGCTCGCCGACGGCGGGGATCGCAACGATGCCCGAAAACCAGCCAATCGCAAGACGACCACAGGATGCCGCAGCGTCAAGATTTGTGAGGGTGGGGTGGCGGGACCATGTTGCGGGGCGGCGCCGGGTCAATCGCCGTGGACCGCGGCCACCAGCCGCTGCCCCAAGCGCGACAGCCCCGCCGTCGGCGCGCGCACCTCGCCCACTGTGGCCCAGCGACTGGCGGTGTAGCCGAGGCTACCGACCTCGACCGACTGTGTCGCTGACCTGCCGGGCAGCGGCGTCGCTGTATAGCGCCGATGGGTGAGCACGTGGATGACGGGGGCGAGCGGCGAGTCCAGCGCGATGCCATGCCGGCGGGCCCAACCGACGACGGCATCCGCTGCCCCCGGGCCCTCGGCGCCCGGCGGTTCCCAGAGGCCAGCCCAGCGACCGCGGTCGGGTCGCCGCCCCAGCAGCACCTGCCCGCGACCATCGCACACGATCGCATGCCACGCCGCAACGGCGACAATCTGCGGCCGGACCCGGACGGCGGGAATCTCGTTTTGTAGGCCGGCCGCCTTGGCCTCGCACCAAGCCGCGACTGGGCAATGGCCGCAGCCCGCCGCCCTCGGCGTGCAAACCATCGCCCCAAGCTCCATCAAGGCCTGGTTCCAATGCCCCGGGGTGGATCGCGCCGGGCCCGGAGCGGCCAGCGCTGCCTGGGCCAGGGCCCAGACCGCCTTGCTGCCCGCCCCGACGCGCGCTTCCTCGTGCACCAACGACCAGCGGCTGAGCACCCGGGCAACGTTGCCGTCGACGAGCGCGACTGGCTGACCAAAGGCGATGGAGGCCACGGCGCCCGCCGTGTACGGACCGATGCCTGGCAGTGCGCGCAGGCGATCGGCGTCGGCCGGCAACCGACCGCCGAGGTCCGCGACCACGACCTGCGCGAGGCGGTGCAGATTGCGGGCGCGGTTGTAGTAGCCCAGGCCCGTCCACTGGGCGAGCACCTCGTCGAGGTCGGCTGCAGCCAAGGTGGGCCAATCGGGCCAGCGCGCCAGCCAACGAACGAAATAGTCCTTTACGGTGTCCACGCGCGTCTGCTGCAGCATCAGTTCGCTGACGACCACGCAATAGGGGTCGACCTGACCCTCGAGCGACCGCCACGGCATCGCGCGCGCATGGGCAAAGTACCAAGCCAGCAGCGCGGCCTGGCGTTCGAGGTTTGCCGTCACGGGGCGGCCAGCAAGCGCGCGTCGAGCACTGCCTCGCGCCATGCGTCTTTGGCGGCTTCGACCTCGAAGATCACGGGTTGACCCTGGTCGGCTGGGCCTAGCGTGACCTCAAAGGCGTGCCAACCAAAATCGTCGGGCGGCAGCGTCTTGGTATACGCCAACCGCGCGCCGACCGTAACCTTGAGCGCGGTGGCCGACCCCTCGTCGCCGTGGCGCACCGCCCACAAGCGGTTGCCAAACCGGCCGGCGAGCACTGTCGCGCGCGGCAGGTCGCTGTACGCCAAGCGCAGGGTGCCATGCTCGAACGGCGGGTGCACGAAGATGCCCCACCTGCGGGTGTTGCCCACTTCGTGCAGCGTGCGCCAGGTGTTCTTCCACTCCTGGCTGCCGCACTGGTGCAGTCCGCCGCCGAACCTGTGGTCCGGGCTGTCCTGCCACGGGCAGGGCGTCCACGCGTCGGGCGCCGTGCCAGTGCGGCCGATGCGCTGGTCGGCTCTGTGCAACATCTTGGAGAAATCAAATACCGTCGTCGAACTCGGCAGTTCGTACAGGTCGACGGCGGTGCCCTGCCCGAGGTCGTCGTGGCGCAGCGCGCGGGCTCCGCGGACCGCAGACCCCTTGCCGTGCGTGGACACCACCCACAGCCGGCGTTGGCCGTCGGCGTCCCACAGGTCGATGGGCGTCCCCAAGAGCAGCGCGGCATCGAAATCCAAGCCGTGGTCGGCATAGACCTTGGCAAACAGCCACGGCCGGTGCGCGCCCCAGTGCGGCTGGAAGGCGATGGCATCCCCGGGGCGCAGATCGGCTGCCACGCGACCGGCAGCCCGGGCCAGCGCGGCGTCGTCGGGCACCGCGCGCGCCCGAGCCCGGGTCTGCCACAGGGGCACCGTGACGGCACCAAGCAACAAGGCCAGGCCAACCAGAGCGGCCACGCGCTGCAAGGGCGACCGCGCGTTGAGCGCCACCGTCTGCGGCGCGCTCTCAGAAAGCCCAACCGCAGTCGCCAGAGTCTCCGCGTCAAGTTGCGGCTCCTTTGGCTGCGCCGGTGGCGCCGCGTCCGGCAGCGTCGGCAGATCCTGGAGGAACTCGGGCAACTGCGCATCCGGGTCGGACGCTGCCTCGACGGTCGGCTGCCAGCGCCGCGTATCTCCGCCCAGGCCATCGTCGGCAGGCAGCACGGGCGCCGCCGCCTCGGGGTTCGCCCTGGCCGCGCCGTCGTCTTGATCCGGGTGCTGCCCCGGCAGACTCGGTATGAACGTGCCCGTATCGGTGAACTGGCGTTGCCGCGGCCGGTCGGCTTCGGGGGGCGGCGGCGGGTCGGTGGGGTCGTCGGGAGGCATCGGGCCCGCTAGGAGCCTGTCGGACTATCGTCCGACAGGCTCCGTGGTGGTTGCGATCGGGGCAGCGACCAAGAACTGCCTGAAGTAAATTCAGGCAGTTTCGGTCGCTGGCAGGCCGCAGCCGCGGCCTGCCTAGGAGCCTGTC
>VGRO01000153.1 GCA_016875335.1 Deltaproteobacteria bacterium | reverse complement strand
GACTCAGCGGCGGCCTCGGCGGCAACTACGGCGGCGGCGGCGGCGGGGCGCACGACACCCCGAACGGCCCGGGCGGCAAGGGCGCGGGCGGCGCGGTGCGCATCATGTGGGGCGGCGGGCGGTCGTATCCGAGCAATGCTGGGGATAAGTAGGGCTTGGGGCGGGGTTGGTTCAAGCCGGGCACGCTCCTTTGCATGGGGTGTCGGTTTCCCGCATTCGCCTGCGCTTCGCGCGCCCACTGCGGCAATGCGACCAGCTCGGTGTGACCGTAGGCGGCCCCTTGTCGCGCGGGGTCGTGCCTTGTTCGCGGCCTCAAGGCCCGCCCACCGCAACCCACAACGACCGAATTCCCACATCCCAACCGCAGAACTCCCGCGACCGGACCCACACCAACAGCAAGGCAAACCTGCGTGCCTGCGCCAAAACCTGACCCTGTCGCTGAACCTGGTCCTGCCGCCGTCCGGCGCAGCCGGCTGACCCTGAAACCCGCGCACGGTCGCACCCTCCATCGTTCCTCGGTCCTGGCGCAGCCCCGATTCCGACTGCCCCTCACCTCCAACTCGCGCTCCGTCCGTCGCCCAACCCGCCGTGACAAACTGGCAACACCTTCCTTCCGCCGTTGACGCACCGCGTCATCCGCTTTACCGTCCGCGCCCCCGCGCATCCCTTTGCGCACGGCGGGCACTGCGTGGACGGCATCCTGGTTCTCGAAGACGGCCGCTGGTTTCGCGGCCACCGGTTCGGCGCGCGCGAGGTGGCGAGCGGCGAGGTCGTCTTCAACACGTCGATGCAGGGCTATCAAGAAATCCTGACTGACCCGTCGTACGTCGGCCAGGTCGTGGTCCTGACCAGCTCACACGTCGGCAACTACGGCGTCAACCGCGACGACCCCGAGTCGGGCCGGGTCTGCGCCAGCGGGCTGGTGGTGCGCGACCACCACGCGCATCCGTCGAACTGGCGCTCGGACCGCAGCCTGGACGACGAGCTGCGCGACCACGGCGTGCCCGGGCTTGGCGGGGTGGATACGCGGGCGCTGACGCTGCACCTCCGCGACCACGGTGCGCAGCGCGGCGTCATCGCCGATTGGCCGGCCGACAGCGATTTGGCGTTGGGCGGTTGGGCCCGGCAACTGGACGCGTCGCCGGACCTCGCTGGCCTGGTTGCGCGGGCCCGCAAGGCGCCGTCGATGACCGGTCGCAACTTGGCGCGCGAGGTGACTTGTCGGGCGCCGTGGACGGCCGGGGAGGCGACCGCGCGCTGGCACGTGGTCTGCATCGACTTCGGCATCAAGCGCAACATCGTCCGCCAGTTGCTCGCCCGTGGCTGCCGCGTCACCGTGGTGCCGGCCGATACCGGCCCGGACGAGGTGCTGGCCCTGCGGCCCGATGGCGTGGTGTTGAGCAACGGGCCCGGCGACCCCGAGCCGGTGACGACGGCCCAGCACACCATCCGCGCGCTGCTTGGGCGGGTGCCGATGTTCGGGATTTGCTTGGGCCACCAGTTGCTGGCGCTGGCGCTCGGCGGGCGCACCTACAAGCTGCCGTTCGGCCACCGCGGCGGCAACCACCCGGTCCGCGACCTCGAGACGGGGCGCGTTGAAATCACCGCCCAAAACCATGGCTTTGCCGTGCTGGCGAGTTCCTTGGACGGCCGGCAGGTGACGGTCACCCACGTCAACCTCAACGACGACACCGTGGAAGGACTGCGCCACCGCCACTTGGCAGCCTTCAGCGTGCAGTTCCACCCCGAAGGGGCGCCGGGGCCGCACGACAGCCATCACCTGTTTGCGCGCTTCGTCCAGCAGATGGCGCGCTTCGCGGGGGCCCGATGAGCGACGCACAGCGGCCTTTGACCATCCTGGTCATCGGTTCGGGACCGATTGTCATCGGTCAGGCCTGCGAGTTCGACTACTCCGGGACGCAGGCTTGCCGGGCGCTCAAGCAAGACGGCGCGCGCGTGGTGCTGGTCAACAGCAACCCGGCGACCATCATGACCGACCCTTCGGTCGCCGACCGCACCTACATCGAACCGCTGACCGTCGACGCGCTGACCGACATCATCGCCGCCGAGCGCCCGCACCACGTGTTGCCGACCGTGGGCGGCCAGACCGGCCTGAACCTCGGCCTCGCGCTGCACAAGGCGGGGGTGCTGGCCCGGTTTGGCTGCACGCTGATTGGTGCCAGCGTCGAGGCGATCGAGATTGCCGAGGACCGTCAACGCTTTGCCGCCGCGATGGCCGAGATTGGGCTGCAGACCCCGCGCTCGGTGGTGGTGACGGCCGAGGACCAAATCCCCCACGCCTTGGCGACGGTGGGCGTGCCGGCGATTGTGCGGCCGTCGTTCACCTTGGGCGGTTCGGGCGGCGGTCTGGCCGACAACGCAGAGCAATTCGCGCTCGCGGTCGTCAAGGGCCTGCAGGCCAGCCCGACGCGGCAGGTGCTGGTCGAGGCGTCGATTGCCGGGTGGAAGGAGTTTGAGCTCGAGGTCATGCGCGACCGCGCCGACAACGTGGTCATCGTGTGCTCGATCGAGAACCTGGACCCCATGGGCGTGCACACCGGCGACAGCATCACCGTCGCGCCGGCGCAGACGCTGACCGACCGCGAATACCAGGCCATGCGCGACGCGGCGCTGCGCATCATCCGCAAGGTCGGGGTCGAGACTGGCGGCAGCAACATCCAGTTTGCGGTCGACCCGCAGACCGGCAGCCTGTGCGTCATCGAGATGAACCCGCGGGTGTCGCGCAGCAGCGCGCTCGCCAGCAAGGCGACCGGCTTTCCCATTGCCAAGATTGCGGCGCGGTTGGCGCTCGGCGCGACCTTGCCCGAGGTCGCCAACGACATCACCCGCACCACGCCCGCCTGCTTCGAGCCAGCGCTGGACTACGTGGTGGTCAAGATTCCGCGCTTTGATTTTGCCAAGTTTCCCGGCGCCGCCCATGCGCTCGGGCCGCAGATGAAGAGCGTGGGCGAGGTGATGGCGCTCGGTCGCACCTTTCGCGAGGCCTTTCGCAAGGCGCTGGCGTCGCTGGAGGTCCACCTGCCCACCGTGGACGCGCCGGTGCGCGAGGCCGATTGGCACGACCCGACCCCGCGCCGGGTGCTGGCCGTGCTGGCGGCGGTGCGCGAGGGCATCGACCTGCAGACCTTGCACGACCGCACGCGCATCGACCCGTGGTTCCTGCACCAGTTTGCACACATGGCGGCCAGCGAACGGGCGGTCCGCCGCTGGCGGGAGCGCTCGCCGGCGCCGGTGGATTGGCTGGCGGCCAAGCGCGAAGGGCTGACGGACCACGAAATCGCTCAACTGGCGGGCGGGTCCGAGGCCGAGATGCGGGCGCGCCGGCTGGCCTTGGGTGTGCGCGCCACCTTCGCGCGCGTGGACACGTGTGCCGGCGAGTTCGAGAGCCACACGCCCTACCTGTACAGCGGCTACGAGAGTCTGTGCGAGGCGGCGCCAACCGCGCGCGACAAAGTCCTCATCTTGGGCAGCGGGCCCAACCGGATCGGCCAGGGCATCGAATTTGACTACTGCTGTTGCCACGCGGTGTATGCGCTGCGCGCGGCAGGCATCGAGACGGTGCTCATCAACTGCAATCCAGAGACGGTGAGCACAGACTACGACACCGCCGACCGCCTGTATTTTGAGCCATTGACGCTAGAGCACGTGCTCGAGGTTGCGCGGGCCGAGGCTGGAGCGGGCAGGGTGCTCGGCGCCATCGTGCAACTGGGCGGACAGACGCCACTTCGGCTGGCGCACGGCCTGCAGGACGCGGCAGTGACGATCCTGGGGACGCCCGTGGACGCCATCGACCTGGCCGAAGACCGCGGGCGGTTCGCGGCGTTGCTGCGCTCGCTTGATATTTGTCAACCGCGTGCCGCGACGGCCGCGACGCTCGACGAGGCCTTGGCAGCCGCGTGGGCCATTGGCTACCCGGTCCTGCTGCGGCCGAGCTACGTCCTGGGCGGTCAGGCGATGCGGGTCGTGTACGGCGATGACGAGCTGCAACAGCACATGGCCGCCTTGACCGCCATGGGCCTGCGCGGCGCGGTGCTCATCGACGAGTTCCTGGAGGACGCCTTCGAGTACGACGTCGACGCCCTGTGCGATGGCGAGCACGTGGTGGTGGTCGGCGTGCTGGAGCAAGTCGAGGAGGCCGGCATCCACTCGGGGGATTCGACGGCCGTGCTGCCGCCGCTCAAGGTCAAGCCGGGGCTGGAGGATCAGATGCGCGCCGTCACCCGCCGGCTTGGACTGGCGTTGGGCGTGCGCGGGTTGATGAATGTCCAGTTTGCCGAGCGCGGCGGCGTGCTCTACGTGCTCGAGGTCAACCCGCGCGCCAGCCGCACCGTGCCGTTCCTGGCCAAGGCGCTCCATCTGCCGCTGGTGCAGTGGGCGACCCACGTGATGATGGGCGAGACGCTGGCCAGCCTGGGCGTGACCGAAGATCCTCTGCCGGCGCGGTGGTACGTCAAGGCGCCGGTGTTTCCGTTCAAGAAGTTCCCTGGGGTGGACGTGCTGCTCGGCCCCGAAATGCGCTCGACCGGCGAGGTGATGGGCGTGGGCGACACACCGGGCGAGGCGTTTTGGAAGGCCCTGCAGGGCGCCGAATTGCGCCTGCCCGCGACGGGCACGGTGTTCCTCTCGGTCAACGACGCCGACAAGCCTGGATTGGTCGAGATTGCTCGGCAGTTGCACCGTCTGGGCTACGCGCTGGCGGGCACGCGCGGCACGGCCTTGTACCTGTTCGACCGCGGCCTGCCGTGCCAGTTGACCTTCAAGGTCGGCGAAGGCAAGCCGGACGTGGCGGACCGGCTGCGCGCGGGCGAGGTGCGCCTGGTCGTCAACACGCCGCTCGGCCGCGCCAGCTTCTACGACGACAAGGCCATTCGGCTGGCCGCCATGGAGGCCGGCGTGCCGGTCATCACCACGTTGAGCGCCGCCGAAGCCGCTGTCCAGGCCCTGCATAGCGTGCGCGCAGGCGCCTGCCATCGATTTGCGGTGCAGGACACGCGGCCGTGGCAGCCCGGCGACCTTGGGGCGCGAGGTCAGGCGGCCTGGCAGGCGTAGCCCGACATCCGCGTTGGCATGGGCGCCGCGAAGGACCAGGAGGTTCCTGGTTTGTTTCGGCAGCGCGCGACAACAAGTCCCCTGCGCGGTCCAGCAGGCGTCCCGCACGCGCAAACAACTGATCTGCGCGCTCCAACGGCTGCACTGCACGCGCCAACGGGAGTGCCGCACGCGCCAACGGCTGTTCAGCGCGCTCCAACGGGTGTTCAGCGCGCTCCAACGGGTGTTCCGTGCTCTCCAACGGGTGTTTCATGCGCGCCAACGGGTATGCCGTGCGCCACGGGATCCGTTCGCACCATCGGGCAGCTACACCGGAGCGCCTCCGCCGCCGCCCTTGGGTCCGCGCCTCCGCAGTGTTCCGATCTCGACGCCCAAGAGCGTCAGCGCCGCTGGCAGATCCTTGAGCCTGACCTTGGCGATCTTCCACCACACCGAAAGCCACGCGACCAGGGCCTTGCGGTCGGCGACGTGTTTGTTGCGCGAGCCCTGCTCGCCGCCGCGTTCGATGTCTGCGCCGATGCGCGCGGTGTCCCAGGCGTCGAGCAGCTTCTGACCAGCTTTGCCGTCTTCGGTTGAAATGTTGTACTTGCCGAGCGACGCCGCCAACGCAGGGCTGCTGACATAGGCGATGATGTCCTTGGCGGTCCCTTGAAGGCCGCCCACCGTGTCCAGTTGGCCCAGCGCCGGCAGGCGCACGAGACCGGCGCCGACCGCGTGGACCTGGATGCCGCTGACGACACCGTGGGTCTGGCGCACCCATTTGCGCACCGCCTTCTCGGCCGCCTTGGCATCGTTGACCTTGTCGCGCCGCGCCGGCTTGGCCGTAGTCCGGGTGCCCTCGCTGGCCCGGCAGGCGTTGTAGAGCGTCAGGCCTTCGCTGTGGTGATCAGGCGTAAGGAGCTTGCCCTTAGCGTCTTTCTTGCCGCTGTAGTTCTGCTGGTCCAGGGCATCCTTGGCGGTCTATGCTTCAGGTTTGTCGCTGGCGAGGCCATCGAACCATTGGCGGGCGATGTCGTGCAGACCGGCGTTGCTGTAGTCGTTTGGGGTGGCCATAGTGGGTTCCTTCGCGGCGCGGTGAATGCGGCCGGGTGACGGCATTCTGGTTGCGCATGACGGTCAAGAAGCGGTCTGGACGACGTGCACCGCGAAGGATCGATAAAATACATAGACACCACAGGACGTTTGAGATGGAAGCCTCGTTTTCGTGCTCCGGGCGACCGCTGCGCGATCACGGCGGCCTCGACCGCTCCGCGATGACAGACTGGCGGCCAAACCGGCGCAAACGCGGTACTGTAGCGCAGCTGGGATCATCCGATCGGCTCGTATCGCGATGCGGTTGATTCACGGTATTGACTATTCCGGGGGGGCATACAATGGGCGCCTAGCTCGCCGCCGCTCACGGGCATGGGGCCTTCAAGCGGGGCGGGAGAAGACGAAAGAAGGAGTCGAAAATGAACGAGAACGTGAGCGCGGTGCTGATTCCGCTGTTGACCGATGCGTCTATCAACAACCCAGGTGGCGACGTCCTCGTCGTGGGTCCTGCACTGAACTTCATGCACCGGGCCATCAGCGTCCAGTCCTTTTCTGACATCTACGAGATGTCGGGGGGGACACCGTCCTTGACCGTGGAACTAGAATGGAGCGTAGACAGGGTCAATTGGACTCGCGCCGGCACGCCGGTTGCTTCCTTGAGCGCAGTCGGCATGGCGGCCAGCACCCCGTACACGTCAAACCAGAATTTTGGGCCGTTCGTCCGATTCGTGGTGAAGTTCAATTCTGTGACGGTGCCGGGCCATGTCAATGCAAGCATCGTGCTCAACGTCCGCTTCTTCGGCTAGACGGCCACAGTGCAGGGCTTGGGCGCAAGCAACGTCTGCTTGCGCCCAAGCGGCCGCAGGACGATAATCGCTTTCCGGTCGGTCCGCACCGTGCGGTCGGCCGCCCTTGGGGTTCCGCAATGCGCAACATCGACACCAGCCACATGCTGATCCAGTACCAGATCAACGCTCGGCTGGAACCCTGGCGTGAGGCCGACCCGTGGTCCCGCCAAGTCGCGAGCGGGCACAGCTGCCAGAACGGCGGAGCGTGCGGGTGCAAGGGGGCTTGTGGCGGGGCCGGAAAAGGCGGCGGTGCGAGCGCGGCGGGTGCTTCGGCGGTTTCAGCGATCGAGATTCCGCGGTCGGCGGCGGAAGTGCGGGCGGAGGCGTTGGCGGAAATTAGAGGACGGCATTCATTCGTTTCGCTGATGAGCAGTAGTGGTGGGCACGGAGCCGAGTCGTGGACAAGGGATATTTTGCCCAGGAACGCTGGTCGATCGGGCAGCGAGTTCGATGCCGAGACAGGGGTGTCGACGGCCGATCCGGGCACGCCAACATGCAAGGAACTTGTGCCGATTTGGCCGTCGACTGTTGTCCAGGCACCATGTAAGGATCGGTGTCCGTGCCCTGGGGCGCAAGGATGTTACGATCAGGTGCCCGGACATGTACAGTCGAATTATTTTACATCAGACACCACTCCGGCAACGCAGGGTGACGCGACTGCGGACTGCAAGGCGCTGGCGGGCAGTCCAATGGGCCGCTCCGTTTGTAGCCGTAAGGGGCGAGCCGGCGGTGGCTGTCCGGCGCCAGAGTCATCAAAGAGTTGGGCGATTCCAGGTTGCGGGTGCTTGATCAAGGGGTTGCAGTGGGCAAACGGAGCCACGCCGCCCTTGTGCCCGGCGACGATGAACGAAAAACTCCCTGAGGGCATGAAGAGCTGTTGCGATCCGTGTCCAGGGGGGCTGCCGCTATTTGACGGCAGTTGTACGCATCCTTCAGCGAGGCACAAGGGGTGCGGTCTTGTCGCCGCTTGGAAAGACGTCTCGCCGGCATATGGCCAGTCTGTTGCCTTCGGGCTGGCGCAGGGATATCTGAGCGATAGTGACCTGCCATTCTCTGCGGGTAGTTGCGATACCGAGGCTTGTGCCGACAAGGCAAAGTGGCAGTGTTTCTGCCCCGGAAAGCTACCGAGCAACCCGTTTCTGCCGCTGGCGTCCTCCTATCCGCCGTGCGCCAAAAACTGCGCGCAGGTGCTGAGGGCAGAGTCCTGTGCATGAACGACCAGCGCAGCCGTGGGGTCAGTGAGTCCGATACCTCGTGGTCGAGATCTCGTTTGTGCGCGGCCATCCTCGCGGCCGTAGCGATCTCTGCTGCGTCGCGTGGCTGTGGGGAGGCTCATCGCATTAACCAGCCTGAAGCTGTTCAGTTGCAGCCCGACGTTAGCGGTCTGGATGTCGCGGCAGGTGAAGCCGCCCGTTTGGGCCCGGAGAGCGACGGTGCTGACGGTGCCTCGCCCTGCCTCACCCTTTCTCCGCCAGAAAAGCTGTTTCTCGGTGCAGACGTGCCAGGGGGCAAGGCCAAGATTGCGGAGGTCACGCTGAGCAATTGTGGAGACGCCCCTGTGGTTATAACGGGCGCGGCCTTGTCAAGCGAGGCAACAGTTGCGGGATTCATACTCGATTGGACGGCTTCGTCGTTGCCAGCGCCACCGACCATTGTAAATCCGTGGACTGTGGTCCATGGGCAGCCTCTGCGAGTTGTGGTAAAATTCGAAGCTACGCTTGCTGCAGCGTTGATGTGGCCGACGCCAATGACAGCACAACTGACCATTTCGGGTCCGTCGATTGGCAGTCACTCGCTGACGGTGGCCGGGATTGGTGCAAT
This sequence comes from Deltaproteobacteria bacterium, assembly GCA_016875335.1. Lineage (GTDB taxonomy): Bacteria > Myxococcota_A > UBA9042 > UBA9042 > UBA9042 > SXRM01. The sequence continues at coordinate 5,533 of VGRO01000153.1, read as the reverse complement.
CGTGACGTGTCCGGTCGCGCAGATTACCGTGGAACCACCTGTGGATCAAGTCACGCTCGGCACGACGGTCAAGTTTTCAGGGGCAACGTCGCTCGGTTATGACGGGCGGCCGGCCGCTGCATACGAGTGGACACTCAAGCAACCGGTTGGCGGTACAGCACAGCTGTCCATGCAGGCTGGAATACCACAAGTAGTCTCGCTCGAGCCTAGCCAACTTGGCCTTTATGAGGTTCTGCTACATGTTTGGGACTCCACAGGTGCGAGATCCTGTAGTGCGGACAGCAAGTACGTCAATGTTGTCGCGGAATAGGTCCCATTCTGACTTCACTTGAGCCCTGCGGTTACCAACGCAGGGTCCAGGTGCCTTGCAGGCGGGCCGCCAATCCCAATGTCCTACATTGCAACGGTCAACGGCTACCGATTGCAGGCGCAGCTTGCTCGGGGCGGTGATGCTCGACTGCACCATCCTCTCCGCCGGTAGGCGCTGCAACCGCATGGACGAGCTGTTCCACGCCCCGTGAGCCCCCGCTGGCACTGCCCCCGCCAACTCCCCAAAAGTTTGCGCATGCGCCCTGCCGCAGCTGCCGTTCCTCTTCGGTCTTCGCAAGCGACGTTCAGCCACGCGCGTGGGCGACAACCCGGAGAAGATGCGAATGGCGTCCTTGAGACCCCGAACGCCGCTCTAGCCAAACCCGGTTCATGGTCACGGCATGCCTAAGCGGGAACCTCGAAGTTCAGCCTAACCTACCACCTACCTCCCCCCCGCCAAGGCCCCATAGTTCACCCGCTCGCTCTGCCGCAGCTCTCGCTCGGCCTCAATCACCCCAAGCGTCTCCTCGCCCACCTCGGTCGGATACACCCCAGAAAAGCACGCGAAACACCCGGCGACGTCCCTGTACACGTCTTTGAGGTCCTCCAGGCTCTGGTACACCACCGCATCGGCGCCGATGTAGGCCCGGACCTCGTCCAGCGTGTGATTGGCCGCGATAATCTCCTTCTTCGTCGCCATGTCGATGCCGTACACGCAGCGGTGCAGGATCGGCGGCGCCGCCGAGCAGAAGTACACCTCGGCCGCCCCGGCGTCGCGCAGCAAGCGCACGATGTGTTTGCTGGTGGTGCCGCGCACGATGCTGTCGTCGACCACCGCGACCTTCTTGCCGGCCACCACCTCGCGGATCGGGTTGAGCTTTTGCCGCACCAGCCGCTCGCGTTCGACCTGCGACGGCACGATGAAGCTGCGGCCGACGTGGTTGTTTTTGGTCAAGCCGCGCCGGTAGGGGATGCCGAGCTCTTCGGCCAGGCCGCTCGCCGCGAAGTAGGCCGAGCTGGGCACGTCGATGACGATGTCGGGCACCAGGCCGGCCTCGCGGACCCGGCGGGCCAGCAGCTTGCCGGCGCGGACGCGCTCGCGGGCGACCAGGGTGCCGTTCATGGTGGCGTCTTCGCGGGCGAAGTAGATGAACTCGAACGCGCAGAAGCTGCCGCAGGCCGGCTTGGCGCCGCTGCTGTGCACCTGGCCGTCGCGCGTCACCAGCACCGCCTCGCCGGGGGCCAGCTCGCGGACCAGCTCGTAGCCCAGGTAGTCGAAACAGGTGGATTCGCTGGCGAACGCATAGCTCGGGCCGTTCGGCGTCTGCCGCTTGCCGAAAATCAGCGGCCGGATGCCGTTGGCGTCGCGAAAGGCGAGCATCCCCTTGCCGGCGATCAGCGTAATGACCGAATAGGCGCCGTCGACCTTGCCGAAAAGCGAGCGCACGCTGGCAAACAGGTCGTCGACGGTCAGGTGCGCCAGGTTCTTGCGCTCCAGCTCGGCGGCCAGGGTGTACAAGATGAGCTCGACGTCGTTGGTGGTCTGGATGAGCCTGTGGTGGTCGGTGTTCAGGCGCTGGCGCAGGGCGGCGAAGTTGGTGACGTTGCCGTTGTGGACCATCGCCAGCCCAAACGGATAGTGCACCGCAAACGGCTGGGCGTCGAACACGCTGGTCGTGCCCTGGGTGGCGTAGCGCACGTGGCCGAGGCCGGCGTGGCCTTGCAGCGCCTCGGTGTCGGCCGGGGTCGCGAACACGTTGGTCACCAGCCCGGCGCCCTTCTTCATGTGGAAGCGGTCGCTCAGCGTCACCACGCCGGCGGCGTCTTGGCCGCGGTGTTGCAGCGCCGTCAGGCCGCAGACGAGGTCGTTGCCGACCGGATGGGGGGCGACGATGCCGAGGATGCCGCACATCTAGGGGTTCTCCAGCAGCCAGCCGGCCACGGCCTGGGCGTACAAGGTGTGTTCGACTGCGAGGCCGCGGGCTTCGACGTCGGAAAGCGACGTGCAACCGGCCAGATCCACCGGGGCCTGCGCGACAATGGGGCCGGTGTCGAGGCCTTCGTCGACCAGGTGCACGGTGACCCAGGTTTGCGCCAGGCGCTGTTGCCACGCCCAATCGTACCCGTGCAGGCCCTGATGGGCGCGCGTGTCCGCCGGGTGGATGTTGAAGATGCGGCCCGCGAAAGCCCGGACGAACACCGGCGACAGCACCCGCATATAGCCGGCGAGCAACACCAGTTCGATATCGGCGGCGCGCAGCGCGTCGACCACCTGGGCGTCGTGGGCTTCGCGGTCCAGGCCTTTGCTCGGCAGCACCGCGATTGGGATGCCGTGGCTTTGGGCGACCGCGATTCCGGCCGCGTCGGGGCGGTTGCTCAGCGCCAGCGCCAGCGTTGCCAGCCCGCGCAAGGGGCCGTTCGGTTGGGTCGCCGCGGCCAGTGCCCCAAGGTTCGAGCCGCGCCCAGAGAACAGCACCGCCGCCCGCAGCGGCAGCGCCTTGTGGCCGATGTCGGTGCGCGCCTGCCCGCCGGCCAGCAGCACTTTGTCTAGCTCGCCGTAGGCCGCCGCGCGCGCTGCCCCCACGTCATCGCCTTGGCCGAGCACCGCCAAGAGCCGGCCGCCGTTGGAGAGCCAGCCGTTGGCGGACCGCCGTGTGCCTGCGTGAAAGACTGGGGCCGCCACGCCATCCAACCCGAAAAGCGCGTCGCCTTTGCGCGGCGTGCCGGGGTAGCCCGCGGCGGCCAGGACCACCGCAACCGCTGCGCCGGAGGCCGCTGTGACGGAGCGCCCCGCCAATTCGCCCGCCGCCGTCGCCGCCAGCAGCGCCGTGAAATCGCCCGCCACCATCGGCAGCACGGCTTGGGTCTCCGGGTCGCCAAAGCGGGCGTTGTATTCCAGCAGCTTGGGCCCGGCGGCCGTCACCATCACGCCAAAGTACAGCACGCCGCGGTAGGCGATGCCGTCGGCGGCCAGCCCGGCCAGCGTGGGCCGCACGATGGCGCGCTCGATGTCGGCCAGGCGCGCGGGCGTACACCACGGCACCGGACACACCGCGCCCATGCCACCGGTGTTGGGGCCGGCGTCGTCGTCCAAGAGCCGCTTGTGGTCCATGGCCGGCGGCAAAAGCAGCGCGTGCGCGCCATCGACCAGCGCCAGCACCGAGACTTCGCGGCCACGCAGGCGCTGCTCCAACACCAGCGGAGCGTCCGCGCCGTGCAGCGCACACAGGTCGGCGATGGCGGCCGCGGCCTGCGCGCGGTCGTCGCACACCACCACGCCTTTGCCGGCGGCCAGCCCGTCGTATTTGACCACCACGCCGGCCGCAAAGCCGTCGAGCGCCTCGCAAGCCTGATCCGCGCCGCGCACCGCGACATACTGCGCAGTAGCGACGCCGTGGCGCACCATGAACTGTTTGGCAAACCCCTTGCTGGCTTCGAGCTGCGCGCCCGCCCGGCCCGGCCCCACCACCGCGAACCCGGCTGCGCGCAGGTCGTCGGCGAGGCCCGCCTGCAACGGCGCCTCTGGGCCAATGACCACCAGCTCGGCTGAGAATGCCCGCAAGGCTGCCGTCACCGCCATTGGGTCGGCGAGGTCCACCGGCACGGACCCGGGGATGCCGTCGCTGCCCGGCAAACACGCGACCGTGTGGCCGTCGCGCCCGATGCGCCATACCAAGGCATGTTCGCGCCCGCCAGCGCCGAGGACTGCGACCTTCATGCCGCCAACTCCGACCGCGCGCCGTCCACGACCTCGCGGCAAATGCGCGCCGAATCGCCGACATAGGTCTCTGCGGTCAGCGGCCGCAGGCGTTGTTGCACCGGCTCGGGCAGGTCGGCCAGCAGCGCGTGCCAGTCCGCCAGCGCAAACACCCGGCCGCGGGTCAGCGCCTTGAGCTGCGTGTACACGTCGTCGGGCCGCACCGTGCGCAACACCGTCTGCGCGGCTTCGCTCAGCAGTTCCGGGTGGGCGCGCAGCTCGGCGCGGCACAGCGCCTCATCCGGGTCGATGCCTTGCAATCCCTTGGCGATTTCGTGCAGCGCCAGGTGGTGGTGGCCGAGCGCGACGCCCAGGTTGCGCATCACCGTGCTGCCCGACAGGTCGCGCTGCATCCGCGATTGCGTCAGCTTGTCGGCCAGGAACGTGCACAGCGCCCGCGCCAGCTCGAGGTTGCCCTCGGCGTTCTCAAAGCGGATCGGGTTGACCTTGTGCGGCATGGTCGAGCTGCCGACCTCGCCCGCCACCGCGCGCTGCTTGAGGTAGCCGTGCGAGATGTACAACCACACGTCGCGGCACAGGTCGATGAGCACGTTGCCGGCGCCGCGGGTCAGGTCCAGCCAGCGCGCCAGGCTGTCGCCGGGCTCGACCTGCGTCGTCGCCGGGTTGCGGACGAACCCCAACGCTTCGACCAGCTTGCGCTCGTGCGCGCGCCAGTCGACGTGCGGAGCCGCCGCCACCAGCGCCGCGTAGTTGCCGGTCGCGCCGTTGAGCTTGCCGTCCAGGCGCTGCCCGCGCAGCTCGCGCCACAGCGGCAGCAGCCGGGCGACATAGACCGCGAGTTCTTTGCCCAGCGTGGTCGGCGTAGCGTGTTGGCCGTGGGTGCGCGCCGGCAGCGGCGTGTCGGCCCAACGTTCCGCCAACGTACAAAGGTCCAGGATCAGCGCCCGCCACGACACCAGTTGATGCGTGTCTACAAAGTCGCGCACGCAGATCGACCACGCCAGGTTGTTGACGTCTTCGCTGGTCAGGCCGAAGTGGATGCGGTTCGGATTGGGAAAGCCGCATTTGTCGCGCAGAAACACTTCGCACGCCTTGACGTCGTGGCGCAGCGTCAGCTCCAGTTGCTTGATAGCTGTATAGTCCTCGTCGTCAAACGACTCGACAACTGTCAAGGCCGTGCTGACCTCGCCCTCCGACAGTGGCCCAAACACCGCGTCGAGCGCCAGCGCATGGTGCACCTCGACCGCGACCCGAGCCTTCATCAGCGCAAACTCGCTGAAATGGGCGCGCAAAGGCGCCATCAGCGCGCGGTAGCGGCCATCGAGCGGGCTGACGGCGCTGCCCATGGCGGCGAATTCGTCGCTCACAGCTGCCTGCCTTTGGCGCGGACCTCGCCGTCGTCGCTGGCCAGCCCGTCGCGCACCGCCGCAACCTCGCGCGCCACCAGCGCCCGCAGCCGCGGCAGGTTCAGCGAACGCAGCGCCGCCTGGGCCGCCAGCGATGGGG
>VGRO01000152.1 GCA_016875335.1 Deltaproteobacteria bacterium | reverse complement strand
CGCGGGCGCCGCTCCGGCCCCAGCCGCACCTGCCGGCGCCGCTCCGGCCCCGGCGGCTCCAGCCGCCGACGCTCCCGCAGCAGCCGTACCGCAAGGGGGCGATGCCCAATACGACGCCAAGCTGCGGCAGATCGAAGAGCGCGTGGTCAGCATCAAGGAGCGCATCTTCAACACCAAGACGCGTCTGCTGCTGCTCAAGGAGCAAATCCTGGAGCAAGTCGTCGCCGAGTCGCGCGCGGTGCTCATCCACCGCAACGAGATGGGCTACTTCTTCCTGCTCAAGGAGGTGACCTACTACCTCGACGGCAAGAAGATCTACTACCAGGACAACTCGAACGGTCTGCTGAGCCAGCGCAAGGAATTCGAGATTTACAACGGTTCAGTCATCCCGGGGAACCACTCGCTGTCCGTCGAGATGGTCTACCAGGGCAACAGCGACCTGTTCAGCTACCTCAAGGGCTACGTGTTCAAGCTCAAGAGCTCCTACACCTTCTACGCGACCAAGGGTCGCATCACCGAAGTCGGGATCGTCGGCTACGAGCGCGGCGGCGTCGGCACGGACTTGGAAGACAAGCCGTACATCAAGTACGAGGTCAAGCTCATCCAGAACAAGAAGGACAAAGAGGGCGAGGGGGCCGCCAAGTGAAGCTACCACCGAACCGAGGGGCCGGCCGGCGCGGGCGACCGTTGCGCGCGGTCCACCTGCTGATGTTCTTGGCGAGCACGCTGTTCGCGGGCGCGGCCCATGGCCAAGCCGACGACCAGGTGAGGGCGATCGACAACGACATCGGCAACCTGCGCAGCAATGTCAGCTTGGTCGATGACGACCTCAAGAAGGCGCGTGAGCGCGAGCGCCGCTATCCCCTGGACCGGCGCTTTGTCGAGGCAGGCTTGGCCTATGACCGCGGCAACTTCAGCACCGCGGCCGTCATGTTGACCGATCTGGTGCAAAGCGCGGAGTTCCAGGCCCGCAGCGACTATGCCGATGCGCTCTTCATGCTCGGCGACTGCCTGTACCGCCTGCGCAACTACGCTGGCGCCAAGCGCTACCTCGACAAGCTCATCGTCACCAATGGCGGCCGCCATTTCCAGAACGCGCTGGCCGAACTGGTGGACATTGCCGTGCGCATGCGCCGCAGCGAGGACATCGAGACACTCGCCAAACGCCTGGAAACGGTCCCGAGCGACAGCCGCAAGAGCGAATTGCTCTACCAGTTCGGCCGCTCCTTTTTCATCGCTTCCAAGGACCAGTCCAAGCGCGCAGCCAGCCTGCAGCGGTCCCGAACGTTCCTGGACCAGATCCAGATCGGCGAGCCGCGCTGGGCGGGTGCGCGCTTCTACATCGGCGCCGCCCTGGTCGAGTCCGGCAAGAGCGACGAGGCGCTCGCGGAATTCAAGCGGGTGGCAGACACGCTCAGGGCGCAGTCCGCCGACCCGAGCAAGAAGCAGGACGCGGCGGTCGCCGACTACGTGCACATGGCGCTCGGCCGCATGTACCTGCAGCAGAAAAAGTATGACGAGGCCGCCCAATACTACGTGCTGGTCGACCGCAATTCATCGGTGTACGAGGAGGCACTGTTCGAGTTGTCCGCGACCTACGTGGCCAGCGGCAAACCCAAACGCGCACTCGAAGTGCTGGACATCTTGCTGTTGACGGTCAGCGACGACAATGTCGCCGTGCAGGCAGCGGTGCTGCGCGGGCGCATCAACATGATCGACAAGCAGTATGAAAAGGCCGACGCCGCCTACAAGGAGGTCGTCGAGCGCTACAGCGCCATCGAGGGCGAGTTGCGCAATTTCGCAAGCAGCGACAAGAACCTCGAGCAGTTCTTTGCGTGGTTGCTGGCGCGGGGCAGCGAGGACTACAGCGTCATCCAGCCGGTGTCGAACCGCGTCGCCAAATACCTGGAGAAAGACGAGGCGATGCTCGAAGTAGTGGCCGTTTTCGACGACATGGCGGCCGAGCGCGCCGACGTCAAGGAGTCGGCAAAGATCGCCAACGTCCTCGACACGGCCTTGCGCGCGTCGGCCCGTCTCGACATGTTCCCGGACCTCAAGGACGCATGGGTGCGGCTTGCCGAAGCGCAGAACCGCTGCATCGCCGTCGGCAAGCGCATCACCGACCTGCTGCGCGAACGGGCGTCGCCCGGCATGAACGCCGAAGAAAAGGCCCGCGCCGAACCGATGAATGCTGCGCGCAAAAAGCTCGAAGAGGCGTACGCCAAAATTCCGCCCGACGCCGGCAGCTACATCAAGCGCCAAAACCGCGTGGTCCAGGACTTCACCAATCTGGCCGGCGACGTAGGTTTGCTCAAGGCGCAGTTGGCCACCGTCAAGGAGCAGTTGCTGAGCGTCGAGAAGATGCTCAACGAGCGGCTTTTCGGCGGCGAGGGCGTGGTGTTGACCAAGGACCAGGAGAAGAAGATCCGCGAGGCCCTGCAGCAGGGAAAGGACGAACTGCGCCGTGTGGCACGCGAAATCGAGGACCTGTCGCAGGCCGCCGAAGTCGCCGCACAGACCGTGGGCGCTGGCGACAAGGTCAGCGCCGACGAGAACGCCATCCGCGCCGCCCTGCTCGCGGCCCAGCGCAACGAGATGCAAGTCTACGTGGGCAGTTTGGAGCGCACCGGCGGCGACCCGAACCGACTGCGGCTGTCGCGCCTGGCCATGGAGAAACTTTATGCAGACATCTGGGCGCTCATCACCCAGGTTCAAGAGAGGGCGTCTGAACGGCTGGGCGGCATCAAGAAGATCCTCGCCGCCGAACAGCGCAACATCGCGGAGTATCAGAGTTCGATGCGCACCTATGAAGACGACGCCCGTGCCTTGGCCCGCCAGATTGGCAACAAGCTTGTGCGCGACGCCCAGCAGCGCATGTCGGACGTGTTGCTCGAAGCCGACCTGGGCCTGGTCGACGTCGCATGGCAACGCAAGCAACAAAAGGCAACCACAATCCGCGAATTGCAGGACGAGCGCTCAAACCGCCTCAAGAGCCTGGGCGACGTCTTGCAGAACCTGACCGGCGAAGAGGGCGAGGAGTAGCCATGAAGCCCGCCGCAAGCACGCTGGATCGGTGCGCTGTACACCGCAGCCCCTGGCGCCGGTGGGTCGCCCTGCTGTGCTTGTGCGCAGTGGTCTCGCCGGCCAGCTTGGTGTCACAACCGGCCCAAGCGGCCCAACCGCCGCCGCGGTTGATGCCCAAATACAAGATCGTCGGCGACCCGGTCATCGACCCCGCGGTCGTGGCACAGGAGCGCAAACAGTTCGACGCCGCCTACGCCCTGTTCAAGCAGGCCGCGACCGAATACCAGCGCGAAGTCAAAGAGTTCATTTCGCGCGACGTCGGCAGCAAGCAAAAGGCCGTCGCCGCCACCTACCAGTCGCAGATCGACAAGCTCGACCAGGAGCAGTTCGACCTGCGCCGTGACGCGATCGCGCGGCTGGAAGGCTTCATTTTCCGGCACCGCGATCACGACGTGTACACGCCCGATACGATGTTCCGCCTGGCCGAGCTGTATTACGAGGACACGATTGCCGCCTACAACCGGGCGACCGACAACTTCTCGCGCGAGCTCGACCTGTACAACCGCGGCAAGTTGCTGGACCCGCCGACCGACGCCAAGCGCGACTTCTCGCGCTCGATCGCGCTGTACAAGTACCTGCACTGGGTGCCACCCGGTACGCCGATGGACCCGCTCTCGGGCAAGCTGGCCGGCGTGGTCCTCGAAGAGCACGAGTCCTGGCGCCGCCGCGAGAACATCAGCGACGCCGCCATGTACCTGCAGGGGTTCTGCGAGTACGAGATGCGCGAGGTGGATCCCAAGTTCGAGCAGAAGGCGGTGGCAACCCTGTCGGCGCTCGAAGAGCACTATCCCAAATCGCGCTACGTCGCAGAAGCGTGGCTGCGGGTCGGTGAAATCAACTTTGACAACAACGAATACGACAAGGCCGCCGAGGCCTATGAGCGCGCGGCCAACAAGGCCAAAGAGATGGGCGACAACGCCAACTATTCGCTCGCGCTGTACAAGTTGGGCTGGTCGAACTTCCAGTTGTACAAATACGCCGTTGCGGTGCGGTGGTTCCAGAAGCTCATCGAGTTCGAGGACGAAGTCGCGACCACCGCAAAGCCCGAGGACAAGGAAAAGAAGAAGTCCGGATTCGACCTGCGCAAGGAGGCCATCGAGTACCTCGCCAAGTCGTTGGCGGAACCCAGTTGGGACGACGACAGCTGTGACGACTTTGGTTCGACGACCACCAAGGGCGAGTGCCCCATCGTCGATCCGCGCGCCCGGCCGATCCTGTACACCGCAAGCGTGTTGGAGCCGACCCTGCCGCCGGAGCAGGCGGGCTGGGCGGCGCCGTTCAAGGGCGAAGTGCTCGCCAACATGCAGAAGAACTTTGCGGCGCGCAACGAGGTGCGCGGCGGGCTCATCAACGGCCGACCTTACGTTTTCGACATCTTGTTGACGTACGGCCTGACGCTCTACAACCAGCGCGAAGACGACTACTACTGGCAGGCCATCCGCGTGATGGGCTACACCATTGAGCACTATCCGATGGTGCGCGAGGCTCAGGATCTTCAGCGCAAGATCATCAGTTCAGTGGACATTCTGGCGAGCTTTGGCGCCTCGTACGAGGCCGAGATCAAATCGGGCAAGGGCGGCAAGGAAGCCCAGATTGGCCTGGACATGGCCAATGAGGCCAAAGCCCGCCAGATCGTCGAGCGCCAGCGCTACATGCAGCAGTTCGGCAAGGGCTCGGAGTGGTACAAGAAGTGGGGCGGCGACAAGGACCTGGCCGCGCAAGTGGACGAGCAGACCTCGCGCATCCGTCGCGAGTTCGCGATGTTGAGCCATGCCGAGGCCCAGCGCCTCAAGGGCGAAGGCAAGATCGAAGAGGCCATCGCCAAATACGCCGAGGCGGCGGCGGCCTACGAAGAGCTGCTCAACGCCGACAAGGAGTCGCCCGACGCCTACAAGTTGGCGTGGACATTGGCGGAAATCTGGTACTTCGCCGGTGTGATGTGCAACGCCCCGCGCGACAAGGGCAACCTCATCCTGGTCGACGAAGAGGTCGTGCCGTGGCCCGCCGACAAGCTGCCAGCCATCAAGAAGGCGTGCGGCGCCATGGGCAAGTCGATCGCCTACTACAACATGGTTCGCGACTGGAAGGGCGTGCGCAGCAAGGACGACGACGGCAAGCCCATGGACAAGACCGAGGAGGCGGCGTACTCGGCGGTCGGCGCGGCGGAACAGGTGTTGGCGGCGCGGGCGGCGTATCCCAAGGTTGATCCAGAGCGCGTGGAGACCCTGTCGCTGCCAGAGATTCGGCCGAGCACCGACAAGGACAATGCGATCGTCAAGGCCAACGAAGAGTTGGGCGTCGCTGGCGTCAAGAAGATGGAGCGCGTGCCCGTCGATCCGCTGGCGGTCGAGTGGATTCTCGCCGCCGATGGCTATGTGGCCAACGCCGACAAGTTCCTGAGCAAGGACGATCCCGATCGCGCCGCCAAGCTCGCGCTCAAGGCCGCAGAACTGCTGTACAAAAACCGCCACTTCGACGCGTGGAAGGAAGGGGCGACGCCGCGCACGCCGCCGGAATTCTGGTCGTCGCGGCTGCGCTTCGAGGGCATCCTCAAGAAGTTCCCCGGGACGCGCTTCGCCTCGGAGTCGGTCAAGAACCTCATCACCAGCTATTGGATGGAGAACGACATCGAGTCGCTGCAAGTGGTCATCGAGAAATACAAGGAACAGATCGACGAGAAGCAGCGCAAGACCGTCATCGATACCGCGGTGGCCATCAAGTTCAATGCCTTGTCGGACCGAGCGTTCAACCGGTTCAAGGAAGCCGAAGCGGACGAAAAGGCCGCAGAAAAGGCCGCCAATCCCGACGAGGCGGGCAAGCTGCTGGCGACGGCGCGCAAGAAATTCACGATGGCCGCCGACGATTTCCGCCAGGTCCGCCAGGACGTGATGAAAGTCGAGAAGATGAAGGAGTCCGAGCGCATCAAGCTCTCGCGCCAGGTGCTGCTCAACTCCGTGCGCGCCTACCACCACGCCGAGCTGTGGGACAAGTGCGTCGACACCCTCGCCGAGGCCGAAAAGATGCTGCGCGAGTGGGCCCCGACCGACCCCAAGGAAAAAGAGGAGCGCACCGCCGCCTTGGCCGAAGTGCTGGAAATTCGTGCCAACCTGAACTTCGAGTTCTTCAAGATCGAAGACGCCATCAACGACTTCGTCCTGCTGTACCAGAACGACCTCAAGGGCAAGAAGGCCGACTACTACCTCAAGACCGCGGCGCAAATGGCGTTCTTCAACAGCAACTGGGAAAAGGCCATCCAACTGAACAAGGAGATCATCGCCCGCTTCGAAAAAGAGCCCGGGGCCGAAAAGCAACTGGTGGTCAAGGACGCCGTGTGGCAGCTCTACATCATCGAGAAGTCACGCAACAGCATCCCCAAGCAGATTGACGCTTTGGAGGCGTTCATCGCCCGCTACCAGAACGACAAGGCCACCTCGGGCAAGGTGTTCCGCGCCTACGGCCTCATCGCCGAGATCCACGAGAACAAGGGCGACAAGGCGGCGGCCACCAAGATGTACAACCGGATCATCGAGGCCTTCACCAAGGGCGGCTACGAGCGCAACGGCGGGCCCGAGGCCTCGGCGGCGGCGCAGGCGACGTTCCAGTTGCTCAAGCCCGATTTCGACGAATTCATGTCGACCAAGCTGGTCGAGAACCTGAAGTTGCCCAAGGCCAAGCGCATGCCCGACCTGCAGAACCAGGTCAAGAAGATGCAGGAGGTGCTGCTCGGACCCGAGGTCAAGTTCAAGGCGCCCGATGGCTCGCAGGCCACTGAGCGCTGCGGCAACTGCCCGCTCGGCAACAAGCAGTGTCGCGACGCGGTGTGCAATGCGGACCCCAAGAAGAACGGGCTCTACGACGAATACTTGTCCGCGGTGGCCAGCTACGGCTCTCAGAACTGGTCGTACGCGGCGTTCCTGTACCGCGCCCGTCTGCTCAAGTACTTTGCGCGCCAGATCTACGATGCGCCGCGGCCTGCGGACCTGAGCGACGAAGAGCTCGAGATCTACGAGGGCTTCCTGGAGAAACTTGGCGCCGTGTTCGAAAACCGCGCCATCCAGTCGCTCAAGCTCGCGCTCAACGACGCGGAATCCAAGGGCGTCGTCAACCAATGGGTGACTGAACTGCGCGCCGAGATGAACAAGTACAAGCCCAAGGAATACCCGCTCTCGCGCGACGAGAAAAAGGCGCAGGCGGTCCCGCTTGGCACGTTGCCGCAAGTCGAGAAGGAGCTGCGCTGATGAAAACGCTCCTTTTGCGGAAGCTCGCGCTCGTCGCTGCCGCCGCGGCTTGGGTTGCGGCCTGCGGCGGCGCGCCGGTGGCCGAAGACAAGCCGCCTGCGGACAAGCCCGCGGAGTCCCCGGCCGACAAGCCCGCGGGCGAGGCAGCCAAACCGCCCGAGGCCCCGCCACCTGAGCCGCCCAAGGACGCGCCGCCGGCCGACAAGCCCGCTGACAAGCCCGCCGACGCCGCGGCGCCCGCCGAACCTGCCAAGCCGGCTGATGCCGCCACCCCCGCCGACGGAAAAGACGCCAAGAAGGACGAGGTCGTCGCCGATGACCGGCCTTCGGACGTCAAGTACCCCACGTCGCCGGCCGAGGTATTGCTCGCCGAGGGCGTGGCGATGCTCGGCGAGAACAATCTGAACGACGCGCAACAGAAACTGATCAATGCCACCAAGCAGGATCCGAAGTCGGCGACGGCTTGGTACAACCTCGCGATCTGCCAGTACCGGCTTGGCCAGGACGAAGATGCCATTGCCTCGGCAAAGCAAGCCGTCGCGCTCAACGGAACATTCTCCAAGGCAATCATCCTGTTGAGCGTGCTGCACCTGCGCAAGGGCGAGCCGCAGTTGGCGCTGAGCGTCGTCAACGACGGGTTGGCCAAACGCGGCGACGACGTGATGCTCATCGGCGCCAAGGCGCGCGCCCAAGTGGCGACGGGTGACCACGAATCCGCCGTCAAGACCTGCATCGACGGTTTGCGCCGCGACCCTTCCAATCCGGAAATCATGCGCTATTTGGCCGAAGCCTACTTGGGTCTGGGCCGCGATGGTCTGGCCAAACTGGCGCTGACCCGGGCCTACGGCATCTACATGGACGACGCCGAGAAGCCCAAGGACGCACCCGCCGACGCGGCCACCCGCAAGCAATACGAAGTGCGCATCGCCCAAGGCGGAGGATCCTGGCGCGGCACCGGCAGCGAGGCGCTGGCGCGCGATGCGGGGCTTGCGCACATCTTCTACCTGTACGGCCGCTTCAGCATGCGCGATGAAGACTGGGAGACGGCCCGCGACCACTTCAAGAAGGCGGTCGGCTATCGCGTGGACTACGCCGAAGCCTGGAACAACCTGGGCATTTGCTGGATCGTGGCGCGCAAAGGCGAAGAGGCCGTCGAGGCCATCAACAAGGCTCTGGAAAACCAGCCCAAATTCTTGGAAGCGCGCATCAACCTGGGCAGCGCGTGGCGGGTGACCAAGGATCCGGACCGCGCCAACAAGGCCAAAGTGGCGTACGAGGCGGCGCTGGCGCAGGACAGCAAGCGCCCTGAAATCCTGTTCAACCTCGCCATCCTCTACCTGGAGAACAAGACCGCCGACATGGCGACGGACGAGGCGCGGTTCCAGAAATCCATCGAGTACTTCAACGGTTACAAAGAACTGCGGGGTGCGGCACTGGAGGGCAAGGAGCTCGAGGCGCTCAAGAAGTACCTCGGCGACGCCGAGCTTTTCCTCAAGCAGGAGCAGACCAAACGCATCAATGCCGAGAAGGCGTCCAAGGAAGCCGAGGACGACAAGAAGAAGAGAGAGGCCGATAAGACTGCCAAAGAGGCCGAGGAGGCCAAGAAGAAAGCCGAAGAGGAAGAAGCCGCCCGCAAGAAGGCCGAGGAAGAGGCAGCCAAGAAGCCGCCCGAGCCGGCGCCCACGCCGCCCCCGGATGGTGGAACGCCGCCCGCGCCGCCGCCCGAAGGTGGTGCACCGCCACCCCCGCCGCCAGACAAGAAAGAAGACACGGCACCCCCTGCGCCGCCGCCCGAGGCGCCGAAACCCGAGCCCAGCAAGCCGCCGGAGAGCGACAAGAAAGAGGACAAGCCGGCGGAACCGGCGCCAGCCCCCGAACCAGCGCCGCCCCCGCCGCCCGATGACGGTGGCAGCAAGCCTGAGGAACCTCCCCCTCCGCCGCCCGGCCGCTAGGGCCGCAACAGGACTGTCATGCGCAAGATCGTCGCCGTTCTCGTCGCACTCGGAGCGTTGACCGCCAGTCCGGCGTTGGCCGGCGAGCGCGACAGCAAGGTCAAAGGCAAGGGGTCCGGCAACATCCGCGTCAACGACGCCGACAAGGGTGTGCAGGAGCTCGACCTGCAGAACATCGAGGGCCGCATCTACAAGCCGAGCGTCTTCTACGTGCTCGCGCGCAGCGAAGTCAAGATTGCGTCGCTCGACTTCCGGCAGAGCTTCATCGACCGCGTGTACAAGGGTGCGCTCAAGCGACCGTTCTGATCGCGGTCTGCGCCGCCGTTCTGGTCGCTGTCTGTGGCGCCGTCGCCCGTGCGCGGTCAGCCAAAGCGCGCCTTGAGGGCCAGGAGCACGGGGGCAGGGACCAGCGCCGACACGTCGCCGCCCAGGCTCGCCACCTCGCGCACGAGGTTCGACGACACGAAGAAGTGCGACTTCTCGGTCATCAGGAACACCGTTTCTAGCTGCGGCAGCAGCAAGTTGTTCATCGTCGCCAGCTGGAATTCGTACTCGAAATCCGCCACGCCGCGCAGGCCGCGCACCACCGCAGCGGCGCCGTGGGCATGGGCGGCCTGCACCATCAGGCCTTCGAACGTGACGACCCGCACCCGCGGTTCCGCGGCGAACACGGCTTCGATGAGTCGTTGGCGCTCCTCCAAGGAGAACATCGCTTTCTTGTTGACATTTTGGGCAAGCGCGATGATGACGCGGTCGAACACCCGCAAGATTCGCTCGACCAGGTTGATGTGGCCGATGGTCATCGGGTCGAACGAGCCCGGATAGAAGGCGACGCGTTCGGCGGGTGCGGCAGCGTGAGTCACGTGTTCCTCTGAGGTGGCTGGGGCGCGCCGGGGCACGCCTCTTTGGCGCGGGCGCTACAAATCCTCGCGCAACCGCCATTCGCTCGGCAGCCGCGGCGCTTCCCATAGTTCCTTGAGCGCCTCGCCCGGCGGTTCGATGTCGCCGCCCGCCGATGGCATCACCTCCTCGCCGAACTCCAACTGACCTTTTTCGCGGGCCTGACGCTCTTCTTCTTCCTGGGCCCGGCGGTATCGCTTCTGCTCGGCCTCATTGAGCCGATTGGCGGTCGGCCGCGACATCTTGTTGGTGCCAAAGCGGAAAGTCAGCCAGAGCAGAAAGTTGATCGGGTGGAAATGGAAAAGATGACCGTCCCAGTTCTTGGCTGAGTCGATGCCGACGTGCGCCGCCACCTCTTGGTTGAGCCAGATGTAGGGCAACTGCCGGCGGATCTGCCGTGCGAACAATTTCTCGCTCCAGCCGCCCTGCGGATCCTTGATGAGTTCGGCGATGTCCTTGCTGCGGCCGTCCCAATCCTGGGCTTTGGACAACGATTTGAACCAGTCGACCTGGTCGCTCCACTCCGAGACGTGCAAGGTGATCTGGCGACGCATCCGGCTGACCTGCACGTTGTCCGCGGGCGTCAGCTTGTAGAAATCGACGATCTGGTCGCCCATGAGCCGGGTGCCGGCGTCCAGGAAGTTCCGCAGCTTGCGTTTGTGGCGCGCGCTCTGCTCCGGCAGGATCGACCGCATCGTCTCTTCGTCGTCGCAGAACAGGTCGTCGCTGGGGTCCGGGTTGGCTTCGTGCCAATTCGCGGCGTGGGCGCCGAGCAGGTCGACGTACTCCTTCCACGCGCCGTCGCTGAACACCTCGATATGCACCATCGACTGCTGGTTGTCGTCGTCGCCAAAACGGCCGACGCGGCCGATGCGATCGCCGACCTTGACGTCCACCGGGTACTTGTCCTCGACGAGCGCGACGCGGCCTTCGACCAGGGCATCGACGTTCTTGCCGATTTCGAGAAAGGCTGGGGCTTCGTCTTCGTCCTTGTCGGCGCCGGCGTCGTCCTCATCGTCCTCGCTCTTGCGCTTCTTGCCCTTGGCGTCGGCCTTGCCTTTGCCCTTGTCCTTGCCTTCTTTCTTGGCTTTGGCTTTGGCCTCCTTTTCGGCCTTCTTGAGCTCCTCGGCGGCGGCGGCCAGCTCTGCAGCGTCCTCCTCCAGTTTCTTGCCGGCGATCTTGAGACGCAGCAGGTGGACCCAGTCCGGGGCGATGGTGTCGCGCACATCGACCGAAAGCGTCGGCTCCTTGATGAGGGCCATGGCCTCGGTGATGTCCGTCTCGGCGTCGAACGGAGCCAGGTGCATGTAAAGGGACCAGAACTTGAACTTCCGGCTCGCGGGGTCGGTGTCGTCGACCGCGATCTCGTGGCGCAAGAGCACGAAGTTGTTGCTGCCGAACGTGGGCTCGCGCTTGCCCGGTTGGGTGTTCTTGGCCGCCACCACCTTGCCCGGAAACATCGCCAGCACTGGAGCATTGGCGGGCAGGTGCAGGTGGATGCCGCCGTGCCATTGGCCGTTGGCGCCGACCGGAAAGGTGCCGCCCGTGGTCCCGTCTTGCGGATCCTCGGTATTGCGAAAGTACACCTCGGCCAGCTTGGTGACCTCGGACTCGTTGTAGACAGTGTCGATGTTCTTGGCTTTGCCATCTTTGGCGCGCTCAAGCACGACCGGAAACGAGTTGGCTTGGCGGTTCAGGTCGGCAATCAGCCGCGTCCACTCGAAGCCGGGCCCCGGGTCGATCTTCTGGGCGTTGATGTGGTAGTGCCCGAAAATGCCGCATTTTTCCAGGTCGATCTCGGTTTGCTCCAGCAGCACCTGCTTGTCGGGGCCGATGGGCGGCATCAGCACGATCTTGGTGAAAAGCTGCTTGAGGCCGCGCAGCAGCTTGACCAGGGCGTCGTACTGGGCGTCGGTGTAGCCGATCGACCGCCACGGTTCGCCGTTGATCGTGGACTCAAACACCTGCCGCACGCCCTGCGATCCGGTCGGCTTGGTGTCGCCGGTCATCTTGACCAGCATGCAGTTCATGTCGATGCCGATGGTCCAGTGGTTGGCGTCCTTGAGGGTGTTTTCGGCGCCGCCGCCGTGGCTCGCCTGGCGCAACGGATCGGTGCCCTGGTAGATGACGCCGTTCCAGTCGATCATGAAGTGCGTGGACAGGGCGCGGCTCAGCAGCACGCGGTAGCAGGTGGCGGCGTCGGGGGTGATGTCCGAGTGGATGAGCACGCCCTTGACCACGTCCTGGCCTTCCTCCAAGGTCTTGACGGGTTCCACCGACTTGGGCTTGCGGCGGTCCTCGATGATCGACGAGCCGGTCTCGCCGATGTGGCGGCTGAAATCCCAGGCCGGATCGTCGCGAAAGGTGATGATGTTGGCGCCGTCGATGACGTGCGGTTCGCCCGCGGCGATGATGTAGTTCTTGCAGTGCGCCGGGATGTTCAAGCCCTTGAGGCCCGAGGCGATGGCGGCGTCGCTCGCGGCGGCTTGGGCAAGGATCGTGTCGTCCATGGTCGCGGTCGCCGCAGGCGTTGCGGTGGGGCGCACGATACTGCGATTGGGCCGGCGCGCCAACCGGCTGCTACTTGGGCGAGGCCGGCGCCTTGCCTGCCGCGGAGCCCTTGGTGGTGGAGGACAGCGTCGCCTTGCTGTGGGCTGCGATCGCCGCGCGCTGCCATGCCTTCCACTTGCGCACGGCCGCCCCCATGTCGGCGTATCGGTCGCACGACAGCTTGCGGCGCTCGCCTGGGTCGGTGTGCAGGTCGTACGCCACACACGGGCCCTCGCGCGGCAGGTGGATCTTGGGCCCCGCAGGGTCGATGGCAAAGACGGCGCCATCCTTTCCAAAGCCAAACAAGTACTTGCGTTCTAGTTCGGCCTGAAACAGCGACTCGCCTTGCAGGTGCGAACGGTCCCACGGCGCACCCACCGCGTCGAGCACCGTGGGCAAGAGGTCGATGTGGCCCGTCAGGCGGTCGTCGATGCGCGGTTGGAACAACGCGGGCTGCCACAGCACCGCCGGGGTCTCCAGGTTCTCCTCGTAGATGGCGAATGGGTGCGACCAGTTGCCTTCGTGCTGGCCGAACGCTTCGCCGTGGTCGCCACAGATCACCAACACGGTGTCGTCGGCGCGGCCGGTCTTCTTCAAGTGGGCGACGATGTGGGCGATCAGGTTGTCCAGCAGCCACAGATTGTTCAGGTAGCGGTCGAGCGTGCGCGACGACGGGTAGCGCCGCCACGCCGGACCATAGTTCGCATAGTCCCAATGGGCGACGAAGCTGTAGTACACGGCCAGGTACGGCGGCCGCAGCGCATCGAGCTTGCGCAGGAAGTAGTCGACCGTCGCGATTTCGTCGCGGCCGGTGCCCTGGACCACCGCGTCCTTCTTGACCGGCACGTCGTCGTAGCCTTCGACGTCGCCAAAACCCGAGTTCTTCAGAAACCCGTGTGGAAAGTAGTAGTTGAGCTTGCCCGGCGTCACCAGGACGGCCTCGGAAAGGCCGGGCAGCAGCGTCGCCGCCGATGGAAAGGCGATGTCGCGGCGGGTCGCAAATGCGTAGTGCGTGGGGCTCGGATACAAGCCCGAGAGCATCGACACCATCGAGATCGCGCTGGAATTGCTGGTCGAATGGTGGCGCCGCAGCAGCCAGCCCGACTTGGCGAGTTCGTTCAGGTACGGCATGGGCGGCTTGTCGGGTGGCGTCACCTTGCCGAGCGCGTAGCGCAGCCCGGTGCTCTCCAAGACGAGCCACACCACGTTCCAGCGCTTGCCCTTGGGGTCGGGCAGTTGTTTGCGCAGGTCGGCGCCGGCCCGCACGAAAGCCGGATCGCGCAGGCGCATGCCCGAGTCGGCAACAGCGCTCGCCGCAGCCGGCAGGTGCGCCGGGTCGTCGTCTGGCCCTTCTTCCGGGGCGCCGCCGTCGGCCTGGACCGCATTGCGCGGGTGGGCCTTGGCCAGCCTGCCCGTCGGCACCGGTACACGGGGGGCCGCGTCGGCCGTGCGCGTCGGAATCACGCCGTCCCACACCGTGCCGGCGAAGTAGTAGAGCGGCGCGAGGTTGGCGCACACCGGCACCGCGTCGGGCAGCGGCGGGGGCCGGCGCCCAAGCGTCAGCGCACTGGCCAGCAGCAG
>VGRO01000151.1 GCA_016875335.1 Deltaproteobacteria bacterium | reverse complement strand
CTGTCCCTGTGCCTGCGCCTGTGCCTGCGCCTGCGCCTGACCCTGCGCCTGACCCTGCCCCTGTGCCTGCGCCTGTCCCTGTGCCTGCGCCTGCGCCTGTCCCTGTGCCTGCGCCTGTCGCTGCCCCTGTCCCTGCCTCTGTTGTCGCGCCTGCCCCAGCCCCGTCCGCGGGCGCCAGCTCGATGCCCGCGCCGCGCTCCATGACTGTGTCAAATTCTGCTTCGGCGTTGAGCACCTGAACAGAGGTGGGGTGCGTTCCAAGGGTCGCCCGCGCCATGTTGGCCAGCGTCGGTTGGTGGCCTGGGCCGACTTCGATGAGGCGCCGGATGCCGAGGCCACCGCGGTCGCGCGGCGCAAACAGCCGGTCCTGGGTCTCGATCCAGCGCACCGGGCTGGCGAACTGCCACGCCAGCAACTCGACCAACAAGAGGCGCCCAAGCTCGGGGTCGCGCCCCGCCCAGGCTGCCCGGTCGCGCATCGCGGCTTGCAACTGCGCGGAACCCGTGGCGTCCACGACCGCCTGCACGAAGGCGTCGTCCAGGCCGAACGGCATCGCCACGAGGTTGGGAATGTAGCGGCCGACCAGCTTGTGCGGGTCGATGGTCGTCGGCAGCCGGCGGTCGAGCACCGACCGGAACACCGGCACCGCCGTGTGCAGCACGCGCGAGTGGAACGGCACGTCCAGGCCCGGCACGGCGATCCAGGCCGGCTTGCCGCCCGCGGGCTGGCGCCGGACCAGCGCGCGCTGCAATTCCGCAAGGGCTCCCAGTTCGCCAGTGACGGAGTACTGGCGGTCGCGCACGTTGTGGTTGACGATCTGGACGAAGCCCCCGGTCCGCGCCGCGACGTCGGCGACCAGCGCCTCGGTGCCGGCGTGGTCCAGACCCGCGAGGTTGGGCCGCACCACCCCCATCGCATAGGCGCTTCTTCCGTGCGCGTCGCGCGGGACCACGCCATGCATGGTGCAGCCGCGCTGCCAGACGATGTCCAGCACCGTCTCAGGCGGTAACACCTCGGTATAGGCGGCCAGCGCGTTGTATTCGCCGACGCTGTGCCCGCAGGTCGCCGCGGTCTCGTCGAGCACGCCTGCGCCGCGCAGCTCGGCCACCTGTGCCATCGCCAGCACCGCCATCGCGACCTGGGTGAACTGGGTCAGTTGCAGCACGCCCTCGGGATGCAGCAGGCGGTCGCCGCGGACCACCAGGGACTTGGGGTTGTGGCGCACCACGTCCAGGACCGAGAACCCGAGTTCCGCGCGGGTGAAGGCATCGGCGCGCTCCCACACCGCGCGGGCCGCCGGGCTGCGCGCGAAGCCGGCCATGCCCATGCCTTGCTGCTGCACACCCTGACCGGGGAAGACGTAGGCGGTGGCCGGGGGCGCGATCTCGTAGCGGGCGCGCGCCGCCTCGGGGCCGTCTTTGCCCAGGTGCACGCCGACCTCGACCACGCGCAGCCCCTGGCGCACCGCAACCCGCGAAGCGCTCAGGTACAAAACGCCGCCAAGCGCCACCGGCGCCGAAAACGTCGCGCTTACCGCGCGGACGTGACTTTCTGCCACGCCGCACGCGGCCGCAGCGAACTGGCTGGCCCGGCCCGCCGTCCACATGCCGTGCACGATCGGCGCCGACAGACCGGCGAGGCGTGCGGCGAGCACGCTGTGGTGGATGGGGTTGAAGTCGCCGCCAGCGCCCGAAAACGCCAGGGCGTCGACAGGCGCGCGCACCCTGGCCTCGGCGAGCAACGCCTTGGGTGTCGGCACCGCTGCGAGCGGTCCGCCGAGCGCCTCGGCCAGGCGCCGCAAGGGGTGGTCGCCGCTGGCTTGCCATGCGCCAGGCAGGTTCACCCGGCCGATCACTGCGCCCGCGCGCAGGACCGTGCCTTCGGCCGCGCACCACCGCTGGCCGTCGTCCAGGTGGATCTCGCGTACGGTGGCCCGCAGGTCCAGGCGGTCGCCTGGTAGGGGGTGCAGGTCGAATCGCAGCCAGGGCAATTCCACCAACACGTCCACGGCCGCGGCGTCGGGCAGCAAAGCCTGCGCAATCGGTTCGAGCACAAGGGCCGCGACACTGCGGCCGACCGGCACTGTCGTCCAGGGTGCCGTCAAGGGGGTCGCCGCACCGCGAATCACCAGCCGCGTCGTCACCACCGCCCGCGCTGGACCCTGGGCCAGATCGCCGCGCAGCGTCACACTGCGGCCGGCCTCGCTGTCCGACACCTGCAGCACCCGGACCTGCGTATGCACCGGCATGCCCGGCTGAGGCCGGTCCGGCGACTCGACCTGCACCGCGTGTTCTGCGTGCAGCAGCCGCAGCCAGCCGCCGCGCAGTTCCGGCGCCGCCATGGCCCGAAACAGCCCGCGCCACACCAACGGGAACGCAAAATCGACGGCCGGGACGCCGGCCGCCGGGTCGCCGCCGCACAAGGCCGACCACGCCGCGGCGCGATCGGCCGGCAAGGGCACGCAGTCTTGCGCAGGTTCGAAAAGCGCTACGCCCGTGGCCCCAGC
This sequence comes from Deltaproteobacteria bacterium, assembly GCA_016875335.1. Taxonomy (GTDB): domain Bacteria; phylum Myxococcota_A; class UBA9042; order UBA9042; family UBA9042; genus SXRM01. Next base: position 11,928 of record VGRO01000151.1, on the reverse strand, counting down.
GTCGGCCACCAGCGTCTGGTAGAGGTCCTGCACCGCTTCTGCGAACGCACTGGGGTCGACGATCAACCGCTCGCCGCCGCGGCCCAATCGCTCGCGCCGCAGTTCGAACGCCCACACCGGCGCCGCGGGAGAGCGCTGCAGGTGCGCTGCGATGCGCGCGGTATCCGCACCGACTGCGATCAACTCGACCGACTCGCCGGCCGGGTCGGCCACCACCACGCGCTGCAGTTGACCGGCGGCGTCGCGCTCGGTCTGCACCACAGATGCCACCTCGGCTGGACACAGCGCTCGCCACAGGTCTGCACCCGGCGCCGCGCCCGACCACCACGGCGCGCCGGCCAGCACCGCGCCAATCGGCCCGGGGTCGCCGGCGCCAAGCTGCGTCCAACGGTCCGGCGGGCCGACCAGCACCCGCGCCGCCGGCACTGGCGCAAGGCCAGAGCGCGCCAGGTGGCCAAGAAGTGCCCGCTCAAAGCGACCGAGCAGCTCGGCCACCGGCTCGTCGGCCCGGGCGATGCCCGCTACCGCCTCTGGGCCGGGGATGACCAGGCATGCGTCGGCCGGGTAGCGGTCGTCCTGCGCTTGCCACAGGGCGTCGGATTTGTACCAGCGCCGCACGTTCTCATCGAGGACCGGCACAAACGGCACGGGCTTGCCGGGCCGCGCGCACAACTGCACGAACCAGGCCGCATCGGCCGGATGCACGGGCTCGCGCAACGCCGCCGGATGGTGGCGGCACAGGTCTTGCAGGGCCGCGTCGGGGTCGTCCAGCTCGCTCGGCGACTGCCAGCGCACCCGCGGCGCCCGCCCCTCTGCGCCGGCCAGCCGCGCTTCCGCCCGCGCAAACAGGTCCAAGGCCCGCGCGCGCCACGTCGGGTCGAGCCAGGCGCCGTCGTCGTAGCGGCCGTGCCTGCCGATGGCCATGGTCTGCACCGCGCGGCGCAGCACCTCGGCCCAGGTCATCGCCTCAACGTCGCCAAAGTAGGGTTTGGCGGTGCCGGCCAGCGCTGCCACAATCTCTTGGCGGCGGGTCGCCACCGCTGCCGCGTCGCCCGCCACGTCGTCGAGCAGCCGACCCACGCGCGCCGCGTGGTTGTCCAGGTAGTGGATGTCCGCGCTCAACTGGCTCTTGCCGCTGGTGACACCGCCCTTTGCGCCGCCTGCGTGCACCCAGCGATCGGTGCCGCTGGCTTGGACCAGGGCGGCCTTGACCGCCGCCGACGCCGTGGCTTCCCGGCACGCCATGGCCAGCGTACCCAGGAACACCGCGTCGACCGGCATATCGGGCAGACCGTGGCGCCGCGACCAAGCGCCCGTCAGCAACTCGACTGCGCGCTCTTGGGTGGCGATGCCCCCGCCTGCGCACAGCACCAGGTTTGGGCAGGCGCGCACCTTGGCGTATCCGTCGATCAACAGGTCTTCCAGGTCCTCCCAAGAGTGGTGTCCGCCGGCCTTGCCGCCCTCCATGTGTGCGTAAAGGGTGGCTTCCGGCACGGCGCGGGCGATCTTGCACACCTGATCGATCTGCGCCGCGGTGCCCGGCTTGAATGCCACGTGGCCGATGCCCGCCGCCCGCCACTTGCGCAGCCAGCGCGCGGCCTCGTCGACTGGCGGCACGCCTGCACTGACCACCAGGCCGACCAGCGGCACCCCGCGCTGCCGCGCGCGCACGCACAGGCCCTTGACCACCTGCATGTCCCACAGGTAGGGGTCGAGGTACAGCAGGTTGACCCAGAAGCCCCGGCCGGGCTCCAGCAGCGCCGCAAGCTCATCGACGCGCAGGTCGAAGATCCGCGCGGTGGGCTGCCCGCCGCCGGCCAGCTCGGCCCAGTAGCCGGCGTTGGCGGCCGCGGCGACGATGGGGGCGTCGGATGTCGTCGGGGTCATGCCCGGCAGCAGGATCGGCGGCATGCCGCAGGCGCGCGAGAACGCGTTGTCGGCCACTGTTTCGCCGTCGGGCAGCCGGACCAGGCGCGGCGCGAAGCCCCGGTAGTCCACCGGCAGCGGCCCCGGACCCGCGCCGTCGAGCAACGCGCGCTGGCCCTCGGCCGTGTCGACCGCCAGCACGCGCACGGGTCGGCCGCGCAGGTTGCTCATGGTCAGCTTGGCCACGCCGTCGCCGGGGCCGAGGTCGATGACGGTGTCGGCCCGCTCTGCCAGCGCCCGGCCCACGTCGGCCCAGCGCACCGGCCGGACGAATTCGTCTTGGATCACCTCGTCCAGCACCGTGGCGGGCGCATAGGGCTCGGCGCGGCTCGACGACAACACTGGGAACTGCAAAGGCGCGACCGCAAACTCCAGGTCGCGGAGCACCCGGCGCATGGCGTCGAGGCCTGCGGCCATGGCGGGGCCATGGTAGGGCCCGGCGACGTCCAGCCACTCCCAGGTGAACTGCAGGGGCTTACCGCCCAGTCGGCCCTCCTTGCGGGCCTTGAGTTGGTCGGCAGCCACGCGGGTCAGGGCGTCGTGCAGGCGCAAGAGCACCTCGGGCGCCGCACTGACCACGTGCCGGGTGCGGGTGTTCCACAGCGACAGCACCGGTCTGTCGGCGCCCTCCGACGGGCCCGCCACCCGGTCCACGGCGGCCTGCAGCAATGGGGCGGTGGGCCCGCTGACCGCTGCCATCGCGGTCGCTTCGCCCTGCCGCGCGCCGCGCATGCCGGCCGACTGGGCCATGGTCAGGCCCTGCCAGGCCATGACCTGGGCGTACTGGCCGACCCGCGCCGGGTCGAGGTCGCGGGCGCCGTGTTCGGCTGCCATGAGCGCCGCCATCACGCCTTGCGAGTGACCGGTCGCCGCTTGGACCGCGCCGGCTGCGACGGCGCCATCGAACCCCTCGGCCAGCAGCCATTGCCACCGCGCCGCCTGGGCGATCAGGATGCCCGGCTGCGACACCACGGCGCTGGACAGCACTTCGGCCGGCGGCCGCGTCTCAGGCTGGCGCACCCAGCGCGCGAGGTCGAGGCCATGGGCACAATGGCCGCTCCAGGCAAACGCCCGATCGGCCACGGTTTGGCGCAGGACGGCGTCGGCAGCGTTGACCAGCGCCCGGACCGCCGGCACCTGCCGGTCCAAGGTCGCGAGCCCGTCGATCCAGCCGACCCCCTGACCGGCAAACGACACCGTCGCGCGGGCCCGCCCGCTGCGCAGGGCTCCGAGCAGGCTGGCATCGACATGGGTGGGCTCGAGCGACGTGGGCATGTGGCGTCCAGGACCGCGGAACTGCGGCCGTTTTGCGGGCATCGTGAAACAAACCGACCGGTCGGTATGTTTCTGGCGGGGCGCGGATCGTGCGCGGGGTTGCGGGCGGTGTCAAGCGGAGGCCACGGGGCTCGGATTCCGTCAAAAGCCAGGCGACGTGCGATGCAGCCGGCGGACGATGGGAGTTCGACCCAGTCGAAGAGATCGTGGTACCAGAGGCCATTCGCCGGTGGATTTCCGGGTGCGGCGGCCACACCGTTCCACGCAGGCCTGGGTCTCGCCTGGCTCTCAGGGTCAGCCGGCGCCGAATCCGCGATTGCGGTGGTCCCCGGCTGTGGCGCCGGTCAGGGACAGGCACAGGTGCAGGGTCAGGGCCTGAGCAAACCTCGCGTACGAACGCCCACATCCGACGCTGGCCCTGTGCCTGTGCCTGCGCCTGTCCGGCGCAGCCGGCTGACTCTGAGAGTTCTGCCCGGTCGCAATGTCCGTGGTACCACAGGCCATTCGGCCGTAGATCCCCGACTGCGGCGGCGCCCCAATTTTCACCCAGGACCGTGCCTCGCCTGGCTCTCAGGGTCAGCCGGCGCCGAATCCGCGATAGCGGTGATCCCCGGCTGTGGCGCCGGTCAGGGACAGGAACAGGTGCAGGGTCAGGACCTGAGCAGCGCCGGCCTCGCCCCCGCGATCGCTGGCTCGGGGAAGTTGCGCCCGCACTGGGCCATCGGCTGGCGTGGGTCTCGCCTCGGCTGGTGCGCACCTACAAAACACTCAGAGAAACAATGCACTGCGCCAGGCCGGTTGCGCAATCCCCCGTCGCCCGCCATGCTCGAATCCCGGCACGGGCGTTCCCCGCCCGCCGCTCCCGCTCGAGTGCGCATGGCATCGCAGGCCCGCGTGGTCGTCGTCGGCAACGACCCTGACATCTTGCAGTTGATTGGCCAGGTGGCCCAGCCGCTCGGCTACGTGACCCTGCATGTGGTGGCGACCGAAGAGCTGCAGAAACGCCTCGTCGATCTGCGCCCGGAGCTGGTGATCCTCGACGGCGACTGCGCGCTCTGCCGCGAAAACGACACCTTGCAGACCATCGTCGACATCGTCCGCGCGTCGCCGTTGCGGCCACAGATGCTGCTGATTGTGCGCACCGACGACAGCCTGCGCGAACGCATGTGGCGGCACAGTGCCGCCGACGACCTGCTCGACAAGCCCGTCGAGACCTTGGACCTGCACGTGCGCGTGCGGTCGCTGGTGCGGGTCCACCGCCTGACCGCCCAGACCTTGCGCGACCGCGACACGCTCAATGCGCTATTCGAGCTTTCTACATTCAGCAGCGCTTGGGCCGGCGCCGACGAGGTGTTGCAGGCTTTGGCGCGGCGCGTCTCGGAGTGGACCGGGCTGGACCACGTGGTCGTGACCTTGGGCGCGGCCAGCCAGCCCGAGATCGCCGCGGAGTGCCACCAGCGCGGCCGTTCGGGTGGCCATGCGTTCCTGGAGCGCCGCCACGCCGAACTGGTCGCCCGCGGCGAACAATTGCTCATCGACGAGGCCGAGGGGGTGCTGGTGGGCGAGAGCCAGGCCAGCCTGCCGTACGTGGGTGTTCCGCTCAAGGCGCACGGCAGCAACGTGGTCGGCGGACTGCACGCGTGGGGTGGCGGCCCGCTGCCCGGCGGCACCCATCTGCGCGTGCTGCGGGTGGCGGCCGAGCGCATCACCACCGAGATCCAGGTCCACGAATCGAACCGCAAGCTCGAAGAGATGGTGCAGGCCCGCACCGCGGATCTGACCGCCGCGTTGGAGCGGCTGCGCACCGTCAATACCCAGCTCATCGAGGCAAGCCGGGACACCGTCATGCGCCTTGCGCGCGCCGCAGAATACCGAGACGGCGACACCGGCGAGCATGTCGAGCGCATGTCGAGCTATGCCCAGGCCATCGCCCGCCAGATGGGGCTCAACGCCGAAGAGCAGGCGCTCATCAAGTTGGCGGCGCCGATGCACGACGTCGGCAAGATTGGCATCCGCGACGCGATCCTGCTCAAGAACGGTCGCTTGACCGCCGACGAATGGGAGGTGATGAAGCAGCACCCGACCATCGGCGCGCAAATCCTGCACGGATCGCGGTCGCGGCTGCTGCAGATGGCCGAGGAAATCGCCTTGTCGCACCATGAGAAGTGGGACGGCACCGGCTACCCACAGGGCGCGGCGGGCGAGACGATCCCCTTGGTCGGTCGCATCGTCGCGCTGGCCGACGTGTTCGACGCCCTGACCACACCGCGCGTGTACAAGGACGCTTGGTCGGTCGAGGACGCCGTAGCGCACATCCGCCGCGAATCGGGCAAACACTTCGATCCGCGGGTCGTCGAGGCGTTTGAGCAGTGCCTCAATGGTCTGCTCGACATCCGCAGCCGCTTCGTCGAGCCCGTCGCCCAGGGATGATGCGCGCGCTGCCGTGGCTGTGGATGGCGTTGGCCGTTGCCGCGTGCGGCCGCCCGCCCGATGCTGCCGTCGTTGAACGGTCATTGCCTGCTGCCCCTGATCTTGTGCCTGTGCCTGCCCCTGCGCCTGCGCCTGGTCCTGTGCCTGTCGCTGTCCCTGTCCCTGTGCCTGTCGCTGTCCCTGTGCCTGTCGCTGTCCCTGTGCCTGTCGCTGTGCCTGTCGCTGTGCGTGTCGCTGTCCCTGTGCCTGTGCCTGCGCCTGGTCCTGTCCCTGACCCTGAATTGGCCCCTAGTCCCGCACGCAACATCGACCCGACCCTGGGCCTGGGCTCCAAGGCCGAGCGCCGCAAGCGCCCGCCGGCGATCATCGGCGGTTGTGGCGCGGCGTGCGCAACGCCAGAGGCCGCGGTCCGCTTCCTGGTGGATCAGATGCAGACCACGCACCGCATGGAAGCGCTGCGATCGGTTTTCGACTGGTCGCTTTTGACGGTGGACGGCAAGGATCTCGGCAACGGCTGGGCCGATCTCTGGGCTGAGCCCAGCCGCCACCGCGAGCGCGCGGCCCAGATCGACGCCTGGATCGCGAACTGGTCGCGCTGGGCCGACCGGGTGACCGAACCCCAGGACTGGGCGCGTATGGCCTCGACCGGCATCCGTGTGCGCCTTGACCCGCACAACCCGCAGCGGGCGGTGGTCCAGGTGCAGCACCCGCCACTGGGACCCGCAGGCGGCGCCGCCGTGTGGCGCTGGGTGTTCGGCCTGCGCGGCGACGAATGGCTGGTGGTGGCCATCGACCACGCGCCGGGGCTTGAGGCGCCATGAGGCGCAACCGAGTTCTGGCCGTCGGGCTCGCTGTGGCGCTTTTCGGCGGGTGCAACGGCGGCGATTCCGACCCTGCAGCCGCCGATGCCAGCAACTGCTATCCGGCCGACCTGCAACCGTGCGCTACAGGCGCCGTGTGCCCGACGACCGCGCAGTGTCTTTCCGGCCCCGGGTGCAAGGCACAAGGGTTTTGCCGTCCCGATGGCTGGCAATGCGGCCCGGGCTGCGATGGAGACTGCGAAGCGGCAATGGTGTGCCGGTGGCACGGGGCGTGCACCCGCAAGCCCGGCGCGTGCGTGGCGACGAGCGAGAAGCGCTGCCAGCTCTCCGACTTCTGCCGCTGGGAGGGACTGTGCCACCTGGGGACCGAGGGAGGCGCCCCGGCTTGCGTGGCCACCGGCGACGCCGACTGCAAGGCCGCCGACCAGTGTGCGCAAGACGGGGCGTGCTCCCACCTTGCGGGCCGCTGCGTCGCTGCCAGCAAGGCCGACTGCGAGGGCGCGCAGATCTGCAAGGTCTACGGCAAGTGCAAGCCCGACTCAGGGGTGTGCAAGTAGGCGGCGGGGCTCAGAGGGTCTTGGAAAACGAAACGCCTGTTGCGCGGAACCCGTTGAAGAATTTGCGGGACTTCTCAGCTTTCGCAGCCGATTGCTCGGTTACGGGGTCTCCAGCGCGGCATCCACAAGCTCCTCCGCGAGGTCAGGCCCGCCCTGGTCGCGGATCTCGTGGATACCGGTCGGGCTGGTGACGTTGATCTCGGTCAACCGCTCGCCGATGAGGTCGATGCCGACGAAAAGGTGTCCGGCGGCGCGCAGCACGGGGCCGATGGTGTCGCAGATGTGCTGCTCGGCCGGCGTCAGCGGCGAAAGGCGCGTCGTCGCGCCGATGTGGATGTTGCCGCGCAGATCGTCGGCCGGCGGGATGCGCAATAGCCCAGCGCGCGCCACGCCGTGGACCAGGATGACCCGCTTGTCCCCGTCGCGCACGGCGGGCAGGTACTGCTGGGCGACGATGAATTCCTTGCCTTGGCGGGTGAGGATCTCGACCAGCGACCGCGCGTTCAGATCGCCAGGGTGCAGCGCGACGATGCCGTTGCCCCCCGAATACCCCAGGGGCTTGAGCACCACCGATCCGCCGACCTGGGCCGCGAACGCCAGGATCTGGTCCTTGTCGCGCGACAGCAGGGTCTTGGGCGCCAAGTCCCCGAACTGCAAGAGCGAGGTCTTCTCATTCCACGACCGCAGCGCCGCCGGTCGCGACCACACCCGTGTCGTCGTCGGCGCGAGGTCGAGCACGTAGGTCGACGCGATGTACTGCATGTCGAACGGCGGATCCTTGCGCATCCACACCACGTCGAACGCCGACAGCGGCAGCTGCTGCGCCGGGCCCATCGCGTGGTGGTCGCCCTGGACTTTTCGCACCGTGGTCGGCCGGCAGCGCGCGAAGCCTTCGCGACCGACAGCCGACAAGCCATCGGTGTCGCAGGTGTACAACTCGTGGCCGCGGGCCTGCGCCGCCCACATCAGCGCAAACGAGCTGTCCTTGCGGATGTCGATGGGGCCGAGGGGGTCGACGACGAAAAGGTGCCGGGTCATGTGTGCCTCGCGGTGGGGCCGCCAAAGTAGGCGCGACCCGCGCGGGCGGCAAGCGGACCCGTCACAGACCTGGGGGCAATTGCGAATCCTGCGGGCGGATCGATGCGCCTACACCAGTTCCGCGCGACCGCCCTGGATCTTGTCCATCAGCAGTTGGATGGCGTCCTGGATCTGCTCGGGCCGCGGCGGGCAGCCTGGAATGTACACGTCGACCGGGATGATGTGGTCGATGCCCGGCACGGTCGCGTAATTGTCGTAGAAGCCGCCGGTCGAGGCGCAGGCGCCAAAGGCGATGACCCATTTGGGCTCGGCCATCTGCTCGTAGATGCGCTTGAGCACCGGCGCATTCTTGTGGGTCACTGTCCCGACCACCATCAGCAGGTCAGCCTGGCGCGGCGTAAAGCGCGGCACCTCGCAGCCGTAGCGGGCAATGTCGTGCTGCGGGGCGTTGACCGCCATGAACTCCATGCCGCAGCACGCCGTGACGAACGGATACTGGAAAAGTGAGAACTTGCGGCCCCAGTTGACCACGGCTTCCACCTTGGTCAGCAGCACGTTGCCGGCCAGGTCATTGCCGCTACCACCGCCGATCGACAAGTCGTCGGCGCTCGACAGTTCGCTCTGCTTGTACATCACGCCCATGGCGGTCCTCGGCGCGCCGGGCCTTGGCCATGCGCAGCAGGGCGCCAATGCTGGCCAAAAGGTTGCCGGTCGTCAAGGCAAGGGCCGTCCTTGGGGGCGTCGATGGCGAACAGGAAGACGCAGGGGCGCGTCCGGTCGCCCGTGCCAGCCTGTTGCCGCCCGGGCGAGCAGGCGCGGCGGTCCTCACGACCCGGTCGCGGCCGTCGGCAAGGTCACGACGGCGGACCCCGGTTCGGGCAACACGGCGGAGAGAGCGTTGCGGTAGCTCGGCAGCAGCGGTTCAGGCGCTTGTACGACCCACGCCCAGTCGCGGCCGACCGCGGCGACCAGCACGCCCGATTGCCGCCGCACCCACCGCCCGGTGCGGTTGGCCTCGTCCATGGCGACCAAGTCCTCGCGGTCGAGCGTAAAGAGCTGATCGCGTCGGCCGAGCAGCAACACGCCCTCGACTGGCAACGGAAAACACGCCACGCGCCGCGTGCGCAGGGCCCAGGCCGGGTCGGCCAGCGCGCCCGCACAGCCCTGCGCCGCAGACCAGGTGCCGCGCCGCAGGTGAGCCGGTACGCGCAACGGCATGTCGTCGAAAAACACCTTTTCGGTCTGGACCTTGTGCAGCGGCACGGGCCGGTCGATGTGCGCTGCCGCCAGCGCCACCGCCGCCAGCACCACGCCGGCCACTGCGTACGCCGTCCAGCGCAGCCAAGCTGCCGACTGCCGCGTGGCCGCGGACGACAAGGGCAGGAACTGCGGCCGCAACGCGGTGCCGAGCAGCAGGCCGCCCAGGGCGCCGCCCGCGTGGGCCAGGCGATCGGTGCTGGCACCACCCATCCACACCAGCAGCGCAAGTGCGCCGGCCGGCAAGGCAATCATGCGCACCCGCATCCTGGACCCCAGCCGCGGCCAGAGCTTGAGTCCCAGGCCAACCCATGCGCCGAGGACCCCGAGCACCGCGCCGGAGGCTCCCACCGTCCACCACGGCCCCGGGTGGCCCAGCACCGCCAGCGCCGCACCCAACGCGCTGCCCCAAAAGACGATCCACAGGCGCGCAGCGCCAAAGGCCGCCTCTACAGGCCGGCCGACCACGGCGAGCATCAACAGGTTGGCGAGCAAGTGCCCCATGTCGGCGTGCAGCAACGTCCACGTGAACAGGCGCCACCATTGGCCCGTCGCCACCGCGTCGCGCACGTGGCCGCCTGCCAGCAGGACCTTGATGTTGCCCGATGGCGCGTCCCACAGCGCCGCACCGGTCTGGACGGCCCCCGCCAAGACCAGCAATCCCAGGATCCAGGGCAGCATGCGGCCGCGCTGGCCAAAGCTCTGCCGCAGCCACAGCAGCAGGGCCTGTTGCTGGGCGCTACGCGGCGAACTGGCTGGACCCGGCGCGGGGGCGTCCGTCACGGGTGGGCGGCTCAGTGGGGCCGTGGAAAAAGCCGGCCAAACGCGGTCAGGATGTCGGTGCGCTGCTTGTAGGCTTCGCGCACGCGCTCCAACCGTTCGCTGATCGCGCCCATCCGTTTCTCGAAGTCGGCACGCAGTTCGGCTGGGATGTCCTGATCGTAGCCGACCGCCTTGATGCGCGCGCGGATCTCGGCCGCCGTGGCCTGGGCGGCGGCGATGTCGTTCTTCTTGTCGGCAAGGAACTTGTCCAGCGCCGCCTGGGCCTTGTCCGGGGCCTTGGCGTGCTTCTCAAGGATGTCGATGCCTTGTTCGAGCAGCGCATTGTTGGCGTCGAGCGAGGCCTGCACCTCGGCCAGGGTCTTGGGGTCGAGCGCGATCTCGGGCTTGCCGGTGTAGGGCTGCGCCACGCTGGCGTCCGGGCCGACGCAGTCTTTGCAGTGCGGGTCGGGCTTGTTGCTTGCGACGTGTTCGCTGGGCCGCGCGGCTTCGGCAAGGCCAGGGCGGGCGGGCGCGGGCGCCAGCGCGGCTGGGGCGGCATCCGGCGGCGCAACGGCAGTCTTGGGCACGGGCTTGCTGCACGCGAGCAGCGCCAGGACAGGCAGGATGACGATCATCGAATTCATGGGGTTTCCTGGGCGGGGGCGGCCTGGTGGGGCCGTACGCTAGAGGGTCTGCAATAGCTTGCGCACCCACTCGGCCTTGGGGTGGTCCGGGTGGGCGGCCAGGAACTTGTCGTAGACCTTGCGCGCCTTGTCGGCCTTGCCGGTCTGCTGGTAGAGCTGGCCGAGCAGGAGCATCGCCTCGTCGTAGGTGCCGGCGGCCTTGAAGGCCTTTTCGGCCAGCGCGAACTGGTCGCTGTCGAAGTAGGCACGCCCGAGCAGCGTGAGCGTCCGCACGCTCGCCCGCACCTTGTGCGAGGCCCGCAGGTCGGCGATGGCGCCGGCAAAGTCGCCGTGGTCGAGCTTGCGCTTGCCGCTGTAGTACAGGTCGGTCGCGTCGGCCCCTTCTGGGACCGCGATGTCGCCGCCGACCGGGTCTTTGGCGGTCTTGGGGTCGGCGCTGTCCTTGGGCTCCTTGGCGGTCCTGGGTTCCTTGGATTCTTTAGGCTCCTTGGCCTCTTTGGGTTTCTTCGACTCCTTGGACTCGCGCGCCTCTTTGGATTCCCTGCCGGCCATCCCTGTGGCCGATGGCTGCCCGCTGGGCGGCGCCTCGGCCGGCGCGGCTGCGACCGCCGGGGTGGGCGGTGGCTGTGCGGAGACGGGTGGTGCAGCCAATGGTGGCGGTGCAGCGGCCGGTGATGGTGCGGCGGCGGACGTGGCGCCTTCGGCCAGGGACGGGGTCTCGGCCGTTGGCGGCTCGGTCGCGGTCGCCGCAGCGGGTGGCGGCGCAGCAACTGTCGGCAAAAGCGTAGGATCTTCAAGGACCCGCTGAACACGCGCCGCCAATCGGTCGGCCGGTAGCGGTGCCGCTTCGGGTTGGCATGCCGCCGCCAGGGCGATCGCAAGGCCAACCACCAGCATTCGCCGCGCCTTTGGCGCCCCGCGCGGACGGTGGGGTGGGTAGCGGGGCGTTGGCATCGCGGCAGACAAGATCAAGCCCGCACCTCGCGCGCGGTCACGGTCGGGCGCCGCCGCGGCGCCGGCAGGGTAACCGTGCATCGTGTGACGGTCAAACAAACGGCAAGGTCTGGCGCGGCCAAGGGGTCGGCGATCACGCTACCGCGTCAGTCAGTTCCGCGACCGCGAGGTGGCGCATGGGGTGGTCGCCATGGGCGGCGACGGCGGCCGCGTGCGCGCGCCAAACGGCGGCCAGCGCTGGCGCGTCGCCCGCGGCACAGCCGG
>VGRO01000150.1 GCA_016875335.1 Deltaproteobacteria bacterium | reverse complement strand
GAGCAGGGGCGGCACGCGGGCGGCGTGTCGCGTGCGTGGGGGCCGCGGCGAGTCGATCTCCGGCACGGCGTCCACCTGCGCCTCGTCAACGTCGGGCCGGCGGCAAGGGTCCGGCAAGGGCAGTTGGGCTATCCCCTGTGCAGCGTCTGCGGCACCAGCCGGTCGCCGTTTGCCAGCCAGACCGAACAGACCAACTTTGCAGCACATCACCGGGAGCGCTGCCAGGCGCCGACGGTGTTCGTGCAGGGCAACGCGGGGCAGCAAATCGAGGTCATCCGACCGATGGGCCTGTACGCCGACCTCGTCGCGGACGTGCTCCGCCTGAGCGACTGCGAGAGCCGCGTCGAGGCGTACAGCGTGCTGGAGGCGTTGCGGCTCGGCGCGGCCGAAGTGCTGGACATGGAAGTGGAAGACCTGCAAGTGCTGGTGATCGGCCGTCCGGGGGCGACCAGCGTCAAGGGTCTGCTCTATGACCCGATGCCGGGTGGGTCGGGGTTGTTGCAGCAGATGGTCGAGCGCTGGCCAGAAGTGGCCGCGCAGGCCATGCACATCGTCACGGGTTGTGCCGGGCAGTGCGCCACGTCGTGCATCGACTGCCTGCAGCACTTCCGCAACGCCTTCTATCACCGGCACTTGGATCGGCACGTGGCCCGCGCTGCCTTGGAGGCGTGGGGCTCGGCGCTGCATTTCGGCCACGACATCCCGCCGCGGATGCCGGAACCGCCTGACCACGACGGTCCTGTCAACGAGGGCGAGCGCACGTTGCAATGGCACCTGGAATGGGCGGGCTTCCCACCGGGCGAGTACAAGCACCGCATCGATCTGGGCGGCCGGTACGGCGCGACGACGCCGGACGTGTTCTATGTGGACCCGACCGGGCGCACCATGGGGTTCTGCGTCTACAAGGATGGCCTGAGCGACCGGGTCCATGGCAATCCTGAAAGGCGACGGATCGACGGGCAAATTCGGGACGAGCTTGATGCGATGGGGTATGACGTGCTGGTGGTGTCCGAGACGGACCTGAGCGAGCGCGAGGCCATGCATCGGTTCTTCCGCAAGCTGGGACGCAGGCTGATGGACCAGGCGGAGTTGCGGAACCTGGAGCAGCGCTGGGGTGTCCCGGAATCGTCAACGTGATGCTGGAGAGGACCCTTCCCGGCGAAGCCGACTCAAATCGCGCGCACTGGTCCGGTGACCACGGCCTGAGGGAGCCGACGCAGCCCTTCCGCCGAACCACGTCCCCGCGCTGGTTTCGCCCGGCCCGGCCCGACCGATCCGCACTGCCGGGAGCAACCGCAGCCGATTTCGTCTCAAGTCAAGTCTCCGTTTGCCCGGCCGCAGCCGCGCCGCAGACCGAGTCCGGTCACCCAGCCGTGCCCCCGCCGCCCACTGCCTTACCCGCCCCGCCGCGCAACACCCCGTGGTCCTGCAAAAGCGTCAGCACCTCGGCCACCGTGTGCGCCAACGGCCAAGGCTGAAAGAGCAGTGCGCAATGACCCACGGGCTCGAAGTCATCGCAGGTGGCGTACTGCTCTATCTCGGCGCCGAGTGGTTCGTGTCCGGTGCGACCCGACTGGCGCTGGCGTTGCGGGTGCCGCAGTTGCTGGTCGGGCTGACCGTGGTGGCCTATGGCACTTCGGCCCCCGAAATCGTGGTGGGCGTGCAGGCCGCGCTCGACGGCCACGGCGCGGTCGCTGTCGGCAACGTGCTGGGGTCGAACATCGCCAACATCGGGCTCATCCTCGGGTTGGCCATGTGGTTGCAGCCAGTGGTGCCGAATGCGGCCCTGCGCGCCCGCGAGTGCCCGTGCTTGCGGCGAGCATGGCGGCTGTCCCGGTGGTGCTGGCCGATGGCTCAGTGGGTCGGTTGGAAGGCCTTGGGCTGGTCGTGGCCTCGCTGGCGTACACCGGCTGGATGGTGCGTTCGGCGCGCAGGTCGGCGCGATCGGCTGGGGCAGACGTCGAGGTGGCCGGTGCCGCGGCGCAGGCAGCGGGCGGGGGCACCGTCCAAGGTTCGTGGCGCGCTGGTGCGCTGGCGGCGGTCGGACTCGCGGTGCTGCTGCTCGGCGGCCACTGGTTCATCCGCGGGGTCGGTGCGGCCCTGGTGGTGGCGTACGTTGGGTACCTGGTCTGGGTTGGGCTGGGAGCGTGACCGGGCCGCGCGACTCCCTGCCCGGCGAGGCCTGCCGAAACTACGCCCACCGCTCCAATCCCCACGGCCTGGGCGGGCCCGCGCGCACTAGAGCCTGTCGGACCCTCTGGGAGCACAAATTGCAATCGCAGATTGTGCGCCGGGACCCTCGGAGCGCGCCGCCGGTTTTCACCGCCAGGCCACCGGAATGGTCCCGAGTGCGGTCGCGGTGTTCGCGCCACCCGCCGGCCCGAAGTCAGGCATGGCCCGGCCGCGAGCGCGCGCCAGTGCCGCGTCGCCCTACTGGTACCACACACTCAAGTTGTCCACCCCGAACGACTCGTCGCTGGCGGGTTGGTCCAACGTCGAGGTCACCACGTAGGTCGCGGCAGGCTGGTTGTGCGGCGTGACGATGTTGAACGCGAACTGTGCGTCGCCGTAGGTGGTCTGGCCGCAAACCGACGGCGGCGCCGGCGTCAGGGCCTTGTGCGACTGCTGCCACACGGCCGCGCCGTCGAGCTTGACCACCGCGTTCTCGCCGTCCCAGGTGTCGATGGCGACAAAGGTGCCCTGGATGCGCACCGCGGTGTGGGCCGGCAGTGAGGTCAGCGCCAAGGAGTAGGCCGAGCCGGCGCCGGCGATGTTGAAGCCGCCGAGCATCGGACCCCACGTGCCGCAGGTGCTCAGTTGCAGCGGGGTCCATTTGCCCGAGGTCGCGGCGTTGTCGAAGGTGTCGAGCGTCAGCCGCGTCCAGCCGTACTCACAGTAGGCCTGGGTCGCCGTCGACGTGTCGGTCGGCTTGGTCCAGTACAGGCCGGGCGGCAGCGCGCTGTACTGCTGGGCGAGCGCAAGGCACGACGCCACTGCGAAATCGGCCGACGATCCAGGCAAACCGCATTTCTTGCCGTCGCCGAGCAGGCCCGGGTCGCAGGTGCAGGTGTAGCTGCCGGGGGCGTTGGCGCAGGTGGCCGCGACGTCGCAGACGCCGGTGCTGGGGATGACCTTGAGGTTGAAAATCTTGATTCCAGCCAATTGGTTGACGCCCTCGTCGAAGGTGTCGAACGAGAAGCGGATCTGCGCCTGCTTGCCGGCATAGCCGACCAGCCCCACGCCGATCGACTGGGTGACGCCCATCTTGTTGTTGAACTTGGTTTTGTCCCACACCTTGACCGGCGTGGTGCCGATCACCAGTTCGACCGTCAACTTGTCATAGAACGTCCCGCCTTCGATCTGGATGTTGGCGTCGAAGACGAGGCGGTGCGCCGGCGCGTTGCCAAAGACGATGGCCGGCCCGGTGGCCGTGCCGTTGTTGGGCTTGCCGGGCGTGTCGAAGTCGGTGCCCTCGGCGTTGCCGTAGTACAGCACGCCGTTGAGGTTCTGCCAGCCGACCGTGGTGCCGGTGACCGCCGGCGGCGACAGATTCCAGCCGGCGAATCCTTGCTTGGCGAAATCCCAACTCCACTGCGGCGCCGGGCACTCGTCGATGTCGGTGCAGGCCACCTTGGGGTCGCCGGTGTAGCCCGCCTTGCACGCACAACTGAACCCGCCGACGGTATTGGTGCACTGCGCGGTGGTGGCGCAGCCGCCGTTGTTGGTCGCGCACTCGTCGATGTCGCTGCACACCTTGCCATCGCCCGAAAAGCCAGGCTTGCAGGTGCACTTGAATGATCCCGGCGTGTTGCCGCAAGTCGCATTGGCCGAACACGTCGAGGAATTCAGGCATTCGTTGACGTCGGCGCAGGCCTTGCCGTCGCCAACGAACCCGGCCTTGCACGCGCACGACGCCCCGCCGCTCGTGTTGGTGCACACGGCATCCGCCGCGCAGCCGCCATTGCCGACGGCGCATTCGTTGATGTCGCTGCAGGTCTTGCCGTCGCCGGTGTACCCGGCGTTGCACTTGCAGGTGAACGCACCGGCCGTGTTGGTGCACGTGGCGTAGGGCGAGCAGCCGCCGTTGTTGGCCGCGCACTCGTTGATGTCGGTGCAGGTCTTGCCGTCCCCGGTGAAGCCAGCCTTGCAGGCGCACAGGAACTTGCCGGGTTGGTTGGTGCACGTCGCGTTGGCGCTACAGCCCGCCGTACCGTTGGTGCACTCGTTGATGTCGGTGCAGGTCTTGCCGTCGCCGTTGAAGCCTGCCTTGCACTTGCACACCGCGGCGCCGAACGACACCGTGCAGATGGCGTCGAGCGAGCAGCCGCCGTTGTTGGTCACGCACGGGTCGGTGCTCTTGTAGCACGCCACGTACGGGTCGCCGGTGACGAAGCCCTTGCCGTTGTCGCACTTGCAGATGTCGGGTCCGGCCTGGTTGATGCACACCGCGCCGTTGCCGCACTTGAGCGCCCCGGTGGCGCACTGATCGACGTCGGCGCAGGTGACCTTGCCGTCGCCGGTGTAGCCGTTCTTGCACTCGCACTTGGCGCTGCCCTGGCTGTTCAGGCACGTGCCTTGCGAATGGCACTTGAGCGCACCTGTTGCGCATTCGTCGATGTCGGCGCAGTTCTTTCCGTCGCCCGAAAAGCCCGCCTTGCACACGCAATTGAAGCTGCCGGGGACGTTGGTGCAGGTCGCGCTGGCGTCGCACTTGTTGGTGACGGCGCTCGCGCATTCATCGATGTCGCTGCACGTTTCGCCGGTGCCCGCGAAGCCCGGCTTGCAAATGCAAAACCGGCCGCCTTCGAAGTTCTGGCACTCGGCATTGGGAGAGCAGCCGCCGTTGTCCTTGGCGCACTCGTTGACGTCGCTGCACGACTTGCCGTCGCCCTCGAATCCCGGCTTGCAGGTGCAGGTGAAGCCGCCGACGGTGTTGCTGCACTCGGCGGCCAAGTCACATCCGGCCGTGCCAGCGCTACACTCGTTCAGGTCGGAGCAGCCAAAGCCCAGCGTCTCGCCGCAGCCGGCCTTGCCCATGCATTCGGCGAGCGAGTTGAAGGCCGTGCTCGGCGTGGTCTGCTTGCACGCGTTGTAGCACGCCTTGGTCGAACAGCCCTGCAGACAGCCGATGAGCGACTTGCACGCGCTGTCGGCCTGGCAGGTCGCCCAGCCGTCGCCGCAGGAAGCCTGACCGCACTTGAGCGTGCCCGGGATGCTCTCGGTCTTGCCGAAGCCCTCCTTGCACGCGCACACATACCCGCCTGCCGTGTTGCTGCAGTCGCTGGATAGGTCGCAGCCGTTGGTCTCCGCCTTGGCGCACTCGTCGACGTCGGCGCAGGTGACACCATCGCCGAGGAACCCCGGTTTGCACTTGCAGGCATAGCTGCCCGGCGAGTTGCTGCACAGCGAGTTGGCGCTGCACTTGTCGCCAGCCAGGCATTCGTCGGTGTCGAAACAGACGGTGCCGTCGCCGAAGTAGCCTTTGGGACAGGTGCACACCGGCTCCAGGGTGGTGGTGTTGGCGCACGTGGCGGCCGTGTCGCAGGGGTTGAAGGGGCTGCCGCAGATGTCGAAGGCGCCGATCGCGACCTGCGCGCTGACGACTTTGGGCAGCGTGGCGTCGCCGTCGCTGACTACGACCCCGCACTTGAGCAAATCGCCCGCCTTGACCGCCAGTTTGGCGCCGGCGAGCAGGTCCTTGACGTTGACGGTCTGGTCCAAGGCGCTCGGCGTGGTGTACTCGCCGACGGTCCAGCTCCACTTGAAGGTCAGTTTGTCGCCGTCGGGGTCCACGGCCGCCAGCACCGTCGTGCACGACACGTCGCTCAGCAGGTCCACCGTCGTCGGCGAGATGGCGAGCGCAGGCGCCACAGGTGCGGCGTTGGCGATCTGCACCGAAGCCGTGGCCTCTGGGCCGCTGGTCTTGGGGTCGTTGGCCTTGACCACCAGTTTCCAGGTGTCGCCTTTGGCAGTCAGCCCGTTAGGCAAGACCTTGCCGCTCTGGTCGGTCGGCTGGCCGTTCTTGAACCACGCGTAGCTGTACGTCAGGTCCTTGGCGGTGCGGTCGGGGTCGCTGGCCGGCGTGTCGATGTTGGCGACCAGATCGTCTGTGGTCGTCGGGTTGGCCGGCAGGATGCTGACGATGGGCGCGCCCGGCGGCGAGTTGATGAGCAGGGTCAGGGTCGCCTTGCCGACCTCGCCCTTGGTGTCGGTGGCCTCGCAGGTGACCGCCTGCGCGCCGCCTGGCAGGTTGGCGTAGTCGAATTCGCTGATGCCCGAGGCGTCGAGCTTGCCTTCGTGGATGACGCTCGCACCGGCCTTCCACTTGACTTTGATGAGGTCGGGCGAGTCGTTGTCGTCGAAAATCGTCGCCACGAAGTGGATCTTCTGCCCCGGGCTGAACACGGCGTCGTTGGCCGGGCTGTTGATCTTGACGGTCGGGGCCTTGTTGCCACCGCCGCCGGCCGTGTCCGAGGGCCCGCCGCCTTGGTCGCCGCCCGGACCGGTGTCCGCCGCCGCGAGACCGCCGTCCGGGTCTGCGACCTGGATTTCGCCGCAGGCGACGACGACCGCGCACGCCGTGGCGAGCCAAAGCGCCGCATACCGGTGGCGACCGTGCCAACGGGTCTTCGAAATCGAGGGGTTCTGCATGGACTGGTGCCCTTGTGGTCGTCGTTCGCCGCGGCCCGCCAAAAGCAGTGGTGCCGCGCGGCGCAAGATAGTGTAGTGTCGCGGCTGCGCGCCGCCAATGCAACCGTACGGCGGGGCAGCCGGTCGGCCAATGCTTGTCAATCTGGGGTGCAGCGTGTTGAAATCAAGGATTGTTTTCATCGCGATGTCGATGGCGTTTGGCGGCGCTGCCTGTGCCGATCCGGCGCCAACAGGCGGGACGGCGGACGCCGCGGATGCCAGCGACGCTGCAACCGTCGCCGAAACGGCAGTCAAGGACACGGCCGCGCGCGTCCAATTCTATGCCGCGCGCTTCCAGTTCCACGGCGGCCCCTACGACGGCAAGATTGTCGAGGTGGACCGCGACCTGACCCAAATCGACAGCGTGCTCATCTACGGCAACACCCACCTGACGCCGCCAGCGGTGGCCTTCGGCCTTGAAGACAACATCCCGCAGCCTGCCACCTCGGCCAACGGCAAGCCGACGATTATCAACCTCGCGTTCCAGTTACGGTTTGGCATCCTGGTCGAGGGTCCCGGATTTCCGGTCAATACCGGACAGGCGGGCAACTATCCGTTTGGCTGCAAGGCGCCGCTGGTCCACATCAAGCTCGACACCTGGAACTACCGGACCACCTGCCCGACGGCCGCGGGTTCGCTGGATGTCGACAAGTGGTCGGCGTCCCCCGGTGGCAAGTTCAGCGGCAGCCTCAAGGGCAAGGCGCCGATGTTCTTCTTCGACTCGTCGCACACCGACCCGTGCAAGCCCGAGAGCGCGGCGGTCACCTGCAAGGTTGCCGACAAGTGGGTCGATTTCGAGGCGTCGTTCGACTTCGTGGTGCCTGAACTGAACAAGAACAGCGCCCCCGACACGTTTCCGTAGGACCCGGTGGATGTTTCGCGCTCCTGGCACCCGGCGGGCCGGTGGACGGAGCTGCCGCGCTTTGGCCGCGTGCACCACGTCTCGCTCGGATCCGGCCCCGCAGTGGTGCTTCTGCACGGTTTCTTGCAGTCCAGTTGGGCCTGGCGCTGCAACCTCGACGCATTGGCCGACCAGTACACCGTCCACGCCCTGTGTGTACCGGGCTTCGGCTGGAGCGACAAGCCGCGCGGCGCGGGGTATCGACTGGTGACGCAGGCCGAGCGCGTGCTGGCCCTGTGCGATGTGCTCGGCGTCGGCCTCGCCCATTGGGTGGGCAACTCGTTGGGCGCCGCTCTCGCGCTGCAGATCGCGTGGCTCGCCCCGGAACGCGCCGATCGGCTTGTGCTGGTCAACCCGGCGGGACGCGACCTGGGCGTTTTCAACTTTGCACTCGCGGTGCAACACGCCGCTTGGGAGCCGCTGCTTGCCGTTCCTGGAGTCAAGCTCGCATTGGAACTCGGCTTGCGCCATATCGCATACGCCGATCTGGCCCGCGACCGCGCATTCGTCCGTCTTTTCCTGGCGCCGCTCGACACGCCGGGTGCCCGGCACGTGGCGTTGGTGGTGGCGCAGCACTTTGGCCGCGACTTGCGCGCGCTGGAGCCCCGCCTGCCCGAGATCCGGCCCCCTGCGCTGGTGCTGTGGGGCGAGGGCGACGGCATCGTTCCGCACCGGACGGCGGCGCGAACCGCGGCGTTGCTGCCCAACGGTCGCCTGGAGCCGTTCGACTGCTCGGCGCATTGCCCCATGGAAGAGGAGCCGCGGCGCTTCAACCGCGAAGTGCTGGCGTTTCTCGGCGGGGGCGACCCATGACCGCGCGCAAGCCGCTGAGCGGCAAACGCATCTTGATCGTTGGCGGCGCACGGCGCCTGGGCCGCGCGATCGCCCTGGAGTTGTCCTGTGGCGGCGCCGACGTCACCCTGACCTGCCGCTTTTCGGTGGCCGACGCGCAGAGCGCTGTCGCCGACATCCAAGCGCGCGGCGGCAGCGCACAGTGGCGGCGCTGCGACCTGGCAAACCGCGCCGAAATTGCCGCCGCGGTGGAGACCGTGTTGACGACGCGGGGCGGGCTGGATGCGGTGGTGGTGTGCGCGGCGTCGTACCGCCCGACTCCGATCGGCCCGGACGCCCATGTGGATGCGCTCGATGTGCTGGACGAAAACGCCTGGGCGCCGGTGCAGGTGGCCTTGGCGGCGCGGCCGGCATTGTGCGCATCTGGCGACGGCCGCGTGGTGCTCTTGGGGGACCTCGCGGGCGTTCGGCCGTACCGCGGCTACCTCGCCCATTCGATGGCCAAGGCGGCGCTGCATCACGCGGTGGCGGGTCTGGCTGTCGAACTGGCGCCCGGCGTCCTGGTCAACGGCGTTGCCCCTGGCGCGGTGCTGCGGCCCGAGGATCTCTCTGTCGACGATTGGACCCGCTTGCAGCGCAAAAACCCGCTGGGAGAGGCCGCGATTGACGACGCGCTTTTGCCCGTGCGCGCGGTCTGTGCCGCAGTGTCGTTTTTCTTGACCTGCCCACGGTTCGTCACCGGCCAGATCCTGGCGGTGGACGGCGGCCGATCGGCGCGCTGGTAGGCGTTGCGCGCCGCGCACAAAACCCCGAAAATGGCCGCGGAGGTTTCGATGCCCGCCACCCTGCCCCGCCCGTTCGCCCTGGTCGCAACCGCCATGGTCGCCTTTGCGCTCAGTGCGCAAGCCGCCTATGCCGCGCCCCCCAAGAAGGGCGGCCCCAAAGTCAGCGAGGGCAAGGCCGGCGTCGCTGTGTCGTCGATGACCAAGGGCGCCAAGGTCTTCATCGACGACAAGGAGGTCGGCGAGGTGCCGCTGCCAGGCATCGTCGAGGTCGAGCCCACGCGGCACACCGTCCAGGTCAAGAAGCGCGGCTACACGACCTTCATCGACACCATCCTGCCGAGCCCTGGCCAGGTCGTCGAGGTCGAGGCCGACCTGGTGCCGAGCGGCGGCTTCCTCAAGGTCAAGAGCGCCAAGACCGACCTGAAGCTGCAGTTGCTCATCGACGGCAACGTGGTGGGCACCACCCCGTTCGACGGCGACGTGGCCCCGGGCAAGCACGTGCTCGAAGCGCGCGCGGCCGGCTACCTGCCCGAGAGCCGACCCATCGACGTCGTCGCCGGCCAGGAACTCTCTCTGGCGTTCGAGCTCAAGCTGGTGCCGGCGCCCATCGTCAAGGAAGACAAGTCGCTGCTGTCGCGCTGGTGGTTCTGGACCGCGGTGGGCGCCGCGGTCGTCGGCGGCGTGGCGACCACCGTGGCGTTGTCGCAGGACACCCACGTGCAGCCCAAGCCGGCTGGCTACGTACTGGTGTTGGGGAACTGATCGCCTTGTGACCCTGCGCAACAGGCGGATCGGTCCGGCGCCGCTTCGGGAAACTTCGGCCGGCCGCAGTTCGACGTCAGCCGACCGTGGCCAGGGACGGTTTCTGCACCGGGTACATGGGGTTGGACTTTTCGGGGACGATGGTCTGCGGCTGCGATGGGTTGACAACCTTGCGATAGCCCTCCACCGCTACACCGCGACCACCCCCAACCGCACCGCCAGCTTGACCAGGTCGGTCTTGCTGTGCGCCCCCAGCTTCTCCATCAGGTTGGCGCGGTGCCGGTTGGCCGTGTGCAGCGAAATCCCCAGGATCTTGGCCATCTCTGGTCCGGTGCGGCCCTGGGCGACGAGCCCCAGGACTTCGCGCTCTCGGGCCGTCAGCTGTGCCAACTCATGGGGTTCATTGGGCTCTGCGGGATGCAGGGCGGCGTCCACGACGAGGTCGGCCACGGACGGGTCGAGCCACGTGCGCCCCGCCAACACCGCCCGCAGGGCCGCCACCAGGTCGCGGGCCGCCGCCACCTTGGGCAAGTAGGCCTTGGCGCCGAGCCTGAGCGCGCGGATGACGTAGGCGCGATCGGTGTACTGTGAGACGATGGCGGTCCTGGTCAGCGGACTGACGCTGTGCAACTCGGCCAGGACGTCCATGCCGTTCAAGTCGGGCATCGACACGTCCAAGACCAGCAAATCCGGCTGCAAGCGGGTGCACAACTGAAGGGCCTCGCGTCCCGAGGCGGCCTCGCCGACCACCTGCGCCTCGGGCATGCGCGCCTCGATCAGCCCGCGGATGCCCTCGCGCACCAACGTATGGTCATCCGCCAGCACCAGTTTCGCTGGGTGTGCGCTCATCGTCGCCTCCGCCCTGGCCCGGCGGCAAGGGTACCTCGAATGCGATGCGCAGCCCACCACCCGGCGGTGTCGTGAACTGGACGCTGCCGCCGGCCTGGACGATGCGTTCACGAATGCCGAGCATGCCCCAGCGCGGCCGGGCGGCGACGTCGTCAAGCCAGCGCAGGTCCATGCCGCGCCCGTCGTCCTCAATATAGCCGGCGACGAGATCAGGCGCGAACGACAACCGCATCGTGACTTTGGAGGCGTGGGCGTGGCGCACGACGTTGGTCGCGGCCTCCTGGAAGACCCGGTACACGGCGTTCTCGATGTCCTCGGGCACACCGGCGTCGGCACCTTCGACGTGCAGCGCGAAAAGCAGGCCGGACGACTGCAGCACGTGCTGACCGGTGGCCCGCACCGCCTCGACCAGACCGAGGTCGTCGAGCACCGCCGGGCGCAAGCGCCGCACAAGTCGGTTGATCCCGTCGAGCGTGCGCTGGACCAGGGTCTTGGCGCGCTCGAGGTTGGCGCGCTCCTGGGCCGCATTGCCGTCGGGCAAGGTCTCCAGTGCGAGGAGCAACGCCGTCAGTTCCTGCGCCGTCTCGTCGTGGATTTCGCGGGCGATGCGCTTGCGTTCCTCGGCTTCGGCCTCGAAGAGGTGGCGCAACATGCGGTTCTTGCGCTCCTGCTCGACGCGCAGTTGGTCGTACAGCAAGGTGCGCTCGACCACCGATTGCACCTGGCCCGCCAGCAGGGCAAACGTCGGCAACTGGTAGCGCAGCACGTCCGGTCCGGCGTCGGCCAGCCCCAGCCACAGGGCACCCTGCACCACGTCGCCCACGGCGATGCGCTGCACCACGAACGCCTGGACCTCGGGTGCGTCCTCCACCAAGACGCCACGCGCTGCGAGTTCTGCCACTGCGACCTGACCCGAGGGCCCGATGGCAGCCTCGAGCAGTGGCCGCAGGGCGCCATCGGCCCGCAGCGTCACGCCCGCCGCCGCCACACAGTCGTCGGGCAGGGCCTCGCCCCGCAGGTGCAGCAGGGCGCACAGGACGGGCGGATTGCCCGCAATGCCCTGCACCAGCGACGGCAACAGGTGTGCGAGCCCCGGCAATGGCGCCCGGGGCGTTGCCGCCGGCGTGGCCAGCGGGGTTCTGTGCTCAGGCGCCGCAGCGAGCGGCCTGGCTTTCAGTTCCTGCAGACTCCGCGCCAGCACGGCAAACTCGTCGCCACCCGACAGGCCCGGGCCTCCGCCGCCGTCGCCCCCGATCGACGTGGCGGTCTGCACCAATTGCTGCATCGGCCGCAACACGCGACGCGCCAACATCACGTAGAATCCGACGAAACACCCGAAAATCAGCGATACCAGGGCCGTCGAGGTCAGTACTGTCTCGCGCATCGGCGCGTACAACTCGCGGGTGCCTTCGCGCACGGTCACCACCCAGTCCAGCCCGGGCAGCGGCGCCACCGTGGTCACCTCGTTCTCGCGCACGGTCTCGTGGGCCTGGCCCTCCTTGTGGCAGCTATGGCAGGGCATCTGCGCCGTGGCGCCGATCCGGACCTTGTCGGTGAAGTAGGTGCCGTGCACCACGGACCGGAAGCGCTCGCCCGCTTGCGTCGAGTACAGGGCGACCCCGGACGAATCGAGCAGTTGCAGTCGCGACTGGTCGTTGACCGCGAAATGTTCGAACATCGCCACGAACGCCGCGTCGTCGGGCCGCACGTGCATGACACCGATCACGCCGCCCTCGCCCACCTTGCGCGAGCGGACCAGCAAGATGCGGTGCCGGCCGTCTTTGCCCTTCCACACGTCACTGGCGACGAGCTTGTCTTGCTTTTCAGCGCGCCGCAGCGCGGGCAAGAGCACCTCGACCTTGGCAAAACCACCCGGGCCGATGTCTTGGCCGACCAATTGGCGCCGATGGTCGAAGACAGCGATGCCGTCCACGCAACCTTTGATGCCGCGCGCGTGCCGCAGTGCCGCCTCGATGGCCTTGGGGTCGCCGTTGGCTGCAACCACACCGTCCAGTGCGCGGTCGAGCAACCGCGACTTGGCGTCCATCTTCTGGTCGATGGCCCCGGCGACGCTGCGTGCGAACAGCAGGTTGTGGTGCAGCGAATGGTCGATGGCGCGCCGAAAGCTCCAGGCCTCGAATGCCACGGTAGCGGCGATGACGATCGCGCTCAGCAGCAGGAAGTAGCCAAAGAAGCGTTTGTGCAACATGGCGTTCCTCCTACTGGGCCGCAGTGGCGACCGCGGGCAGTGCGATCGGCCGGCGATGGTACTGGACCAAGTCATCGTCGTGGCACGCGCCCGTGCAGGTGCCGCCGCTTGGCGTCGCGGTGTGGCTGCCGCTGGGCTCGCCGTCGTCGTTGCGCAGGCGGATGAGGCCGCGGGCGCTCGGGCCGCCGTGGCCGCCGTGGCAACTGCGGCATACCTCTGGGCTGTCGCCGATGTTGTCGAGGTGGTCGCGGTGCAGATCCAGCTCGCCGTCGTCGCCGAGCGTCAAGCTGACCTGCATCGGCATGCGCAAAGCCTTGGGCGGGCAGTCCACACACGCCGTCTCGGTGGCCGCGGCAGCGAGCGCCAGTGCCATGCCGTCGTGGCAGCCAAGGCAGAACGCCTTGTCGCCCTTGGGGCTGTGCTTGAACAGGAACGCAGGCACCATGACCTGGTGGCAGGACGCGCAGTCGCCATCCTTGTACGGCTTGTGGGTCGAGACCAGATCCTTGGCCGGCTCGTGGCAGCGTGCGCACAGTTTGGGCGCGTCGCCCTTGGCCATCGCGTAGTGGGATTGGCCCTGGGCCTGCTCGTGGCAGTCCAGGCACGGGCGGTGCCGTTTGCCAGAGTCATCGCCCGCGAAGTGCGCCTGCGCAAACGTGGCGTCGGGGTGGCACTTGGCGCAGTGCTTCTCGTCGCCGGTGGCAAAGGCGACCGCCTCGCCGTAGCGATGCCCCCCGTCGTGGCAATTGAAGCAGGTAGCCACCTCGACCAATCCGGCGACCGGGTGGCTGGCCTCGGCCTCGGCCGGATGCGCGACGTTGCCCGAGTGGCATGCCACGCAGTCGATGCCCAACTGCTGGTGCCGCCCGTGCGCCATCGCCCTGCTCTTGCGGTCGCAAGCGCGCGCGGTGTCGCGGTGGCAGCGCTGGCAGTTTTCGCTCACGATTTCCTCGTGTTTCTCGCCGAGCTTGATGTCGTCGATGCGCTCGGCCGACACGTGGGTGATGAGTTGGGAGACGCCCGCCAGCTTGGCCGCGACCCAGCCGCCGACGCCAGTGCGCGCGTGGCAGTCCACGCACTTGATGCTCTCGTGCCGGGAACTCGACCACGTCTTGAAGTTGCCGCCCATTTCGTGGCAACTGCTGCAGAATTCGGGCATCTCGGTGCGATGGTACACGTCCATGCCGGCGGCGCCCGTCCACCCCAACGCCATCAGCACCAGCAGGAGGTACAGCCACAGAAAGCGCCACGCCACCCGGGCCATCAGGCGCAACGTGCGCACGCCGCCCGCGCTGTCAGCCACGGCGGCGAGATCCGCTGGCCGGACCAGGCGCTCCAGGAGGCGGTCAATGGCGGCGATCATGAGGACCTCTCCGGCGTTGCTGTCTGCACGAATCGGGCCCTGGCGCTGCTCGTGCCCATGCAGGCTGTGTTCCGTTCACGCCCGTCGCGAGGTCGAAGGGCCTGCCGGGCAAGGCAGCCGCACGCGGTCCGTCGCGCCCCTGCGCCAAGTCCGCCCGCGGCCGAGCGTGGCGTGCCCGCCTGCGGCGCTCCGATGGCCTTTCGCGTCAAGGTTCTCCACCCGACCCGCCGGCCACCCGACCCGCCCGCACAGGGCGAGCCGGGCTGGCAGCGGGCATGGTGCAGGCTAGTGGGCATGGCGGGCCTGCTTGGTCTTGGGCTGCGCCGCTTCGGGCTCGGCCTCGGCGGCCGACCGGACC
>VGRO01000149.1 GCA_016875335.1 Deltaproteobacteria bacterium | reverse complement strand
AACTCGGTGACGTGACAATTACAAACGACGATCCGGCGGCCAAAAACGGGGCTCCGGGAGGGCGAACGGCAGTGAGCCCGAGAAGGGCCCGGTCCGGCCTCCGAGGCCGGACGCGCCCAAGGTCCAAAGCGCCCGATCGGGCCGAGCGGCGACCTGCCGGGTCGCTGAAACCAGCCCAGGCCACTGGCCGGATCTATGCCTTTGGAGTTTGGCTACACCCTCTAAGCCTCGCGCCGTTTTCTGTCGCGTCCTTGACGAGGCCGCCCGACCCGCTACCCACCCGACCCCACGAATGCCGCCCAAAAGAACGGATGGCGCCAACGCGCCTCGGCCCGCACCGCCGCCTGCGCAGTCCGCAACGCTTGGGCTCGCGGCTGTCCGCCCTTCCAGGCCCGGTAGAAGGCCTGCATGAGCGCCCGAGTCGCCAGGTCGTCCACGGCCCATAGGCTCAACACCACCGACTGCGCACCCGCGATGGTCAAGGCCCTGCGCAAGCCGTGGACGCCGTCACCACCGCGCACCTCGCCTACGCCGGTGTTGCAGGCTGAGAGCACCGCGAGTTCGGTGCCCTGCAAGTCGAGGCTGGCGGCTTCAAGGGCCGTCAGTACCCCGTCGTCGGCGCTTTTGTGGCGGTTGAAGCCAGCAAGCAAGAGGCCAGTGCGCAGGAGCGGCACCTTTGCGGCGGCAGCCGTGACCTTGCCGGGACCCAGGAAGAACCCGTGGGTCGCGACGTGCAGGAAGCGCGGTCCCCTCGCGGCCGCCAAGGCCTGCTTGGTCGCCGCAGCGCCGGTCAAGAGCCGGGCGTCGCTGAACAGTTCGGCCACCGTCTGGCCCTCGGCCTTGGTCCCGGGCAGCGCGTCCACGGTCATGGTGTCGAGGTCGGCTGCCCGACCCGCCGTCCCCTTGGCGCGCGGACCGAAATCTGGGTTGGCCAGCACCAGCGGCGGTTGGCGGGCACTGGCGCGCGCCGATGTCGCCAAAAGTTCGCGACCCGAACCGATGTAGCTCAAGGTGGCAGCATCGCCCACGAGGCGCCCGTCGGGCAGCGGCAACGCAGCAAGAGGCACCAGCAGCAATGCCCCGTCGGCCGCGACGCGCCAGTGGGTCGCGCCCTGCAAGGCCGGCAGCAGCGGTCGCATCGCCCGGCCAGCCAGCGCCTGCAGCGGGCCGGTGGGGTCGGCGCCCGCATCGGCGAGCGCCTTGCGGGCGGCGACGACGGCGCTGTCGACTTCGGCCGCCGGCCCCAGGTCGAACCAAGCGGGGGGGCCCTTGTCACGCAATACGCAAGCAGCCAGCCGCGCCGGCAGCGCGTGCGGCGACCACGCGCCCGCGCGCAGGACGTCTTCGGGTGTCCACACGACGAATTCGAGCAGCGCCGTCGTGTTGTCCAGTCGGGCCTGCACGGCCGCGACCGTCGCCTCGGGCGCAGTTCTGTCGCGCCACGCCGCGCTGCGTTGGCCCAGTTCGCTTTCGTGGCGGGCGATCGTCGCCGACAACTCTTGGATGCGCGCGTGCCAGGCTGACCGGTCCCGCGGCCCCGGTTCGTGGCGGGTGTAGGCCGCGAGCCGCAGGCGGGTTTCGCTCAGAGCCTCCACCAGCTTCTGGTCTTGCGGGTCCATGCGCCGACGCAGCACCTCGACGGTGTCGGCCAGGACGTCGACGGCGCGACCGTGGCGGCGCAGCACCGTCTGCAGGGCCAGATCGGCGGCGCGCCGGTCGCCGGGTTGCCACTGCACGGCATGGCGGATGAGAACTGCGGTCTCGTCGGCCACATTCTTGAGCACGCTCGCCTTGCGCTGTTCGTCGCCGCTCCACAGCAGCAAGGCCACTTCGGCGTCGCGCGCGCGGGTGCCCTGCTCGCGCAGCGCCAAGGCCTCGCCGTGGGCGCCACGGGCGTCGAGCATGTCGGCGAGGCGCCAGACTTCAGCGAAGGCCTCGCCAGCGTCCGCGCCGGCATGCTTTTGCACCATGGCCAGCGCCCGTCGCAGGTTGCGCTCGGCGTCGGCCACCTTGCCTTGCAGCGCGTCGAGCATCGCCAGGTTGTACACGTCGGCGGTCAGTTCGCGGCTGTCGGCGCCGAACAACCTGGCGTCGAGCATCATGGCCTTGGCATTGTGCGCCCTTGCCTCTGCGAACTCACGCGTCGCCGCCAACGCCGCACCGAGGTTGCCATGTGCGGTGGCGGCCTGTTGTTGATCCTCGCCGAACGCGGCGATCTGGATGGCGAGCGCCTGGCGCATCAGTGCGACCGCGGTGGTCGGGTCGTCGGGCAAGAGCGCGTCGGCGAGATTGGTTTGCGCCGCCGCGGTGTTCGGATGGCTTGGCCCGTTGGTTGCGAGGTGGATCCGCAAGGCTTCGCGCCTTCGGTCCAACAGCCGTTCGCGGTCGCCAGAGAAGGCGTCCAGGCGCGCCAGCACGTCCAGGGCGCCAATGCGCGCCGGGTGGTCCGGGCCGTGCGCGCGCTCGACCAGCCGCATGGCCCGCAAGGCGTCGCGCTCGGCCTGGAGGACCTCGCCTTGGTCCAACGCCAAGCTCGCGAGTTCGAGCAGCGAGTTGCCGACGTCCGGATGGTTCTTGCCTTGGACCTTCTCGCGCTGTGCCAGGGTCTGGCCGAGCAACGCCCGCGCCTGCGCCGGCTGGCCCATGCGCCGCAGGACGCGCGCGTAGTGCTCAGCCATCTGGATGACTTCGGGATGGTCCTCGCCGTAGGCCTGCACGCCGATGGCGAACGCCGCCTGCAGCTTTCGGGCCGCTTCGTCGAGCAACCCGCGCGCGATCAGCAGGTCGCCCTGGTTGGTCAGCACGGCCGCAACGAAGGGATGGCTGTCGCCCAATGTCGCACGGTCGATGGCCAGCGCCCTTTCATACAGCTTGTCGGCCGCCGCCAGGTCGCCCAGGTGGTACAGTTCCAGCCCCAGGTTGCCGGCGACCTGCCCCACCCACATGTGCTGCGGGCCGAGCGCCGCCTCCATGATCGCCAGGGCCTGCTCGAACTTGCGGACCGCCTTGCTGTATTCGCCGCGCGCCGCCAGGGTGCTGGCGTAGGCCTGGATGAGGCTTGCGGTGTAGGCGTGTTTCGGCCCGTAGGTCGCCGCTGCCATGGTCACCGCCGACTCGTGCAGTACAAGCGCGGCATCCGTTCGGCCGAGCAGGCGCTGCAATTCGGCCTGGGCGCTGAGCGCAACCGCAAGCGGCGACGACGACGGTCCGTAGAGCTGTGCGTACAGGGCGCCCAGCCGTTGCTGGGCCACCAAGGCGTCAGCGAACTTGCCGCGCATGCGCAGCACGTCGGCGAAGCGGTACAATACGGCCGCGTAGTAGGCTGTGTTCTGCGCGCCGACCTTCTCGTACAGCGCGAGCGCGCGACGCTGCAGGGCCTCGCCGCCGGCCACGTCGCCGGTCATCCGCGTCGCATCGCCGAGCAGGCTCAGGGGCTCGGCAAGCTGTGGCACGTCTTTGCCGAGTGCCGCCTCGATGAGCTCCATCGCGCGCTGCGCTGCCACCTTGGCCGGCGCGTACTGGCCCTGCTGGATGAGCGCAGTGGCCTGCTGGATGGCCTGTTCGGCCTCGACCAGCCGCGGGTCGGTCGCCGCCTGGGCGTGCGGTGCCGGCGCTTGTGCGACCGCCGGCTGGGGAAAGGCGGCCGCGAACGCCAGCAAGCCCAACCGAGAGAGAAACCTGGCCATCGCCTGCATCGCGCCACCTCGCGGACGGCAACGTGGACGAGGAAACGGCCCTTGTCAAACCGCGTTTTGTCTGCCGAGTACCGTGGCGCGAATCGCGGGAAACGGGCGTCGGCGGCGTGCGCACCGGTGCACAGGTGGCGCGAGATGCTCGATGGCCCGCAATGCTGGCTCGAAAGCCCGCGCAGGGTCGGCCGGTCCCGCAAGCCGGACGGCCGCAGCCAGCAGATCCAAGGGCGGACTCAACTCCCAACCGAACGCGCGCGGCCTGCCGGTTGTCAACCGCACCGCTCTGCCCGAAAATGCCGATGGCGTGCCATCCGCTGTGCGCCACCGCGGACCTTTCTCGGGGATGCACCTTGACCGATGCCCGCCAGCACGCCGTCGCGCGCAACTTGCCCCTCCTGGTGGCGGCGCTGACCACCGCTGCCTGCACGCTGGTGTTGGTCGGCCACAAGTCAGGCTGGGTGTCGCTGCCCGCGCTCGACGCCTGGGAGCTCGACACGGTCGACGCCCGCTTCACTGTGCGCGGGGTGCAGCGACCGGCGGACGACCGCATCGTGATCGTCGGTTTCGATGATCAACTGCGCCGCCAGGCGCCCGAGGTCATGCAGCAGCGCGCCGGCTGGGCACGTTTCCTCCTGGCGCTCGATCGCTACCAGCCGCACGCGGTGGCGCTCGATGCCTTTTTCGCCGAACCCGAGGCCGTTTTGCCCCCGGCGACGGTCACCCAGGTCGACGCCGCCGTGCAGGCCTTGCGCCTCGCGCCCGACGCCACCTCGACCGCCGCGAGGCAGGCTTTGGCGGCTTTGGCGGCCGTGCAAGATGCGACGCGCGGCGACGAAAAGCTGGCGGCCGCGTTGGGCCGGTCCGGCAACGTGCTGCTCAGTGCGCTTTTCTTTTTCGAGAACGGCGAAACCGCGCCCGCGGCACCTGGCCACCCCGAGCCCTCGGGGCTGCGCGGCGCCCGCGTGGCGGACGCTGCGGTCCTGGATCGCCCGTTGGGCCAGCGCCCTCTTCGCGCCGAGCAGGATGTGTATGGGTCGCTGCCGCTCCTGGCCGAACGTGCGGCGGGCGGCGGCGCGGTCAATGTGCTGCGCGACATCGGAGGCGCTGTCCGGCGGATGCCCTTGGTCATCGAACACGGCGGGCGCTACTACTTGCCGCTGGCCCTGGCGTTGGCGGCCCGGTCGGGCGCACTCGGCGCCGGCAATCCGGCCCCGGCCAGCTATGCGACCGGGGATCGCGAAATTGTGCTGGGCAACCGTGCGCTGCCGGTGGATCCGCGCGGCATTGCGCTGCTCGGTTGGCTGGGACCGACCGGAACGTTTGCGTACGTCTCCGCCGCCGACGTGCTGACCGGACGAGCCGCCAAGGACAGCTTGCGCGACAAGTTGGTGCTGGTCGGCTATACCGACGCGGCGCGCGACCGCGTGACGACGCCGTTCTCGCCGGTGCAGCCGGGGGTCGAAGTGCACGCGACGCTCTTGCACAACGCGCTGCACGGCGGGCTCATGCAGGGGACGCCAGGGTGGCTTGGCTTGCTGGCGGTCGTCGGCCTGGGTGCGACCATGACCGGACTGCAGTTGCGCCGCGTGCGCCAGAAGCGCGCCTGGTTGGTTGCAGCCGCGGGTGCAGTGCTGGCGCTGGTGTGGCTCGTCGCCGCCCAGCTGCTGTTCGGCCGCGGCTACGTCGTCGAGGTGGCCGCGCCGGTCGGCTCGGTGGTGCTGGTCACCCTGGTCAGCTTGTCCACTGCGCTCATCAGCGAGGGCCGCGAAAAGGCCGAACTGCGCCGCGCCTTTGGCCACTACGTGTCGCGGGATCTGGTGGACAAGATCCTGGCGGACCCGGCGCGCGTGCGTCTGGGCGGCGAGCGCCGCGAACTCAGTGTCCTTTTCAGCGACATCCGCGGGTTCTCCAAGTTCTCGGAGCAGATGGAGCCCGAGCAACTGTCGGCCTTCCTCAACGAATACCTGACGCCCATGACGCGCATCGTGCTGCACAACGGTGGCATGCTCGACAAGTACATTGGCGACGCGGTGATGGCGGTGTTCGGGGCGCCGCTGGAGATGGCCGACCACGCCCAGTCCATGTGCAGCGTCGCCCTCGACATGCAGCGCACCTTGAGCGAACTGCGCCAGGGCTGGGAGGCGCGCGGCCTGCCGGCGGTCGAGATTGGCGTAGGGCTCAACGCCGGACCGATGTCGGTGGGCAACATGGGGTCGGAAATGCGTTTCGACTACACGGTGATGGGCGACTCGGTCAACCTCGCCTCGCGGCTTGAGGGCCTGACCAAGGAATACCGCTGTGCCATCCTGTGCGGCCCGCGCGTGCCGGAGCTTGCCGGTGGACGGTTCGCGTTCCGCGAGTTGGATTTCGTCCGCGTCAAAGGTCGCGGGGGCGTGGTGCGCGTCTACGAGTTGCTCGGCGAGGCGGCTGCGGGGAACGCATCGGCCGACCGCATCGAACAGTACGGCTCGGCCTTGGCGGCCTATCGACAACGGCAATGGGCGCAGGCCGAGGCTACCTTGCGGCGACACCTGGCGGGCGACGGCGGCGACGGCCCGGCCACCGTGTTGCTGGAGCGGGTGTTGGCCATGACGAAAGACCCGCCAGGCGATGGCTGGGATGGTGTGTATGATCAGCGCAACAAGTAGGGCGTCCGCTGGGCTGACCGGCGCATTCTTTGCCACCATGGCGTTGTCGTGCGGCAAGGCCGAGACGCCCGCGACCGCAAGTGCGGAACCCGCGGGCAAAGTCGAGGCGGTGGAAGGTCAGGTGACTGCTGTCCGCTCGGCCGGCGGCTCGGTGGCGCGGCAACTTGCGGTGGCGAACGCGGTCTTTGCCGACGACACCGTGACCACCGCGCTTGGGGCAAGCGTGGCCATTCGCCTCGCCCACAATGCCGCGCTGTGGCGCCTCGAAGGCGGCCTTGCCAAACGCGTCGACCAGTCTGCCGCGTGGAAGGCGCCCAAAGACGCGGCCCCCCAAGCCGTCGCCCAGCGCGCCGAACCGGTGCAGACCGCCTCGGCGGGACGGCACAGCGCCCATGAGGCCGCGGGCACCGCCGAAAGCGCCGTCCGCGCCGAGCCCGCGTCCGCACCCGCAGCGCCTCCAGAGCCCGGACCGGCCGCGCCAGCGCCCACAGTGGCCGCGCCCGCCCCCGCACGGGTCCCCGACGCTCCGCCCGAAGAGCGCCAGGCCAAGTCCAGCCCACCGCGTCGCCCCGCCAGCGCCGCGCCTCGGCCGGGCGGCCGCTTGCGTGGCGACCGCGTCGACGACAGTGCCGATCTCGGCCTCGGGTCGGACCGAGCACATGGCGCTGGAGGTGGCGCAACAGGCGGCGCTGCCCCCGGGCTCGGCGGCGCCGCGACCGGCAGTTCTTCGCGGAACGAATCCGCGCGCACGTACAAGTTGTTCCTCCAAGTGGCCAGCGAGGACGCTGCGCTCAAGGCGACCCTGTCTCGGCTGCTGGCCCAGCGCAGAGCTGCGTTGACGCGCTGCGTGGAGCAGGCGAGCAGGGCGGACGTGGCGACTCCCAGCAAATGGGTCGTGCGCGTCGAAGTCGGCGGCGCAGGCGCGGTGACCGTGGTGGCAGTCGATGGCGCGCCAGAACCGCTCAAGGCGTGCGTGCGTGCGGTGTTTGCTGTCCTGCGCGGGTTGCCAGACACCAACCCGGCGGCCGAGGTCGAGGTGACGGTGCGGGTGCAGTAGCGACGCCCGCGACCGCGCTCCCGAAGGCTGGAGCTACTCTTCGCCTTCCGCCGGTCCGCCCGGCCCACCGTGCCCGCCGTGGCGACCGCCGTGAGGGCGACGACCATGATGGTTGCGCAGGAATTCCGCAAGCTTGCCGCGCTGCTCCGCCGTCAGCACCTTGTGCACTTCTAGCGCCTGGTCCACCGCGAATTCGGCCAGCTCTTTGTGGTGCTTCGCGCTGGCGTCGAGGTGCGCCTGGACGGCCGCGGCGTCGAGGCGATCGCCTTGCCACAGCTGCAGCGCCCCGTCGAGGTGCTTGCGGCGCTCGGTGGGGACACTGGCCATGCGGCCGTGGACCTTCTCGCGGATGGCCCCGAGCGCCCGGCGTTGTTCGGCCGTGCAGTGCAGGTGATCCATGGCGCGGTCCGTCATGCGGTCGGTCCAGAACCGCGCCATCTTGTGCTGCCAGCTGCCGCGGGGGGCCGGCACGACGTCGGCCACATAGCCGGCAATGGCCTTGCGCTGTTCGGGCCTGAAGAGCGGGTGCAGCCGAGTCAGTGCCGCCGCGAGGTCCTTGGCCCGCTCCAGCCGGGTGTCGACGAACTGCTGCACGAGCACAGCGATGGCCTTGGCGTCGGGCTTGTCGGCCACGAACTGCTCCACCGCGGCTTTGCGCTGCTGGTGGTGGCGGTCCATGCCGCCCTTGCCCTTGGCCAGCAACGCGTCGACCTCGGCCTGCACGGCCTTGCGCTGCTCAGGGGTGGCCTTGGCGACGTCGAGCGCGTCGGTGACGTGGGCCTCGACCCTGGCGCGAAACCACTGTGCCCCGGGATGTTCGCCGTCCGGCCCCGGGCCGCCACGCCCCTCGGGGCCTCCAGGATGCGGATGGGCGAAGCCCGGGCGGCCGAAGGCACCGGCGGCGACCACAGCCAGCAACGACGACAGCACGCCGCGGCGTCCAAACCGGGGACCGCAGCAGAATTTTGCATGACCGAACATGAGATGCTCCTTGCGGGCGCTGCCCGCACTGTACCATTCGCCGCCGCGGACCACTCGTCCGAGGCGGTTCACTGCATGTACCGGCGCGCCAAAAACTGGCCGCGGTTTTGGTGAAGAAGTGTGTGGGCGGGCCAACGAGCGCTTTGACCCGCGCGGATGAGCGACCCATACTGCCGCCGGCCTGACGCGCCGAGACGGACAGCCCCTTGCACTCACGCGAGTTTTGCTCCCGAATCCACATTGCCCGGCGGCTTCGACGCCTCGTGGCCGTCGCGGTCGCCGAGCTGATCGCCGCTGCATGCGCGCGCGATGGAACGCGGCCCTCGCAGCAGAGCACGGTGACAGGGCACGTCAGCAGCGCCGTTTTGCTTGCGGGCTGTGATCGTCCTGGCCGCGAGGGCTGCCCCTGCCGGCCCGACTGGACCTGCGACGCCGGGGCCACCTGCGCGGGCGGTGGTTGCTATGGCGCGCGGGTGCGCGTGCCCGACTCGGCGTACTACCGCCCCGCGGACATCATGGCGTCTTCGGCGCTGGGCAGGGCCGAAGTGCAGGCAGCCCTACCGCTGGCTCCCGGCATGGTGGCGATGGACCTCGGGGCGGGCCGCGGCTGGCATACCTTGCGTCTCGCCCAGCGCCTCGGCCGAGGCGGCAAGGTGTATGCCACTGACTTGCAAGCGAGCGAACTCGCGCTGTTGCGTCAGACCGCGGCCGACATGGCCCGCGACGGCACCGATCTCGCGGCCATCGAGACCCGTGTCTGCCGCGATGAACGCGACCTTGCGCTCGACGATCTGCCGCCAGCCAGCGTCGACGCGGGGCTGATGACGCAGGCCCTGCAACTGCGCAGCGAAGCCCGCGCGCGGCAAGACGATGAGGTCTATCTGCGCGGCGTCGCGCGTGTCATCAAGCCGGGTGGCGTCTTCGTGTTCTGGCAGGACTGGCTGCGACCTGGCAGCCTCGATGTGCAGGGCGCCAAGGCCCTTTTCGCCCGGGCAGGCTTTGGCGGTCCCATGCGCCAACTGCCGCTCGCCGGAGTGCTTGGTCAGCCGACTTGGCGCGAAACCGTGCCGGGTGGCTCGCACGAAGACCTCCGCCCTGGATGGATCCTCGCCGTGACGCGGTAGGCGCGCGCCCCGCAGAAAGCGTCTGCAATTTTCCAACCTTGAACAGTGGGGGGGCGGTCTGAGCCGCCAAGACGGTTCAGGTGCCCGTCCGCCAGCACCTCTGTTCGGCATTGTGTAGTAGTTTCAATGCTCTGAACAAAGGGTGCCTGCCCAGGAACGCAGGTTTCCCTCACGATTTCCATGCCGTGAGCAGGGGCGATCAAGCCATGGCGACATCACCGCGCAGGACCGATTCCAGTTCGTCGACGCCGATGGCCGCGCCGGCACTGGTGCCTTCGAGCAGTCCCTCGACCAGTTGGCGTTTCTCGCCGTGCAGCCGCAAGATACCTTCTTCGACGGTGTTTTGCGTGACCAGCCGATAGACTGTGACCGCGCGGTCCTGGCCAATGCGGTGGGCGCGGTCGGTGGCCTGGTCCTCGACCGCCGGATTCCACCATGGGTCGAGGTGGAAGACGTAGCTCGCAGCCGTGAGGTTGAGCCCGGTGCCGCCGGCCTTGAGCGAGATGAGGAACGCATCGCCGTCGCCGGATTGGAAGCGGTCCACCTCTTGCTTGCGCGCGTCGATCGGGGTCTGACCGTCGAGGTAGCGAAGGTTGAAGCCCTCCTTGACCAGGGCGTCCTTGACAAGGTCCAGGTGCCGCACGAACTGTGAGAACACCAGCGCCTTGTGGCCCTCATCGCGCAAGGCTGCCAGGCGTTCGACCAGCGCGTCGAGCTTGGCCGAACTTCCCGACCAGAATTCGTCGACCAGGCCCGGGTGGCACGCCAGTTGGCGCATGCGGGTCAACGCCGCCAGCACCGCAAACCGACGCTGTTCGGGCGGCATCCGTCGGCTGTCCTCCAACATTCGCAGTGCCGCCTGCCGGTGGGCCTCATACAGTGCGCGCTCCTCCTCGGATTGCTCGACATCCAAGCGGATCTCGGTGCGCGGCGGCAACTCGGGCGCGACCTCAGCCTTGCGCCGGCGCAGGACGAACGGGCGAATCAGCCGCGCCAGGGCCGTGCGGGCTGCAGGGTCGTTGTTGCGCTCGATGGGCGAGGCGAAGCGGTCGCGAAAATCCTCCCAACTGCCGAGCAGTCCCGGCACCGCGGCGCGCAGCACACTCCACAGCTCGGCGGTCCGGTTCTCGACGGGCGTGCCCGACAGCGCCATGCGGAAACTCGCCTGCAATTGGAAGGCGCTCTGCGCCCGCTTGGTGGTCGCGTTTTTGAGCGCCTGCGCCTCGTCGAATACCAGCGTCGCCCATGGCGTGGCCGTCAGCTGGTCGATGCGCCGCACCATGCGATCCCAACTGCAGACCACCACGTCGGCGGGCCGCAGATCCTTGAGGTCGCCGTCATCCAACTCGTGCAGCGGGCGCATGCGCAGCCCAGGCGCGAACTTGTCGGCCTCGCGCTGCCAGTTGTGGACCAGGGACAAGGGCGCCACGACCAGGGCCGGGCCGTGCGCTTTGCGCTGCAACAACACAGCCAACGCCTGCACCGTCTTGCCCAGGCCCATGTCGTCGGCAAGCACGGCGCCGGGCGCCCACGCGGACAGCCGCAACAACCACTGCACACCGACACGTTGGTAGGGCCGCAATTCAGCGCGCAAATCCGCCGGAATGGCCGGTTCGCTCGCTTGCGCAGCGCGCATGTTGCCGACCATCTGCCGCCACTTGCGCGGCGCTTCGCCCGAGAGATCCAGGTCTTCGAGCAGCAGGGCGTGCATCGCGCCGACTTCGACCTTGCCCTTGCGGCTGCCGAGGTCGGCGAGCGGCTGCAGAGCCCTGCGCAGCGACTCCTCCAGGCGCACCATCGTCTGGGCATCGGCGGCCACGTAGCGGCGGCCCGCCCGGATGGCGTCGAGCACCCGGTCGAGCGGCACCTTGTGCTGGGCGACCTGCAGGCCGCCCTGGACGCTGAACCAGTCATTCTTGCTGGCCATCTCGACGCGCAGGGTCTCTTTCGCCGCGCGCGCCACGGCCTTGCGCTGGCTCGGATCCGGCCACAGCACATCGACGCCGTCGGGCGGCGGCGACAGTTCCGCAATCACGTCGAGCGCGGCGTCGGCGCCGGTCACCAGCCACGACCACGCCGGCACGTCGCTGTCCTGGTCGCCCAGACCCAACCGCAACTGCAGCTGGCGCGCCCAGGTCGCCTCACGGTCGAAATCGCGCGTGCAGTATTGGCCACCGTCCGCTAGCACGACGTTCGGCTGCAGCGAGCCCTGGCCCGGTGGATACAGCGCCCCTGCTGGGAGCGGGCGCACGCGGATTTCGACCTCCATGCCCAGGTCGCCCTTTGGCGTCAGCCGCACGGTCGGCGAACAGTGGGGCGCCACCTTCTTGCCGAGCAACGCCTCGGGCACCTGCACCTCGTGCTCGGTGCGCAGCGGGATCAGGGCAGACCCCAGCATGGGTCCCGCGTCGATCGGAAACCGTCCGGCGCAGCGCAGGACCGAGCCTGCCAACTTGCGCACCTTGTCCGGGATTTCCACCAAGGTGAAGGTGCGGGTCGCCGGGTCCACCGTTGCGTGCCAACTCGATTTCGCCGCGAGCGTCAGCCGCTGCACCCGGTCGCCGAGCACACCATTGGCGCGCAACACTTCCACCGACCACATGCCCCTGTCGCGCACGATTTCGATGGACGCCGGAGCGGTCACCAACGTCCAAGGCTCCGAGCCAAAGGGGCCGAACAACCTTGGGTGCCCGATCAGCCCGCGCAGGACCGTGACGTAGACGTCAAGCGCCTCGTCCACGTACTCCACGCCGTTGCGCATCACGTAGAGGTACGCTGCGAGCCGGTCGCCGGGCAGCACGCGATCCGGGTGCTCCGCGACCCAGTCGCGGACGCGGTGCTGGGCGATCGACACAAGTTTCAGTCCCTTCTTGCCCATGACCAGGGCGACGGCCCCGAGCTTGAGGTGCTGCCCCTCCAAGGTGACCCGCCAGCCGAGTTCGCCGTCGTCCTTGGCTTCGCCGTCCAAGGTTGCCAACTGGAAATAATTCAGCGCGCGCTGCCACGGTTCGGCGAGGGCCAAGCTCGCCATCGCAGAATTGCTGTCGCGGTGCTCTGGGCTTGCTATCGAGCGCCGCATAGCGACCAAGGCGCCCAGCATCCAGGGGCAGCCCCTGTCGTGGATCGCGCAGCGATTGCGCGCCACCAGCGCTCTTGCGGGCGTGGATTCGGGCCCTTCTGTGGTCAGCGCGATTTGCCAATCCACCGTCCGGTCTCGGTGACACCACGCCGATGGCACGTGCGCGCGCAAGAGCATGCCGCCAGCGGGCGATTCCCCGGTTTCCACACCGGGCGCCGCGGCAAGCTCGACATGGGCGATCGCCGGCCAGATGCCGAGCGGACCGCGCGCAGCCGCGATCGCCGCGTCCACCATGCGCACCAATTCACCGATCTGTGGCGTTTCTTCGGGCACCGGCAAGGCCAGCACCGCATGGGCCGTCGCGACGCCACGGGTGAGATCCTGAGCCAACCGCTGCACGCCCTCGCACACGAGCGTCTGCAACCGGAACTTGTCCTTGGGGGTCATGCCGTAGCCATAGGACCCCGAACCCGCCAGCGCGGCGGCCACCGTCGTCGTGTCGACCATCCACGGCGAAATGCCCGCTTCGGCCGCGGCGACGACGCAACTCACCGGTCGCGCCGCCAGTTCGCCCAAGCCGAGGGTCGCCAGCCATGCCTTCCATTGGTCCTGCTTGGCGCCCGCAGGCGGCATGTCCGCGAGGGCCGCGGTTTCGATGCCCAGGCCCTGCCAGTGTTCCGCCATCAGCGCGCGCAACACGGTCATCAGTTCTCGGTGTGCCACCGCAGGCAGTTGGGTCTGCAGGCTCGCCACCGATTCGCGGGTCAGGATGTGGCTCGCGTGGGTCAGACCCCTGCGCGCCGCCCATTGCAGCACTGCACCCTTGGCCGCCACCGGCGCGACCATGGCGTGCACGACATCGCCGAGGTTGGTCGCCTGCAGCGCGGCCGCCAGTTGGGGGTGCTCGGCCAAGGGCAGCAGCTCGGAGAGGTTCGTCGCTTGTCGGATGGCTCGGGCGTTGACTTGCATGGCTGCGCTTTGCTCGTGACGTCGAGGCCGGAAGGGTGCAGCGAAAGCGGCTTATTGTCAACCGAAAACGCGCGCTGCGCCGCCCGTCGTTGAGGTCAGGTCGCCGCCGGCCGCAGGTGCGATGCGTCCGTCCAATCGGCTGCCGGCACCGCCCGCCGCAAGCGGTGCTCGGCGTGTGGCCGCGTCCGCGATCTCACCGCCCGCGTCGCAATACGCCCACAAGGCAGCCGATCGTGCCGTGGTGCGGCCACACGCCGGCCACACGGATGGGGACGACCGCAAAGCCGTGTTGCGCCCACGCGCTCGCACCTTGCTGGTCGAGCTCGCGCAGGGCTGCCCTTGCCTCGCGCGTCGCTGCACGCGGGGCGTGCTCGGCGTACTGGGGCAAGAACACGTGCTTGCCGTTGGGACCGGTCTCCGCCACCGCGTTGGTCCAGGTCAGGTAGGTGCGGCTGTCGAAGGCGACGACCGGCACGCGGACGACCCGCCAGCCGTGACGGCGCAGGTCCTGGGCGGCTCGATCGAATTGGGCCTGTGTCGCAGTGGAGTCATCGGCGGTCAACACTGCCCCGTCATCGGCCGACAGGTCGCCAGGAGTGAATCTCGGACCCGTCACAGCGCGGCCGAGGGCAGGGTCCCCGACCAGCGCTCTCCGCCGGCCCACGGGCGCGAGGTACATGGCGATGTGGTAGGGCGGCACATCGCCGTCCTGCTCGCCGAGCGCGACTGCCGGTCGCCCCAGCCATGCCGTCAACGCCCTGCCCAACTCCGCTGGCGTTGCATAGCCGCGCGAGGCGTTTTTCGCCCACAGGTTGGCGCCGAAAACCACGGCGTCGTCGAGCAGGAGCAAGTCGCCGCCGTCGAACTGCAAAGGCAGCTCGATGGCCTTGGACCGGCCGATCGCCCGCGCCAACAGCGGCA
Organism: Deltaproteobacteria bacterium; assembly: GCA_016875335.1. GTDB lineage: Bacteria > Myxococcota_A > UBA9042 > UBA9042 > UBA9042 > SXRM01. The sequence continues at coordinate 259 of VGRO01000149.1, read as the reverse complement.
CCGCGCCCCAATCGTTATGCCGGCGCACCCACTGTGGATCGGGCTCAGGTGGCACCAACAGCCGCAGGTCTTCGCCTGTGCGCACGAAAAGCGCCCGGTCGCGGGTCCACGGCGTCAGCGGTCCAGGAGCGTGCACCACCGTCAGGCGCCCCAGCAAGGCGCGGTCGAGGCGTTCGTCCGCCAGCCACGCCCGCAGCGCGTCGTCATCGCCCGGGCCGCCGACGGTGATCGCGACGCGCGTCGTTGCTTGGAGCCCACG
>VGRO01000148.1 GCA_016875335.1 Deltaproteobacteria bacterium | reverse complement strand
AGCTGATCCTGGTTGGTCTCGAAAATCGGGCACTTGTCCGCCGCGAGCAGCAAGCCGGAGCCCTTGCTCGGGTCACCGGTGGTGCCGTCGAGCTGGTTCAGCTGCGCTTCGAGAAAGGCGGTGCCAAGCGTGATCAGCGTCTCGCAGGTGGTGGTCAGGAAGCCCTCCTTCATCAGGCTCTGCTTGGCGGCCATCTGCTTGGCAAAGTCGGCGCAGCAACTGTCCTTGACCAGGCACTGCTTGCCGGCGAGCAAGCTCTTGATGAGCTTTGCATAGCTGTCGATGGCCGGCGCGTTGGGGTTCTTGGGGTCGAAGGTGATCGCCGGCAACAACTGCTTTTGGACGATGTAGTTGATGAGCGCTCCCCATTTGACCTTGAGCGCGTGCTGGCCAATCTTGATTTGGCTCAACAGCGCGTCGCGCCACAGGTCGAACTGGCCGACCACGGCATCGCTCTGGAAGGCCTCGATGTTGAAGGTCTTCTTTCCGCAGGCCGGGTCCTTGGGGTTGCAGGTCTGACCGAGCGACCACTTGTAGGTCACGGTCGCCCAGATCTCCTTGGTGTGCTCCTTGGCCAGGAACCCGGCAGCGTCGGGCTCTTGTTTGAACTCCAAGGTGCCGCCGATCTCCAGGTTGGTCAGGATCTCGTTCAGGTCCGCGCCGGTGTTCAGGCCGGTCTTGACCGATTCGGGCAGAAAGCCGAGCAGGATGGCGTTGAGGAACTTGGTCACGATGTCGCCGACCGCCGTCAGTTCTTTGATCGACGGGTTCTTGGGGTCGTCGAACACATAGCCGCACAGCGAGTTGAGCGTGTTGCCGCCGAGTTTGCACGCCAGGCTCAGCAGGCCGCCGATGGGGTCGCTGACGACGTCGAGGATGGTCTTGAACACCAGTTCGACCGGGTCGGGCAGGATCGACAGCAGGTCGATGTGGCTGGTCAGGTCGTAGATGCCCTTGAGGCGCGGCGGCAGGTCCTTGAGGGTGACCAGGACGTCATCGCCGATCGGCACCCCCTCTGCGCTGACGCTGATGGTGGCGCCGGTGTCCACGCACCCGCCGGCGATCGCCTTGCTGGTGTTGCCGCCGGCCTGCGGATAGGCGATGCCGATGACGGTGAAGGCGACCTTGCCGTCCGCGCCCTTTGCCTTGGCGATCCAGCCGGCGAGGCTGGGAAAGGTCAGCGCCCACGGCTTGTTCCACTGCAAGTTGGGGCTGGTCCACGCCGCCGGTGGCAGCGCCTCGCCGAGGTCCAGGTTCTTGCACGCCGGCTCGCCGGCGACCTGCTTGACCAGGCGGGCCTGGATGCTGCCGAACTCGGTCAGCAGCTTGGCGCCGCCATAGTGCAGCGTCACCGTCATCGGCCCCTTGGCCTTGGTCTGCACCGTCAGGTCGAACTGCAACTGGCCGGCGTCGGGATCCTCGGGCAGGCGCGCCAGCACCGCGTACTTGCCGATGTCGGCGCCCGATTTGACCTCGGCCCACGCCTCGCCGTTGTCGTCCGTCAAGACGTTGGGCGTCAGGATCTGCACGACCGTCGCGTTGGGGTCGAGCGGCGCGAACTCGACCGCAAGGCCGGCCGGCGCGGGCTTGCCCTCGACCAGATAGCGCACGCCGATCTTGCGCAAGTTGTTCTGGTTCATCAGCAGGGCGCACAGCGTGTCGCAGGCGCCGCCGAAGTCGTCCTTGTCATGGGCGAACACCAGCACGCCCTTGCCCGCGGTGGCATCGCCGAGGACCAAGGTTTCCGGGGTGTTGGCCGTGCCGTCGGCCGCCGTGGTCGACCCATCGGCCAAAAGACCGCCGCCGTCCTTGCCATTGGCGCCTACGCCAAAGATGTCCAGGGTGTTGCCTGCGCCCGACGGTACGACAAACCCCTGCTGGGTCGAGTCGGCGCACCCGGCGAGCACCGCCAGCGCCATGACTCCGAAAGAGAGCGTGGGTTTCATCGCTTGCCTTCCTGGGGGTGTGGCCGCGGCTACTTCTTGGGTTCCTCGGGCGGGGCGGGCGGCGGGCTGTAGCGCAAGACGGTGGCGATGTCGCCGACCACGAGCACGTCCTTGCCGTAGGGCGCGATCGAGAAAAGCGTCGCGATCGTCGGCACTTCCATCAACCCCAGTTCACCCTTCTTGCCGTCGAAAGCGATGACCGACCCCTGGGTGCCGGCCATCAAGATGCGGCTCGCCGACCAGCCCCAGATGCTGCGGACGGTCCGCGGCAGATCGTAGAGCAATGTCGTGTACTTCCAAGACTTTCCGTCCCAGTGCACCAGAACGCCGTGGTTCTTGTCGTCGGGCTCGCCGGCCGCCCACACGTCGTCGCTGGCCGCGCCCCACACCGCCAGCAGATGGCTGGTGACCTTGTACGGTTTCTGCTCCGGGTCGGGTTGGTAGGGCTCGATTTCGGTGCGCTGCCAGCCGGCGCCGTTGCCGTGGTAGATGAAGCCGCCCTCGCCGACCGCCCACAGGTCGTTGCCCGACAGGCCCCAGACCGCGCGCAGGTTGGCCGCCACGGGCTCGACCATCAAGGTCCAGGCTTTGCCGTCCCAGTGGGCGATGGCTCCGCCGCTGCCGCCCGCCCACACGTCGGTGTCGCTCGCGCCCCACACGCAGCGCCAGTCCACGCCGGCAGGGCCGGTCATGTTCGACCATTCGGTGCCGTCGAAGTGTACGATCGTCGCCAAAAGACCCACGCCATATACAGAGTTCGGGTTGGCCCCCCACACGCCGTGCAGGTTGACGCTGGTCGACGTGAACATCTGGGTCCAAGGCGCAGCGCCCGCGCGCCGCCACGCCATGCCGCCGTCGCCTACCGCAATGGCGTTGTCGTGATCCGCCGCCCAAACGGCGTTGGCGTTGCCGCCGCCCGGCAGGTTCTGCGCCTTCCAACTCGGCCCCTGCTTTTCAGCCAGGGCGCCCAGCTTGCCCACGGCCCAGGCCGTGTCCGCGCCGGTCGTCGCCACCGCGGTCAAGGGCTTGCCCACCGAGGACACCAGATTCCATTTGCCCTCGGGCGACCGCTGGTACACCTGGCCGCTTTGTGAGGTCACCGCGAAGGTTCCGTCGGCAAAGCCGGCCACACCGGTCAACTCGCCAAAGCCCAGTTCCGGCGGCGATTCGGGTGTCCACTTGCTGCCGTCGTGGTACGCCACCGCACCCTGGCTGCCGACCGCCAGCGCCGCCTTGACCCCGCCCTTGCCGTCCTCGACGACGCCTACGGCCTTGAGCGTCTTGGGCAGGCCCGCGGAACCGACCTTGAAGGCGCCCTTGGCGATGCTGGCCGCGAACCCCTGGTCGCCGACCGCGTAGCCCGAGCCACCCGTTCCGCCCATGCCCCACACATCGCGGGCCTTGCCGCCCGAGACCTGGGTCCACGACGCACCGTCCCAGTGCGCGGTGAAGCCGGCCTCGCCCACCGCCCAGGCGTCGTCGTTGGCGGCGGCCCATACCCCGAACAGCGTGCCGGTCGTCAACGCCTTGGCGCTCGCCGCGGGTGGGGCGCACTCCGACACCACCACCAGATCGTCGATGAACACGCCTTCGCCTGCGTTGCTGTTCTTGGTCAGCGAGTCGAAGGTCAGTTCGAGGCGCACCGTCTGGGTCTGGTACTTGGTGATGTCGATGACCTGCGGCTGGAATTTGCCGCCCGTCGAGCCCGAGTTGACGACCTTCTGCTTGTCCCAGACCAGTTCCTTGCCGCCCGCCTGCGTGACGACCCAGACCTCGAGCTTGTCGTAGTAGCCCTGCTCGACGTCGAGCAGCAATTGGAACTGGGCGACAACCTTGCCCGCCTTGGGCACCGCAAAGAACGGCGACGCCATCGTCGCGCCCACCACGTTGCCGTTGTCGAACGTGCCACAAAACCCGCTGCCGGCGTCGCAGGGGACGTTGGTCAGGCCAAAATACGCGGCGTTGGGCGGACTGGTCGCGCGCGCACCGCCGTCCTTTCCGGTCATCTGCGCCGCCTTCCACACGATGCCGCCCTGCGGCGGCGGCTTGAGGTCGCTGACCGTCCAGTTGCCAAGGCCCTTGTCAAAGCTGTCGGCAAAGTGCACGCCGCCGCAGCACTTTGCGCCTCCCGCCGGCTCGTGGCCGCACACGCCGCCGTCGCAACTGTCGGCGGTGCACGGGTCCTTGTCGTCACAATCGAGAGGCTTGGTGCAGCCGCCGGGCGGGCCCCAGTTCAGCCCAGGCGCGCCCTCAAGACCCTTGGCACCAATCAGCGTACCGCCGACGCCCACAGCGAAGGTGTGTTCGGCGCCCTTGCCGCCGGCGACGCCGTTCAGTGTCGGGAACTTGCCCTGGGTCGCCAGCTTCCAGCCCAGGCCGTCGTTGACCAGCACGCTGCCGTTGGTGCCGGCCAGCACCACGCGGGTGGTGCCGTCGGTCCACACGCCGTGCAGACTGGTGTTGGGCGCGGCGGGCACCGCGATCTGCGTCCAGATGCCCTTGGTCAGCGGCGGGTACTGAACGTCGGCTGGCGGCGCATCTGCTGGCGCAGTCGCGTCCAGACCGGCCGCGAGGTCCGCAGTTCCCGTGGACGCATCGGCCGCGGCGACCTCCGCAGCGGTGTCTGTCGTGGTCGTGGGCGCTTCTGCGCACGCCGCGGCGACCGCCGCGACCCATCCCCAAAGGCTCGCGTGCTTCATGGCAGTTGATCCGCGACGGCGAATACGCCGCCTTTGAGGCCGACCGCCAGCGCTCCCTTGGCGGTTGCGGCGATGCCGCGCAGGACGTTGGCGGCCTTGGAGTCGATCTTGACGAAAGCGCCTCCCGGCTTGCCGACGACGAGGCTGCCCGCCCAGCCGACGGCGACCAGCGTACCATCCGCCTTGCGCAGCGCGCCGTAGAGCGGCAGGCCCGGGGCCTCGAAGACCTTGGCCCACTTTCCCGCCTGGCGCAGCCACAACACCCCGCCGTCGCCTGTCGCCAGCGCTTCGCCGTCGCCCCAGGCGATGACGCGGTGCAGGTCGGCCGTCTCGGCGATGGGTTCCTTCTTCCACGTACCGCCGTCGCGCAAGAGCACCGTGCCTACGGCGCCCACGGCGAAGGCCTTGCCGCCGGAGGCCGCAATGCTGGCCAATGGCAACTGCGACCCGGTGGCTTCCGGGGCCCAACCGGCGCTGCCGCGCGCCCACGCCTTGCCGTCGGCGCCGACCGCAAGCACGGAGCCGGCGACCTCGGCGATGCCGCGCACGTCGGCCGGGCTCGCCAACGTCTCCACGCTCCAGCCTGCGCTGCCCAGCTTGCCGACCAGGCCCGATGCGCCTGCAATCCACAGATCGGTGCCGGCTACCGCGCAATCCAGGATGTCGGTGCCGGTGATCGGCGCAGCAAGGTCGTAGAAAGGGGCGGCGACGTCGGCCGCCTTGATCACCGTGCCGGCCGTGCCACACGCGACCACCGACCCGTCGGGCAGCGCCACAATCTGCCGCAAGTCGGCGGCGGTCTCGGCGCGAAAGTCCTGCCACTTGCCCGTCGCAGCGTCGAAGCGCACGCCAGCGCCCGCGGCGCCGACGGCAAAGGCGTCCGTCCCGGCCGATTTCGACACCGGCCCCCACATCGCCTCGAAGTGCTTGAGCTTCATGTAGGTTCCGGCGATCTCGTCCATTTGCCACTTCTTGCCCGACAGGTGCAGCAGTGCCCCGTTGCTGCCGATGGCCCAGGCCTCGCTGTCGGTGCTGGCCCAAACGCCGCGCAAATCGCGGCTTTGCGGGTCGTTGGCCAGCGTGACCTCCCAGGTTCCCGCGTTGGTGCCGGCCAGATAGCTGCCGTCGCCGACCGCGAAAAACTTGCCGGTGGGCGAGGTGGCCACGGCCCGCAAGTGCTTGTTGGCCTTGGGCAGCGACGTCACCGACCAGGTGCCGCCCGCCAACTTGACGGCCTGACCCTGCTCGCCGACCGCCCACACCTGGCCCACACCCGCGGCGGCGATGCCGTACAGGTGGAACGAGGCCTTGCTGCTCTGCAACTTCCAACCGGTCTGGTCGCGCAAGTAGATGGTGCCGGTGTCGCCGACCGCATAGACGATGCCCCCGGCGGCGGCCACCGCGCGAAGCGTCACCTTGGTGTCCGTCGGTGAATCTTCGACCAGCGAGACCCCGTTCCAGTGCAGCGCCACGCCGTCTTGACCCACCAGCCAGACATCGCTGGCACCGGTCCCGCCCACGCCGAAAAGATCCTTGGTCGTTGAGGCGTTGCGCGCGACCAGGACCTTACCGTTCCAGTGCAGCAGCGTGCCCTTGTCGCCGACCATCCACACATCGTCCGCGCTCGGGCCCCACACGCCGTGCAGGTCGGCCCCATATTGCAGCGACCGGGCGGTCAAGGTCGCCTTGCCAAGCGCGGTGTCGCCCGTTGCATCGCCCGCAGTCGTGGCGTCGCCCGTCGCGCCGTCTTTGGCCCCGCCGTCCGTCGGGAGCCCATCCATTTTGCCACTGGAGTCCCCGGCCCCCGCGTCTGCGACCGCGGCCGCATCGCTGGCGCCGCCGCCCTCGGTGTCGCAGGCACCCGCGCCCACCGCAAGGGCCGCGCTCAACCAGGCGTATCTATTGAAGATCATGGGGTTCCGTTGGCCGGTCCGGGCCGGCCGCCACCTACTGGCGAACGAACATGAACGTATGCAGCGACCAAGACCGCCACGACAGCGTGTTCAGGTCCTTGTTGTCGTAGTGGTCGATGTCGAAGCCTTCCTTGTAGCCGCGGATGATCGTCAGGCGCAGTTGCTTGCCCTTCGGGATGCCAGGCGTGCCCTGGATAGCTGGGAAATCGGGCAGTTCGACCTCGCTCAGCGACCCCTTGGTCATGATGTTCCACACCGGCGTGTCGGGTCCCATGCCCGGGATGCCGATGGTGACGTAGTTGAAGTGCGGTTCGACTGTCTGCGGGTCCACCGTCCATTTGAGCGTGTTGCCGACCAGGATCTGGCCCTCCTTGGGCACGGTGGCAAGCGGCGCGTACAGGATCGGGCCCAGGACCAGTTCCTGCTCGCCGAGCGCGAACACATCGCCCTTGCCGCTCGCCCACACCGCGCTGAGCGTCTTGTCCACCGACCCAAGCTGCGCCTGCGCCCACTTCTTGCCGTCGTAGTGCAAAAGCGTGCCCTTGTTGCCGCTGGCCCACACGTCGTCGGCCGCGCTGCCCCACACGCTGTACAGGGTGTTCAGCGTCGGGCTCTGCATCGCTTTCCACGCCTTGCCGTCAAAGCGCAAGATCTGTCCCTTCTCGCCGACCGCGAAGACCAGGCTATCGCTTGCCGCCCACACCGAGCGCAAGGCAATCGAGGTGCCGCTCGTCTGGGTCTTCCACACGTTGCCGTCCCAGAACGCCAGCGAGCCGTACATGCCGACCGCCCACACGTGGGTGGCGTCGCTGCCGTGGATGCCCAGGAAATTGCCGCCCGGGGACGGGTTGTACTTGGTCACCCCGACCTTGCCGTTGACGTCGGCGACCCGGTAGATGCCCTGGGCCGCGGCAATCCACACGTCGTGACCATCGGGGGCCGAAGCCAGCGGTGCGCCAAACACGCCGTTGAAGTTGGCGATGCCCGACAGCGCCGGCAGTTCTTTCCAGCCCGTGCCGTTGAAGGCGCCAGCGACGCCACCCCAGCCAACGGCCCACACGTGGTTGGCGTCGGCGCCGTGCACGCCCTTGAGGTCCGCCTTGCCGTCGCCGAGCGCCTTCTGGACGGTCCAGCCGCCGCCATTCCAGTGCACCAACGTCCCCTGGGCGCCGACGGCGTACAGGTTGGAGGCGCCGGTGCCCCACAGGCCGTGGACGTTCTTGGGCACGCCGGTCGGCAGCACCTCGAAGTCGCCGGTGCCGAGCTTGCGGACCATCGCGTCGTTTCCGAAGTCCTTGAGATCGTTCTTGACCGTGATCGACACCGGCACCTGGGTGTTGTCGCCGGTCATCAGGTTCTGGTCGATCTGCACGTTGAGCGCCAGGATCGACAGGCGCGCGTCGTGGATGTCGCCGGCCAGCGCCGACGGCAGCCGCTCGATCTCCAACTTGTCGGCGTCGGCCTCCTCGAACGGTGCGAGGTTCTTCTGGTCCAAGCCGGGCATGCGGATGACGCCGTCGCCGCCGAAGACCAGGTGCGCCCAACCGGCCGTGACCAGGAACGACTGCACGTTGGGCTTGGGCGCCATCGGCCATTTCTGCGGCACGTCGAGGCGCACGTTGGCCTTGGCGGTCAGCGGGACCGTCAGTTGCACGTCCACGGTCTCATACTTTTCTTTGGGCACGACCATCAGGTGGCGCTTGACGCCCATGACCGTCGGCGTGAACTTCTGCATGGAGTTGGCGTCGGTGGCCACGAGCAGCGCGCCCTGCACCTTGTAGCCGCCAAAGCACACGATGGCCATCTCACCGTACGCGGTGGTGATCTTGTACTTGTAGCCGGTCTTGGCGCTGGCCTCGAAGCCGTTGCCCTCGGGCGGCCAGTTGTCGCGGCTCAAGATGGTCTGCTTGCTGTGGTAGCACACCGAGGTGACCTCGCCGGCCGCCGGTGCGCACACGGCCTTTTCGCCGTAGGCGTAGCACTTGAAGGTGCCGCCGCAACTTTCTGCGCACGACTTGACGCAGCGCTTGCCATTGCCGCTGCCCAAGTCGACGCACTGCATGCCGCCGCCGCAGTCGCTGTCGGCAAAGCAGGTCAGGCACTGGCCGCCTGGCGCCTGGCCCTTGTTCAGGGCGTCGTTGCACGATCCCACGGGCACGAACACGTACTTGTCCAGGCCGATGACCTTGCCCGACACGCTCGGCACCGGCGGCGGCGGCGGCGGGCTGCCGGGGCTGGGCGGCGGAATCGGCGTCATCAACAGCGTGACGTTGGTGGCGTCGAAAAGCACCACGCTCGCTGACTCGTAGCCGGTCTTGCTGGCTGACACCATCTGTTTGCCGTACACGTCGTCGCCCGAGAATGTGATCTGGCCGGCGGCGTTGGTATAGCCCTGGTACGGCGTGGCGGGACTGGTCCACAACATCGTGAAGGCGTCGGCGACCGGGTCGCCATTGCTGGCGTCGAGCACCGTGACGTTGAGCGAACCGTCGATGTCTGCGCCCCAGGTGCCGCCGTAGGCGTTGGCTGGGTTGAAGTAGGTAAAGCCGTTCTTGAGCGTGGACTTCTGGCCGTTGAGCGCGACCTCGACGTCGACCGCCCCGACCTTGCCGGGCGGGGTCTTGCAGGTGACGTGGCCGCTGTCGACGAACGTGAAGTGGGTGGCGAGGTTGCCGCCAAAGCGCACCTCCATGCTCGGGCCAAAGCCGTTGCCGTGCACGTGCACGTAGGTGCCGCCGGCCTGCGCGCCCGTGTTCGGGTACGGCACAAAGAGCTTGAGTTCCTTGCCGGTGTAGGCGTAACCACCCTTGATCACAGCATTGTCCTGGCCGTTGCTGACGGCAACATCCACATAGCCAGGGCTGCCGGGCGGCGTGATCGCCTGGATTTCGGTGTCGCCCACCACGACCACGTTCGACGCCGGCAGCGCACCGATCTTGAGCGTGATGCTGCCCTTGGAGAAGCCGGTGCCTTTGACCACGACCTTGGTATTGCCGTCGGGCGGCCCGGATGACGGCGCGATGCTGGCGATCGACAGGGCGTCAGAGTAGGCATAGCCACCCTTGAGGCTGTCGCTGCCCTTGCTGGTCAACAGCGTCAAGTCCACCATGCCCGCCGCGGCGCCCTTGGGCACGATGGCCTGCACCACATGGTCCTTTGCGACCACCGAGACGATCTTGGCGCTCTTGTTGCCGATGAGCAGCGTCGTGTCGCTGGTCGAGACCAGGCCGGTCGCCACCACGGCGATCGAGTTGCCGCCGCCTACCGGTCCCGACTTCGGCGAAACCGACAGAATCTTGGTCCCCGCCTGACCCTTGTCGTCGGTGTACACATAGGCGGCCGGCAGCACGGTCGTGCCGTACTTGCCTTGCGCCGACACGTCGACCACGCCCTGGCCGGGGGGCGTCACCACCTTGAGCCATCCTTTGGCGACCTCGGTCACCGCGCCCTGCGCCGCGCCGAAGCGGATCTCGGTGTCCTTGCCCAGGCCGACGCCGGTGACCGTGACGGTGGTGCCGCCCGCGGAAGGGCCGGCGCCCGGGGCGACCCCCACCACGACGGGCGGCGCCGTGTAGAAGAAGCCGTTCTTGAGCAGCCCTGCGCCGCGCTGGTTGATGACGTGCACCGGCACCGCGCCGAACGCTCCCGGCGGGGTGGTGCAGATGACCTGATCGTCGGACACCACCTGGACGCCGATCGCCGGCTTGCCGCCGATGAGCACCTGGGTGTTGCCCGAAAACCCAGTGCCGGTGATCGCGATGGGCGTGCCGCCCGCCACCGGCCCCTCTTTGGGTTCGACCTTGGTGACGACCAGGTCGTTGAAGTACAGAAGGGCGTCGGCAAGCTCAGCCGAGATCGGCGGATCGCCGGGGATGACCACGGCGACGTCTACCAGCCCCGCCTCGTGCGGCGGCGTCTGCACCGACAGCGTCTTGGCGTCGACCACGAACACGTTGTCGGCCGGCACCGGTGTTCCGCCGAACAGCACGCCGATGTCCGAGGCGAACCCGTCACCGTAGATCATCACGGTGTCCCCGCCCGAGGTGCTCGACTGCGCCGGTTCGACGCTGGTGAGCTTGAGTTTGCTCGGCGCCGCGGGTGCCGTGTCGGCCGCCGGTGCCGCGTCTTCTGTCGGCGCGGTCGCGTCGGTTTTTGCTGCGCCCGACCCGTCGTTGGCCACGATCGCGTCGGCCTTGGCGGCCGGTTGCGCTGGCGCAGGCGTTTCTTCGGAACAGCGCGCAAGCAGCGCGACTGCGGCGACCAGGGCCCACCAGGAACGAGCGCGATTGCGGGCGAACATGCTGCCTCCGTGCCGGCTATTCGCCGGGCTCCGTGAACAGGGTCAGGTCCTTGAGGTCCAGGCCGGCCGGATAGCCGTAGGACACGTACTGGTCAAAGCCGTAGGCATCCACCGCGACCAGCGGCTTGTAGGGCATGCCTTCGGCGGTCGACGTTTCGACGGTCCGCACGCTGTGCACGCCGGCCGTGACGAAAGCCCAGGTGAACTTGTAGTTCTTGCTCACCGGCTTCCAGGCGTCGGGGGCGATCGGCGCGCCGTCGAAAAGCACCTGCACGTCGTCTGCGCAACTGCCGGCCTGCACAGGCTTGGTGGTCGATGCGCACTCTTCGTCGGTCGTGCACTCTTTGCGCGGGTTGCCGCTGGTCAGCGAGCAACTGCGGTGGATCGGTGCGGCAATGGAGATCCAGTTCGAGTTGTACTTCTGTGGCGTCAGGAACACGTAGTCGCTGCGCCACTGCTCGATGGGAATCGCCAGCAGGTACGCCGGGTCGCCCGTGCCGGCATCGCCCTGCTGCGCGCCCGGGCCGGGCGAGTCCTGGGATTGCATGAAGTGGCCGACCGCGATCGGCGCAGGCTTGCCATCGGCGTCCTTGGCGATGATTTCGAACACGCCACCGTCGGTGTTGTTGCCGTCGCCCATGCCCTTGCCGGCCTCAAAGTCGAACCATTCGCCCGAATCGAGCACCGGGATGTTGATAGGCTTGCCGGTGTATGGGTCTTTTTGCGGAGGAACCAACGCAACCTTGGTGCCGTCCTTGGCGGCCAGGATCCGCCACGAATCCGCCTCCTGCCCGCGCGGCTTGAGCTTGACGGCCACGTAGTGCGACCCCCAGGCCTTGACCGGAAACTGCTGCATCTCCAAGTGGTCGGCGCAGCAGGTGATGAACTGCTGGCAGTGCTCGTTGTTGTTGCAGGTGGTCTTGCCGTCCCACGCGCACACGCCGCACTTGTCGCCCTTGGCGATCTGGCTGTCGCTGCACTTGTCGACGTTGCAGTGGTTGGTGTTGGGCGCGTTGGCCGCCTCGCTGCCCGCGAATACCGCGACCTGTTGGCTGGCTTGCACGACGGTGCCGGTCAGGTCCGAGCCCACCGAGTCCGTTTCGATGTTGAGCACCTCGTGCTCTTCCACCTCGAAAGTCGCCGCCTCTTTGGAGACATACGACTTGATGGGCGTCTCGGTCACCTTGCCATCGGCGGCCGCTTTCTTGACGGTGCCGGGCAGGGTCTTGCGGACATGTGGGCCAAAGGTGATGGTGACCTTGGTCTTGCCCGGCTTGGTGCCGACGATGGTCACGAAACCGCGCAGGATCGTGAACGACTGCTCACGCGACATCACGATGTAGTACCTGCCCAGCACCTCGTCCGGCAGCAGCAGCGACGCGTCGTTGCTGTACACGTTGACGTTTTCCAGCGGGTTGAACTGATAGGCGGCGACCGGTGCCGTTGAGGTCACCCGCCACGCCAACGGTTCCTGGGTGGTCGCGTCGATATTGCGCGGGGGCAAGTTGAAAACGCGCAGCTCGCCCGGCTGCAGCGGCGAGTAGTCGAGCAGATCGGCCTTGCTGTCTTCCTTTTGGACGCCGAGGTTGGTGGCGATGGTCACCCCCGACAAGAGCTTGTCCGAGGCGTTGGCGATGACGATCGCGTATTGCGCGTTGGCGGCGTCGTAGTACGACCGGGTGCCGCCGGGCACGAACGCGTTGTCGAGGTCGGCGGCCCAGAACGCGCAGCCGGCGTAGGTCTTGGCCTTCTTGTTGAACTCACATGACTTCTGACACTGGCCGCCGATGCAGACCTTGCCCTGGTTGACATCGCAGGTTTCCCCGGCTTCCCATTGGCCTTTCTTGTCGCACACCAGGGTCTGCACGCTGTTCTTGGGGTCGCAGCCGAAATTGCCCGGGATGCACACGGCGCAGATGCCCGGTTCGGTGCAGGTGGTCAGCAGCCCCGCGTTGTCGCGACAGCTGATGATCTGCCAGCCCGAACCGTCGGGGGCGCACTGCTTGACCTGGCTCTCGCTGTAGCAGCCGTCGGTGGCGCCCGGCACGCACACCTGGCCGTCGAGCAGGGCGGGCACGTCGTGGCTGACTTCGGCTTTTGCGTCGGCCTTCGATGCCGCGTCGGGTGTCGCAGCGACCGGCGTGTTGCCGCACGCGGCCGTCAGCGTCAGGGCGACGGCGCCAACAACGGTTGGGACCGCGCGTCGGCCCGCGGTGGTGAAACGTGCGTAATTTCTCGAAATTGCCATCCCAACCCAAATGCGCGCCGCTGCGCTCGCGTGTGCGCGGCGAACTGCACAAGGTAGCGCGCCCGCACCGCCGCGGTCAAATGTCCAAAAGCGGTTGCGGGTGGCGATTTCAGGGGCGGCGCAAGGAGGCGGCCGGCGGCTGCGCGGCCCCTCGCTGGGCTACGGGGACTCGGGCCCCGGCAACAGGCCGATCGGGTGCAGTCCTTCCAGGGCTTTGGCGATCTTCTTCTTGAGGTTGTTCTCGATTTGGCGGACGCGCTCGCGCGAAATCCCGAATTCCTCGCCGATGTCCTGCAGCGTCACCTCCTGATCGGCGAGCAGACGCTTGTTGAGGATCGCGATTTCCTTGTCGTTGAGCTGGCTGTGCAACTCGGCGAGGCGCTCGGCCACGATCGACGACACCTCGGCGCTGGCGTATTGGTCCTCGGTGCTCGGGCCCGGCGATGCCATGGTCTCGCCCAGCGTCATGCGGCCTTCGTCGCTGATGTTGGCGTCCAGATTCAGGTCGTGGCGGGCTGCGTGGGCGGCGCGGCGCCATTCCTCGACCTCGGACTCGCGCGGGGTGCGCGGTCCACGGGCGGCGCGGTTGGTCTCGCGGACGGCCTCGGCCGCGATGAGGAAGGTCTCGTCGTCATCGGCGGCGCCGTCCTCGACCACCACCTCGACTTCGACCTCGGTGTCTTCGCCCTTGGCGACGCCTTCGGCCGCCAAACGCTTGGTCTCGGCCGCCAATTCCTCGTCGTCCTCCAGATCGGGGATGCCACGCTTGCCGAAGAGCACCCGCCGCTGCTGCGATATCGGGCCCACCTTGACCAGCGACCATGAGTTGATGATGTAGTTCTGGATGTAGGCCTTGATCCACCAAACCGCGTAGGAAATCAGCCGGTAACCGCGGTCGGGCTTGAATTTGCGCACCGCCTTCATCAGGCCGATGTTGCCCTCTTGCACAAGATCGGTGATGCGAATGTCGTAGTGCTGGAACTGGTAGGCGATCTTGACCACGAAGCGCAGGTTGGCGGTGACCAGCGCGCGGGCGGCGTCGGGGTCGCCGGTCTCCTGGAAGCGTTTGGCCAGCGCATACTCCTGATCGCGGGTCAGCAGCGGATAGCGGTTGACCTCGACCAGGTACTGCTCGAGCGTGTCCTTGAGAATCGGTTCGCGCGCGGCCATGGGGCGCCCTCGCAGTGCGCTTCGGGGCGCGTGGGCCGCAGCCGAGGCGCCGAAAATAGGGTTGTTTTCAGGGGTCGTGCGGTCCGACGAACTGCGCGCGAACGGCGTGGTGCTGCGCGGTGCGGTGTGCATGCTAGTGGAGCTTTGCCTCCGGGTACAGTTCCGGGTCGCTTGACAACACGGTTGTCGCCCGCGACATTCCCGCTCTGCGCGCCGCAGAGCCGAAACTGGCGCGCGGGCTCGGCGGGGCTACCTTCTGGCCGCACCCACGGCGCGGTGCGCGAGGCGCAAGGTGAAGATCGACTTCGAGACGTTCGTGCTGTCGCTGGCCGGCACCGCGATGGTCCATCTGGGCCGCGTCCCCGACCCGACCGGGCAGGGCGGTCAAACCAATCTGGAAATGGCGCGGCAGACCGTGGACATCCTGACCATGCTGCGCGACAAGACCCACGGCAACCTCAACGGCAGCGAAGCGGCGCTGCTCGACCGCGTGCTGCACGATCTGCGGCTCGCGTTTGTCGAAGAATCGCGAAAGTCGGCCTCCTAGTAGGCGAAACCCCCAATTCGCACCGGGATACGTGCCGTGATGCCACAACAATTCCTCAATCGGTTTCGCCTACTA
>VGRO01000147.1 GCA_016875335.1 Deltaproteobacteria bacterium | reverse complement strand
CCGTCGGTCGCCTCGCCTTCGGGGGACGGCGTCCTGGGTGGATGCGGTCGCCGCGTCGGTCGCCGAGTCTGCCAGGGCGTCGCTTTCGGTCGCAGCGTCGCCGGCCGCTTCGGCGGTGGCATCGCCCGGCGTCGCCGTCTCGCTCTGAGCGTCCGCGGCTCCTTTTGCGTCCGCGAGGGCGTCGCCAAATGCGAAGGCATCTGGAAGGGGTGCTGCGCCAGTCGCACCCGCAGGCGCGGGTTCGCCAGCGCACGCCGACGCCAGGGCCAGCAGCAAGGCAATTCGGATCGAGGGCAGGGCGCGCATGGGAGCCTCCGCGGCAAGGTGGCAAGCGTACGCGGTTCTTGGCCCCAGTGCCAAGGGGAACCCGGCGGGAATGCGCTCGTCTCCCTTGACTTCGCCTGATTTTCAGTTCACCGTGCACCCCGGCATCCGCCCGCCGGGCCCGCGCCCGCGCCGCTTGCCCCTTTCGCGTCGCGCAGCCCGGCAGACCGACCGCGCGCGCCGCCGCAGCCCTGTGCCATTTGGAGGTCGCCATGGTCCTCTCTCGGTGTGCTCGCCTTGCGCTTTGCGCCCTGGCCTCGTTGGCGTTGACCAGCCCGGCCTGGGCAGCCGTCCCCGCTACCGCCTCCATCGAGGGCGTGCTGCTTTCGGGCGGCGGCGGCCCGGTCTCGGACGGCAACTACATGGCGACCATCGGCATCTACGCGGCCGAAACCGGCGGCACCGCGGTGTGGAGCGAGTCGGGCGTGACGCTGGCGGTCAAGGGCGGCCAGTTCAGCCAACTGCTGGGCACCAAGACGCCCATCGCGGCGGCAGCGCTGAGCCTGCCCGCGGCCTGGATCGGCCTGCAGATTGGCAGCGATGCCGAACTGCCGCGCCGGCCGATTTCGGGCTCGCCGTTCGCGTTGCGGGCCGCGGTGGCGGAGGCCGTCGATTGCTCCGGCTGCATCAAGGGCGGCCACCTCGACCCCGCCATTTTGCAGCCCTACGCCAAGGCCTCGGAACTGTCCAAAATCGCCCAATCGGGCAGCTACGCCGACCTCAAGGACACGCCGGACCTGTCGCCCTACGCCAAGGCCGCCGACCTCGGCGTGTACGCCAAGACCGCCGCGCTCGCCGATGTCGCCAAGACCGGCGCATACGGCGACCTCAAAGATGCGCCGGTGCTCGCCAAGGTCGGCAGCGCGTGCGGCACCAACCTTTTCGTCAAGGGGATCAAGGCCGACGGCAGCCTGGACTGCGGCCAGGGCGGCATCGCTCCCGACCTGCTCAACGAAATCTCCAACGATTTGTTGTGGAACCAGTTCGTGGACAAGGTCGCGGGCACCAAGGACGTGCCGATCAAGGACGGTGTGTCGGCCGGATCGCCGGACAACATCGCTTTTCCGGACATTGGCGTGGCCCAGAAGATGTGGGTCGAGATCTCGGTCAGCAATTCGGACGTGAGCAAGCTCCTCATCGAGCTCTACGGCCCCGGCCAGTCCACCCCGTACCTGCTGTACAAGGGCAGCAAGGCGGGTACCAGTTTCTCGGCCAAGTACAACGACACCGACAAGATCGAGGCCGGCAACCTCGACGCCGACTGGCTCGGCAAGAACATCAAGGGCACCTGGTCGCTGGTGGTCAAGGACACTGCGGCCATCCCGGTGCCGCCTGGGACCCCGCCCTTTGTCAATGACGGGAGCTTCAACTGGGCCATCGGCATCCAGACGTTGTCGAGCAAAAAGGTGCGGGTCAAGGGCGACCTGTTGGTCGATGGCGGCCTGCAGTTGGGCGTGTTCGACACCCACCCGGTGACCTGCGACTCCAACCGCTTTGGCTACATGTACGCCAACAAGAAGGACAGCGCGATGTATGTGTGCAACGGGGCGGCGTTCTTCCCGTTGGCGCTGACCGTGCCCGGCCTCAAGGAGAGCCCGGGCCTGAGTTGCAAGCAAATCCTGTCGTTTGCGCCGGCCAGCAAATCGGGCCTGTATTGGCTCGACCCGGACGGCATCGGCGCGGGCCAACCCTTCGAGACGTACTGCGACATGACCACCTCTGGCGGCGGCTGGACGCTGGTGTTCAACCTCGACACCAACGACGGCGCGATGCGCAGCTACAGCGACACCGATTTCTGGCTCAAGGGCGACAAGTTCTACGGCGCGGCCGGCAGCGCGCTGCAAAACGACTTCAAGAGCCCCGCCTACGCAGGCGTCAAGGCCGGCGAGGTCCTGATCTGGGCCCACAAGGAGGGCGTGGAGTGGAGCCAGCCGGCGGCGTGGGCGCGCATGACCGTCACTGCCAACCAACAGGGCAAGACCATGGCCGACTGGCTGGCGCTGCCGGCCAACACGCAGCTCTCCACCGGCAAGGTCGATACCTCGGGTAACATCAGCAAGCCGGGCACCTACACCCGCAACGCTGGCGACGTGTTCATCGACAACGGCTTGCCGCTCATCGTCAACTCGACCGGCAAGGGCCCGACCAACGCGGTCAATACCGTGCGCCTCGGCACCGATTTCAGCCCGATTTGCGGCGTCATCGAATGCAACGGCCACAACGTGCAGGGCGGCTACGGCGGTCGCCACATCATCCCGACGCAGAGCAACTATCCCTTGACCTACGAGGCGCAGCCCTGCTTTGGCTACCACCCGGGACCGATGGGCTTTGGCGACAACTTCGTCAACGACAACGGCTGCGGCAACTCGGTGTGGAGCAACAAGTGCGGGCCGGAGTCGGCGACGCTGCAGGTGGATTTCGCGGTGTTCGTGCGGTAGGGCCCCGGACGTGAACTGCTCAGTCATTCCTTGCGCTCGTTTGCTTGCTCGGTGTGTCGCCAGCTCGCGGAACAAGGGTCCTACGCGCGGCTCCATCTTGATGGGAGCGTGATCGACTTCTTGTTCTCCATTCCGTAGGCCGCGGCCGCCCAGCGGGGAACCGCGGCCTGGAGCATGGGTCGATGCGTGCGCCACCCCGAGGGCCCGCCCGGCGCTGCGCACAGGGTGTCCATGCCGCTCCTCGCCGCCCTGAACCTGCGCAAGTCCTTCGGCGCCACGGTGACCCTGGACGGCGCAGAACTGCACGTGGCGCGCGGCGAAAAAATCGGGCTCGTCGGCAAGAACGGCTGCGGCAAGTCCACGCTGCTCCAGATCCTGGCTGGCCGCGAGTCGCTCGACGCGGGCGAACTGCGCCTGCGCCAACACGCCACGGTCGCGTGGCTGCCGCAGGAACCGGCGGTCGGCGATGCTCGGACGCTGCTGGACGTGGCGCTGGCCGGCGCTGCCCTGTGCCGCGAAGAGCTGGAGCCCCACGAGCGGCACCTGCGCGCCGAGCAAGCGCTCAAGGGTCTCGGGCTGCGCGACCCCGCACTGCCGGTGGCGCGGGCCTCGGGTGGCACGCTGCGGCGGGCGGCGCTGGCGGCGGTGCTGCTGCAAAACGCCGACCTCGTGCTGCTCGACGAGCCGACCAACCACCTCGACGCCGACACCACCGCGTGGCTGCAGGCTGAACTGAAGGGCCAGCCGGGGGCGCTGGCGATGGTCACCCACGACCGCTACTTTCTCAATCAGGTGGTGGACCGCATCGTCGAACTGCGCGGCGGGCAACTGCGCGGCTATGCCGGGACGTTTCAAGACTACCTCGAAGCTCGGCTGGCCGAGACCGACCTGGCCCAGCGCACCGAGGCCAACCGCCAGAACCGCCTGCGCCGCGAGCTCGCCTGGCTGCGCCGCACGCCCGCCGCGCGAAGCTGCAAGCCCAAGGCCCGCCAAGACGCCGCCGAGGCGCTGGTCGCCGAACGCGTGGAGGTCGACAAGGGCATCACCTTCCACTTCGGCGAGGCGCAGCGCCTGGGCAAGACCATCCTCGAAGCCCGCGGGCTGCGCGTGGGGTTTGCCGCCGATCCCGCGAAGGGCACACCTGGCCACATCGCGGTCGCTTCGTTCGACCTGACGCTGGTGCGCGGGCAGCGCATCGGCATCGTGGGCCCCAATGGTGCGGGCAAGACGACGCTCTTGCGCACGCTGCAAGGCCAACTGCCGGCGCTCGGCGGTGCGCTGTCGCTCGGCGCCAACACGGCGATGCTCGCCATCGACCAGCAGCGCACGGGCCTGGATCCCCAGCGGACGCTGCAGGAAAACGCCTCGGCGACCGGCGGCGAATGGGTGACGCTGGGCGACCGCAAGCTGCACGTGGCCAGCTACCTCGAACAGTTCCTTTTCCGCACCCAGGACTTGCGGCAGGTGGCCGCCACGCTCTCTGGCGGTCAGAAGTTCCGGTTGCTGCTGGCGCGGCGGCTCCAGGAACCCAGCAACGTGCTCCTGCTCGACGAGCCGACCAACGACCTGGACTTTGAGACCCTCGAAGTGCTGGAAGAAGCCCTGCTCGCGTGGCCGGGCTGCGTGCTGACCGTCAGCCACGACCGCGCCTTCTTGGACCGCATCTGCACCGGAATCCTGCACTTGCCGGGCGACGGAACGGTCGCGTTCCACGCCGGAAACTACAGCGATTTCGAGGCCAACCGGGCCGAGCGGCGGAGGGCGGCCCGGCAGCAAGAGCTGGCGAGTTCCCGCGCTGCGCCCAAGCCGACGACGGCAAAGCGTGATGCGGCGCCCAAGCTGACGTTCGCAGAAGAGCGGCGGCTGGCCGGCATCGAGGCGGAGATCGAAGAGGCCGAGGCGGCTGTGGCCACCGCGGAGGCCGTTCTGCAGGATGCTGATGTGTCGGCCGATTTCCAGCGGCTGCAGGCGGCCACCGCCGCGTACGAAGCGGCCGTGCGCGTCAAGGATGAGGCGTACGCCGAGTGGCAGCGCCTGGACGCCAAACACGCGGCGTGGGAAGCGGGCCGGAGATAGACATGGTAAGGGCCAGGAAATGACTTACTCAATCATTTCTCGGGCCCGTTTGCTTGCTCCGTGGGTCGCCAGCTCGCGGACCAAAGGTCCGACTCGCGGCTCCGTCCTGATGTGAGAGTGATCGACTTATTATTTTCCAGTCCCTAACCGAAGTCCGAGATCAAACCTTGGACGGAGCCGCGAGTCGGCGGAGCAGCAGTCGCGAGCTGGGCGATCCACCCAGCGACGAAGCTCCCCCGCAGCATACCGGCATTGCAGGGGCAAGGCTCAGGGCAGACCCAATTCGGATGCGCCCAGCCCTGGACGGTGCATGGTAGCGCGCACTGGGCCAGGGTGGTCGGCAGCGGGCCCAGACTTCCGTCCGCCAGCGCGATCCACTACCATCGCGCCCGAGCCGCCGGTGCGCATGGAGCGCAGCGTGCCATTCCACGGAGCATCCTGTGAAGATACCGAACGTCCTTGCTTGCCTTTCAGCCGTATTTGCCGCAACGCACGTGCTTGCCTGCGCCGACGACCACGGTGCCCACGAGGCCGAAACCCCAGAGCAAGAGGCCTGCGAGCACCTCGGAGGCTCGGCCGCCTCTGCGGTGGTGGCCACCGACGACAAGGCCGCGGCGCTGCCGCCCGACGTCAGCAAGGCGCACACCAAGTTCGCGGTGACCTTGCCGGCCGACGCGAGCGGCACCTACGGCGGGTCCGTGCGCTTCCTGGCACCGGCGAAGAAGCAGTACCTGTTGGTGATCGACACCGCGGTGCCGTTCCAGTTGTTCGACTCGGCGGGCAAGGCCGTCGACGCGGTGGCGGGCGCAACCAAGGCGACCTGCGCGGCGGTCGGGGCCCAAGCGGTGTATTCGCTCGACGTCGCGACCTATCGGCTGCGCATCGGTCCTGCCAGCAAGGCCGCGGTCGGGATGCTCTTTGAGGCCAAGTAGGCGATGGCTGCGGACCGGCCGTGGGTGATGGTCGCCGGGCTGTAGGCATCGCACGCGGCGGACCGGGCCGCGCGCGCCGCCAACCTGCGGCTGCTGAACGAAGCTGCGCTGGCGGTGTGGGCCGAAGGACACGGGCCCATCGTCGGCGTGAACCTGGCGCTGCCCATGGCTAGTACCTTAGGGACTGGAAAACAATAAGTCGATCACTCTCACATCAGGACGGAGCCGCGAGTCGGACCTTTGGTCCGCGAGCTGGCGACCCACGGAGCAAGCAAACGGGCCCAAGAAATGATTGAGTAAATCATTTCCGGGCCCTTAGGCGCGAAGTTCGCGCTGGGATCCGGCGCGGGCGGTCAACGTGGCGCGTTTCCAGGGCACCCATGTGCGGCAATGCCGGTGGCCGCACGCTTGCGAGTCAGGGCTACACGGGCGCCGGGCCGCCGTCCTCGCCGTCAGGATTCGCCCCACCTTTTCGGCGGCCGCGCAACAGCAAGTCCTTGTTGAACTGCCCGATGATCGCTGCGTTGCCGTCAAAGGCGTTGCGAGCCACGGCGTTGCACTCCTCGATGAGGTCGACGATGCGGCCCTTGACGGCGTACACCCTGCGAGTGTCGGCGGTCAGCGCGGTCAGCGCGGCCTCTTGGCTTGCGTCCGCGCCTTGCAGGGCCTTGCGGCAGCGCTCAAGTTCGGCCGCCGCCGGCAGGCCGTTGAAGTACGGCGCGAGCCTGTGCCGAGACTGCATGCACGTGCGGGCATGCGCAACGCAGGTAATGCGTGGCGCTTGACAAGGGACCACCGCCTGCGCAATTGCAGCCACTTCTGTATACCTTGGGCGGCCAGACCCGGACGCCGAACCCACGGCCAAGGTCGCACAACCGGTCCGCGCGCCCGCGACAGGCCCTATTTGCAGCGCATCACCAACTCGTCGACCCGCACCCCGACGTTCGAGGCGAGCATCGGCTTCTTGAGGATGAACACCGGCGTGAACTTGCGCGCCCGCACCGGGTCGCCGATCTCGACAGAATACTGCACGAAGCCAGTGGATGGTGCGCACGACTCCAACACGTCGTGCATCAATTTGCTGGTGGTCGCGAGTTTGGGGTCGGCCGGCGACAGCCCCTCGTTGTGGTGCGACAGCCGAACGCGGAAGATCGGCAGCGGGCACGTGGCGGTGTCGGCGGTGACCTTGGCCTGGACCTCGAAGGTCGCGCCACCCACCGGCATCGGCCAGCGCCACTGCATGGCCGGAACCACCGCGCTCACCGCGCCCAAGGGCAGCTCAGGTCCAAGATCGACCCCCATCGTGCCATTGCCGACCGCGGCACCGTCGGATTGCAGGTCCCACGGCGCCGCTCCTGGCGTGACGCCCGTCCACCAACCGGTCACATCGGTGGGCGACTCGAACTGGGCGAACAGGCACGCATACGCGCAACTGCCGGACACGGTCAGGTTGTCGACCTGGAACACGCCGCTCGACTTCGCTGTCGCCCCGGTCATCGCCGACACCGTGACGTCTACCGTCTGCCCCGCCCACGCGGACAAATCCACCTTGATATTCTTCCACTGCGGCTGCGCGCCGCACAGTTGGACCACTGGCACGCCAGCGACCGCCACGACGAGGTCATCTCCACCACAGGCCACATCGCCCACCAGCAGCGCCCGCACAGAGAACTGCAGCACCGAGCCCGCGACCGGCCGCACCTGCGGAATTCGCCAAGTCGCCGTGGCCGGCACGAGTCCAGGCGGGGCGCCGCCGTATTTGACGGTCATCGCGCCGGTGCCGAGTTGGCCGCCGGTGGCCGTCGGTGCCCACGTGGCGTACGCTGGCGCCGTGCTGGTCAGCTTGAAGCCGTGCGGAATCGGCGACGATGGCACCTCGCGCGCATCGCCGGTCGGATCGACGTGGGCGGCAAGGCATGCCGTGTCGCAGGCTCCGGCGATGCGCACCTTGTCCAGTTCGATGGCGCCCTGACCCTGGTTGCTCGCTGCCGCGATGGCGCGGAATTCCACGTCGAAGCCGCCGCCGGCCACTGGGCTGAGGTCGATCTTGACGTGCTGCCAGGGCCCAAAAGTACCGCCGGGCGACGAGACGCACGCCCGCCACAGCAGCTGTCCGTTGACCACGACCTCCAAGTCGTCGATGCCGCACTTGTCGTAGCCGAACGAGGCGCGGTACTTGAATTCGAGCGTCGCCGGGGTTCCGGTGTCCGCATAGAGCCGGCGCGCCTGCAGGTAGGCGCCCATCGACCCGTCCTCACCACCCACCTTGCCGCCCGTCCACGCGATGTTCGCGGTGCCGTTGCCGCTGGCGTTCTTGTCCACTTTCCAGTTCAACTGGCTGGGCGTGTCGGACCACATCGCCCACTGCGGTTTCCACGAGTCCGTCTCAAAGGTCTGGTCCACGCACACCTTGCAGTATGGAATGGGCGTCGAAGTGCAGCCGGCGGCGCCACATGCGTCGAAGGTGCACGGATTGTCGTCATCGCAGGTCGCGGCGGGCCCGGACCGGCACGCCCCCATGTCGCACACGTCGTCCACGGTACATGACAGGCCGTCGTCGCACGGCACCTGGGCGACCGGCGCGCACCAGCCGGCGGCTGGGTTGTCGGCCGGCGCCTTGCACACGTACCCGGGCGCGCACACCGAGGGCGCGTCGAAAGGCGAGCAGGCCACAGCCACGGCGAGGGGCGCGGCGCTGGCCAGGGCCGTGGCCTCGCACTGGTAGCCGCCGCCGGCCGTCCCTTTGCACGCACTGACCAGGCATGGCCCGAGCGACGGACACTGCACCGGCTTGAAGCTGCACCCCGATCCCGCGCAGGTGTCGATGGTGCACGGGTCGCCGTCGTCGCACTTGGCGCAGTCGCAGCCCAGCGCTTGCTGGCAGCCGACGGCGCTGTCGCAGGTCGGGGCGCTGCAACCGCCCAACGCGGGACACTGCAGATTCTGGCCGGCCTTGCACGCGCCGTCTTCGCAGGTCGAGGACACCGAACAGGCGTCGCCGTCGTCGCACCACACCCCGTCGGTTTTCGGCAGGGCCAAGCACTGTCCCGTGGATGGGTCGCAACTCGCAACCTTGCAACTTGCCGCTGGCAGCGCCGCACACACCACTGCTGACGCCGGCTTGGGCTGGCAGCGCAGCGATCCATCCGCCGAAGGTAGACACGCCTGGACCCCGTTGCACAGGTTGCCATCGTCCATCTGGGCGCAGTCGGCGTCGGCCTGACAGCCGCACACGTTCTTGATGTTGGTGCACTTGCCCGACTTGCACTTGTCGGTCGGCATCGGCGTGCACGGGTCGCCGTCGTCGCAGTGGTCGTTGTCGTCGGCCGGCATGTGCATGCAGCCGGTCAGGCCCTCGCACCAGTCGACGGTGCACGACTCGCCGTCGTCGCAGAGCACCGGCATACCCATGCACGAAATCTTGAGCACGCACGCCCCGTTGGCCAAGCACCAGGAATCGCTGCCGCACGCGCTGCCTGTCTTGGCGATCACGTGCGTGCAGCCGGTTTTCGGGTTGCAGGCGTCGACGCTGCATGGCAGCCCGTCGTCGCAGGCCAGGGCCTTGCCGGACGCACAACTGCCAGCTTTGGTGCAGCTATCGCCCACGGTGCACGCATTGCCGTCTTCGCACGGACCGGTCGATGCCACGAATGCGCAATTGCCGGTCGCCGGCTGGCAGGCGTCCACAGTGCAGGGCTTGCCGTCGCTGCAGGTCTTCCATACGCCGATGCACGCCCCCGCCACCACGCGGTCGTCGGTCGTGCAGGCGTTGCCGTCGTCACAGGTCACCTTGCCGGCGCTCGGCACCACCACCAGCTTGGGCGGCGGTGGCACATTGGCGCCGGTCGTGTCCACGGGTGGCTTTGCGTCCGGTCCTGCGTCGGGCCCTGAGTCTGGCCCTGATTCTGGTCCGGCATCGGCTCCACTGCTCGCGTCCGTTTCGGCCAGTTGCACATCCGCGACGGCAGGGCCGAGGTCAGTCATCGCCGTGTCCGGTTCGGCGAGGGCATCGAGAGGCATCGTGTCGTCCGCCGAATCCACGTCATCGGGTGGTACCGCGCCCTCGACCGCGTCCGCGCCGTCCAGGACCTCGGCTGCCGCAGCGTCGGCGCCGACGGCCTCCACGACGCCGGGCGAGCCCGGCTGGTCGACAGCAGCGGCGGTGTCCTGGTCGGGCGCGTTTTCGAGGTCAGGGCCTGCATCTGGCGGTGGCGGCAGTTCAGAACTTGCGTCTGGCGCTGACGTTCCGCCGTTGCCCCCTGACGCGCGCCGGTGTCGGGCAGGACATCGGTGGCTGCCGACCCGCTGTCGGGCGCCGCGGCGTGCACCTCGACGGCCGATCGAGTGGCGCGCGGTGCGTCTCCCGCTGCCTCCGCCTGGGGTTCGACCGCTTCGGCAACCCGTGCTGCTGTGGAGGGCGGGGAAGTGACTTCGCAGCCAACCGACCCGCACATCAGGCTCAGCGCGAGCACGCGTACGGCCAGGTGCAGATCAACATGGCGCATTCCACAGGTCGCGACCGCGGACACGGCCGCGGCACGCCTAAGAGCATCGCGCACGCCGTGCGAAGGTGTGTGTGTGTGGGTGATTCATGATTGCTCGAATTCACACACATTTGCCGGCGCGGTGGTTGGACATGGGTTGCAATCTTGCAGTGGTCGCCTGCTGGAAAAGACACGCTCGCACAATGTGCGCCAGCGGTTGCGACAGCGGCGCAAGTGATTGCAACGACAAATCAACACCCTTCAGCAAGATCGGCCACCCACATACTCGACCGCATTTCTACATGCCCGCGCGCAGAAACCGCTCGCTGCCACCGCTCGCTCGCGCCCGAGCGGCGGGCTGCGCGCAAGCACGCGAAAACAGCAAAGCTGTCGCGCCTTGCCGTGGCGCAGCGGGTCGCGGATGGGCCCCGTCAGGTCCTGCGATGGGTCCAATGCGGGGCCGGCCGGTGATCCCAATCGGGCGCCTTGCGCCCGCGGCGGACAGCGGCCACAATCGCCGAGCCGCAGGGGCGCCGCGTTCTTTAGGGCCAGGAAATGATTTACTCAATCATTTCTACGGCCCGTTTGCTTGCTCCGTGGGTCGCCAGCTCGCGGACCAAAGGTCCGACTCGCGGCTCCGTCCTGATGTGAGAGTGATCGACTTATTGTTTTCCAGTCCCTTACCCCGTGAAACCATGAAGAAACCAGACGCGTCGACCGTGACGTGGTACGAGGCCAACGTGCCGGTCGATCCGCGCGCCGTGCGCGGACAGATGTTTGGGCACCCTTGCGCGTTCGTCAACGGCAACCTGTTCTTCGGCACGTTCGAGCAAACGCTGATTGCCCGCGTGGGCACGGATCGCGCCGCCGCGCTGGCCCAAGGCGGCGTCGTGCGGGTGTTCGAGCCGATGGCTGGCCGTCCGTGGAAGGACTACGTCCAGATTGCGGCCGGTCAGGTCGGCGACGCGGAACTCCGGCACCTGGTCAAGGGCGCGCTGGACCACACTGCCCGCCTCGCGCCCAAGGTCGAGAAGAAGGCGAAGGCCAAGAAGGCGTGACCTATTCCGGTTGGGCGCCGTCGGGCACCATGACCACGGCTTCTGCGACGCGCGCGGCCACGTCGATGCGCATCCGGGCGCCCGCCGGCACGGAACTGGTCACCCAGGTGTTGCCGCCGACGATCGCGCCCTTGCCGATGACAACATCGCCGCCCAGGATCGTGGCGTTGGCGTAGATCGTGACCTCGTCCTCCAGGGTCGGGTGCCGCTTGCGCGTGCGCATCGCGTCGCCCTTCGGAATCGACCGGGCCCCGAGCGTCACGCCCTGATACAGCCTGCAGCGTGCGCCGAGCACCGCCGTTTCGCCGACGACGACGCCCGTGCCGTGGTCGATGAACAGGGCCGGCCCGATCCTGGCGCCCGGGTGCAGGTCGATGCCCGTTCGGTGGTGGGCGTGTTCCGTCATCATCCGCGCCACCAGCGGCGCCCCGGCCAGCCACAGCACGTGCGCCAGGCGATGGGTGGCGATGGCGTAGAAGCCCGGATAGCACAAGATGATCTCGGCCCTCGACCGCGCCGCGGGGTCGCCGTCCAGGGCCGCCTGCACGTCGGCCTCCAGGGCCTCGCGCAGGCCGGGCAACGCTTCAAGGACCGACAGCGCGGTCTCGTGCGCCGATGCAGCCACCAGCGCGGGATCGCCGCACCGGTCCGGGTACAGTTCACCGCGCTGGCCGATGTCGCGACCAGGCACCGCCGTCCATTCGGCGACGAGCAGGCGCACCACGCGTTCGTAGAGTTCGTGACAGCACCCCGCGAGGCCCTCTGCGCACGGCCGTGCGCCGGAGTAGATCTCTGCGAAAAGCACGCGGCGGGCCAGATCGAGCGCTTGCGCGACCTGGTCGGGATCGGGCAGCGCTGGCGCCCCGTTTTCGAGGCGAGCCTGGGCGTGCAAGTCGGCGGCGACGCCAAACGCGACCTGCAACGCCGCCGTCTGTGCATCGCGGTGCCATTGGGTCGTCGGTTCGCTCATGCGTGCCTCCGCGTGCGGTCAGGTGGAAAGGTAGCGCTCGCCAGAATCGCACAGGAAGGTCACGACCCGCGCGCCCGGCGCCAAGCCGTCGCACGCCTGCCGCGCTGCCCAGACGTTGGCGCCGGAGCTCGGACCGACCAGAATCCCGTGGCCGTGCGCGAGCGTGGCTGCCACTTGCAATGCGTCGTCGTCGTGGACCGCCATCACCTCGTCGATGACGGTGCGGTCGACGATGTCGGGCACGAAGCCGGCGCCAATGCCTTGGATGGCATGGGGCTGGAAGGGCCGACCGGCGAACGCGCGCGCCTTGCTCGGCTCCACCGCGATCACGCGCAGGCGCGGAAAATGCTGGCGCAGGATCCGCGCCGTGCCCGTCAGCGTACCGCCGGTGCCGATGCCGCCGACCAATACGTCGAGCCGGTCGCCGACGTCGGCCAGGATCTCGCGGGCCGTGGTCTTCTCGTGCGCCGCCGGGTTGTCGGGGTTCTCGAACTGCCGCGTCATCAGCGCCGCCTCGCCGAGCAGGTGCTTGAGTTCGCGCGCACGGGCCACCGCTCCGGCCATGCCGGCCTCCTTGGGCGTCAACTCGACGCGAGCGCCGAACGCCTTGAGCACTTTTCTGCGTTCCAGGCTCATGTCCTCCGGCATGCAGACCACGCATGAATAGCCGCGCTCGGCAGCGAGCATCGCGAGCGAAATTCCGGTGTTGCCGCTCGTTGCCTCCAGAATCACCGCGCCCGGACGCAGCAAGCCGCGCGCTTCGGCGGCGTCCAGGATCTCGCGCACAGGCCGGTCCTTGATCGACCCTCCGGGGTTCAGGTAGTCGGCCTTTGCCAACAGCTCTACGCCCACGGGTGCCAGGCGCGCCAAGCGCACCAGGGGGGTGTTGCCGATGCACTGCGAGATGCGATCCACGATGGCCATGTGCGCCCTTGGGAGCCGGTTGGCTCCGCGGAGGCGGCAGTCTAGCCCGAAACGGCGGCGCAGGGCAGGGTGCACCGCGCTAGGAGCCTGTCGGACTATCGTCCGACTGGCTCCGTGCTGGTTGCGATCGGGGCAGCGACCAAGAACTGCCTGAAGTAAATTCAGGCAGTTTCGGTCGCTGGCAGGCCGCAGCCGCGGCCTGCCTTGGAGCCTGTCGGCCAGAATCTGCCGATTCTGGCGTTTCGCCGACAGGCTCCTAGTCCGCCGCGCAGCCCCCGCGTGTCTGAATTCCGCTGGATCCGCATTATTTCAACTAGTTGAACGATCCCCCCCATTGTTCAACCCATGGATATCTCGAGGTTCGCCTGGCGGCCGCGGAGGCGCCGATCCGGCGGGGTCGCCCACGGTCTGGAGCGCGGTGCGCGTCGTCGCGGAAAAACGCCGTATCATCCGTGGGTTGAACAATCCCCCCTTTGTTCAAGTCCTTGAATTCACATTGCTGGCGCGGCCGAACGGCGGAGCCGGAACCGCATGACAGCGCTTCCCAAGGGGCCGGCTCTCCCCACGTGCCCTCGGGCCGCAGATCCGCTACCTTGCGGCGCATGGAACCTGCCATTAGCCTACGCGTGGCACGGCTCGCCCGCGTGGTCGGGTCTGGTGCCGGTACGAGGTTCACGATGCCCGCCCCGCAGTCGGCTACCATGAAGAACTTGGCCAAGTTGGCCTTCAAGTCGCACGCCATCAAGCTGCCCGTGGACTGGAAGCAGCCGCAAGGGGATCCGGACGCCAAGCAGTACAGCGACGCCTTCAAGCCGAGCGAACGCATGGCGGTACCCGACCCGAGCAAGCTTTTCGTTCCGGCGTCGGTCAACAAGTACCACGTCGATACGGTCAAGCAGATCTCCGAGAAGTTCGAGAAGTACATCGATGGCATCTGCGACGCGATCTGCCAAGCGTGGAGCACCTACCATTCGACCGCCTGCTTGACCACGGTGATGATCGCTGGGCCGACGGCGAGCGGCGGCATGCTGGTCGGCGCGCCACTGACGCCGCTCATCCTGGCCTCGGGGCCCAAGGCCAGCGCCAACGAGGCCAAGTACACGCGCGTCATTGCCACCGTGGTGGGCACGGGCATGACGTCGTGGCAGAGTACGGTCAAGGTCGCCGGTATGCCCTGGTATCCCGCGTTCGCGGCGTTTCCAGGACCCATGGCGCCGCCGACGCCCAATGTGCCGTGCCCGCTTGTCGCGCTGGTCCAGGTCAATGCTTCGATGCAGGATGCGGCGCTCAAGGGCCAGATGGTCGGCCAGTTGGGCGATCCGAAAGCCCAACATCACCAGGAGCTTTTCGACTCGGTCGCCAAGGCGGTCGCGCAGTGTTTCACCGTCTGGACGGCCAGCACCCAGGTGACCAACGTCCTCGGCTTCGGCCCAATCCCGACCTTTGCGCCGCCGTTCGTTCCGGTGGGGCCTGTGGTCGGTGGCATGGGCAATCAGACCCCCGGCGGCATGACCTGAATCGCACCGCACCGGGCCGACTTGCAGGCCGCCAAGCGCTATACATGATCGCCGAAGTCCAGCACCAAGGGACTGGAAAACAATAAGTCGATCACTCTCACATCAGGACGGAGCCGCGAGTCGGACCCTTGGTCCGCGAGCTGGCGACCCACTGAGCAAGCAAACGGGCCCAAGAAATGATTGAGTAAATCATTTCCGGGCCCCAA
>VGRO01000146.1 GCA_016875335.1 Deltaproteobacteria bacterium | reverse complement strand
CGCGCTGCAACGCCTTGCCGCCGCCGCCACGCTGCCGACCTGGTGGGTGGACTCGTTCTTTCTGCCCCCGGAACGGGCGACCAAGGCCAAGCCCGACCCGGATGTGCCGTAGTCCGCAGTTGCGATGCCCGCCCAGGACCGCAAACTGCCGGGCGACACGGCTCCGATCGGCACTCCAGGGGTCGGGATTGCCCTATGACACGGCTCCGATCGGCATTCCATGGGTCGGGATCGCCATAGGAAGCGGCTCCGGTAGGCACTTCATGGATCGGGATCGCCGTCGGATCCGCCTCCGGTAGGCAATCCATGGGTTGGGAGTGCCGTAGGGGGCGGTTGCGGACGGGCGTTTGTGGATCGCGCGCGCATCCTCTGGCCGGCGGGCGGCTGCGAGCTGGCGGAGGCAGGCGGCGGCGCTATCAAGTTCGGCCGTGCGTGGCGGGTGAGTGGACCCGCACTGAGCGTCGAGCACCAGCCGCGAGCTAAGGGACTGGAAAATAATAAGTCGATCACTCTCACATCAGGACGGAGCCGCGAGTCGGACCTTTGGTCCGCGAGCTGGCGACCCACGGAGCAAGCAAACGGGCCCGAGAAATGATTGAGTAAATCATTTCCTGGCCCTAAGCGATCCACAGGCCGCCTGCCGGTGCGCCGTACGCCATCGATCCCTTGCCGCACTGGCCAGCCCGCAGTAGACTCGCGCCCGGTTCTTGCAGCGGAGCCAGCACCGTGCCAGCCGACGCCCAGCCCCGTCCATTACCTGCCGTCGCGATGGCCGTTGTCGAGTGGCGTCGGTTGCGGGCTGAGTTGGCCGCGCTGGTCAACGGCGATGCCGACAACTCGCGCAGTTCGCGCCGGTTGAGATTGCAGGTGCAGCTTCGCCAAGCCGAAGAGGCTGCCGCAAACTGCATCCAGCGGGCCATCGCCGCGCAGTTTGGCGCCAACCGGCTGTGGCATCACGACGACGAACAGGCCCAATGGAACGCAACGCGCAAAGCGATGGCAGCGCTGGCCACCGACGACGTGGCGCCAGGTGCGATCTCGACATACGTGTACAGAACGGCAGAACGCGCAATCAGCGATGCTCTGCGGCGCCTGAAACGCGAGCGCAACACGATTCGAGTGGACCCGACCGATGGCGCCCAGGCACCCGACGGCACGGTCGCCGCGAAGCCCTGGGATGCGGACCTGCGCGTGCCGCAACACGACGATGCCCTGGACGCCGCGCGGCATGCGGAACGGGTGCGCGAGGCCATGGCGGCTATCTGGCCAGATCTCGTGGACAGCCACCGATTCGTGCTTGAGTGGCTGGTGGTGGAGGGCGGCAGGCAGACCGCCTTGGCCGAGGCGCTCGCCGGCCCCAACCCACCGCGGGACCTGCATCGCCTGCACGGTGGCGCCCCCCCGCCGTGCTCGCTGTGCCGCAATTGGGTAGACGTCAAATTCAAGCAGGCCAAGGCTGCCGTGGCGAAGAAGGTCCAGGCCTACCTCGCGAAGGAGGCGGCGTGAAATTGGTGTTGGTGGACTTGGATAATGTCTTGCGTTGGCCGGCTGTGCAAGCTGCGGCGGAGCAGAATGGCTGCCCTGTTTTGGTGGTGCCCTCACCGCCATTGGACCGGGTGCCGAACGCATCGCCGTGGTCCGTGCGGCCCATCCGTCCGGAGGACCCGCGGGCGCGTTTGCCCGATGGTCGCCGTCCAGACGTTGCCGTCGTGGTGGGGTTCAACACCGCGAGTGCGGAATACCCGCATTGGGGTGCGGCGCTTTCGCCAGACGCTGTGGCCGCGCTGGCCTACGGCTTTGCGTCGCTGGTAGTGGACGACCCAGGCGACGTGGCATACGAATGTGCGCTCACGCTTTCGGCACCGCAGGCTGTGGACGATGCACTGGCGCACCTTGCGGCCCGGTCGCCGTTTGAATCGCACGCCGGTGACCTTGTAGAGGTCTGGCTGTTGTCCAAGGACAACGCACGCCGGTGACCTTGTAGAGGTCTGGCTGTTGTCCAAGGACAACGGGTTAAGGCTGCGGGTTGCGACCACCCTGGGTAGAACGAACGTTGTATCTTCGTGGCGTGGCATTCGCACAGTTTTTTTTGCGCCAGCGGCCGGATTCAGGCGAACGTGGCTTTCAGATGACGGCTTGCCTACCACATTCGCGGCGGACAGGTGGAGCACACCTCTTGCGGGCGGCCAAGATGCGACCGTAGACCTGGATCCCCAGTACCCACCAACGGATTTTGGGCAGATCGCGGTCGCTTGTACCAGGCGGGCGCACCTCATCAGCCAAATCGGTCGCACGCCCGACTCCGTCGCCGGCATTGCGAGAATGGCCGAGGTCCTACTTGGCGGGGATCCCGCGCGGGTCTCGCTGCGCCGACATTCGCAGGAAGACGTCGTTCAGGCGCGCACGCTGGGTTGGCTTTCGTTGCCGCCGACGTGGGGCGGCGGCGGCTGTCAGCCATCGGCGCTGGGTGCTGGAGCGGTCTACGTGGACGCGATCAGCGTGACTGCGCGTTCGCGATACCCCGCATACGCGGTGTCTGCGGCAAACACCCCACTTCGCAGTGAGCCGAAGTCGTGCGCTGTCAACGACGATCAGGTGCCTTCGCGGCCGGGCCCGGTGCCGCGTGCGGCATCAGTCCAGGTTGCCCTCACGCCGATTTCAGGCGGTAACATGGCAAATTGCCGCGTCGGCGATCTGGCCGCCGATTGTGAGCACTGGTGGGCGCGGGAGTGGGTCGGCTCTCGGCCTGACACCGACGGCTGGCTGGGCAGGTGCAAGGCGGAATGGCCGCTTGACCTACCGCAACCGTTGTCGTGCCACCTGGGCGGCGTCGGGTTTCCGGCCTGGTTTCAAGGCGAGCTCATTTTTGCAGCGCCGCAGGTGTGCACGGGCACGCAACGGCTATCAGATCGCATTGCCGCTGGCGTCCTGACACATGCGCGGGTGGCCGGTGTCACCACGCTGGTAATTGCGATTGGAGCTCTGGCGCAAGGTCACTCGGTTGACCTGCGCCTCATTCAAGACGTAGCAGCAGCGCCACCTGCGCTCGCCGCATACGCGAATCGGTGGCGCAACCTGCAACGCCTGCCCATCCTCGTTGCGACGCCAATTTGGGGTACACCGTGAACAGCCCGCTTGACCACCACCTGCACGAATTGACGACGGTCAAGGCGCTGTGTGCCGCAGCCGAGGACCGTCATTCGGCGTGGTCGCTCATTGCCGTGCTGGCGGCCGGCGAACTGGACGGCGCCGAAGCTGGGCAGCTGATGGCCCGCACGCTGCAAGCTGTGGATCTCGCGAACTCGGCTGCTGGCATCGCGGCAACCGTAGCCCGGCTTTGCACGGCGGCCAGCGAGGTTCCCGCCTTTGCCGATCCAGGGCAACTGGCCGAAATCGCCGCGCGGACCGACATGATTGCGCTTGCCGCCATGGCTGCGGGCCGGTTGACCGAGTTTGCACAGCGCACAGGCAACGCCCAGCAGGCAACCATCACCGATGCAGCCAGCCAATTGGTGGCCGTTGCCCAAGCACTGCGGACTGCGCTGGTCGCCCGTCAAGACCATTGGTTGCTCGCAGACTTGGCACGGGCAGCGTTGGCGCGTCGGTCGCCGTACAACGGTCGCGAGGACCCAGCACTTCTGCCGTGGGCGGCAATCGCCTCAGCCCCACTCAACCTGCCGACCGAGAACGCGGCGATTGAGTCGTTGGTCGGCCTATGGGGCGTCGGCTTGGTGCCGACGCTCGCGGTGGCCACAATTCGCCAGTTGGTCTGCGATGATCCGGCTTGGAGTCGGGCCTGGGTGGCCGCCTTGGCCTTGCCAGAGGCTGTACATGTGCTGCCCTCGCGCTGCAGCGATGTCACCGCCTACGAGGTCCCGCTGCGCCACATCGACGACACGGCCACGCTGCGGGTGTGGTCGGCGCCGGATGGCGCCGTCTGGGTGCAATGGGCGCACGCTCAAGCGCAGCGGGCCGAAGGGGGAGAGGTATCGATCGGTGATGGCGTTGTTGGCGTGCACAAGCTCACGGTGTCGATCGGCGAGCCGGAAATCGGCGAGGACCTAGGCCGGGCCTGGATCGCCCTTGACGACGCGCTCGCTGAAGGTGCCGCCGCAGTGGCGAGCGCTGTACGGCTGGTACTGGACCTGTGCGGGTCGCCGCAGGTAGCGGCCGCGCTTGGGCGCGTTGCGGCCGCGCTTGAGAGCGACGGAGAGCCGCCCCTGCGCGACATCCAAGCCGTCGAGGTCGTGCTGCGCGCGCGCTTGCGGTTGCAGGCGGCGATTTTGACGCGGCCAGAACTGCCGGCGGCCGTGATCGATGAGGTCAGGGCGCTCGATGGGGCACTCGCGAAGGCCAGGGCCGACGAGGCCGTCCATGCGCTGCCGCCTGGAATTTACGAGGAGTTGACGCTTGGTGTGGCAGTCGACGAGGCCAGTTGGTGGGGCGCACCGTGGGCCGTGGAGCGGTTTTGGGCGGAGAACAGGGCTGCGCTGCTTGCCGGCACGCGGGATGCCTTGGATGCCTCGGCGCTGCCACCATTGGGCATGCGAGGCGAGGTCGTCGTCATCGCAAAGCCGTTGAGTCGTCGGACTCCTGGTCGCACCGACCTCGCCCGGGCCGTAGGCCGCCGCGTACCGGCACACGAGCGAGCGCGGCGCGTGACGTTCGCTCCTGTCAGGGCAGCCGCTGGTGGCGTCTACCAGCGCACGCCAGAGTTGCGTTGGTGCAGAACCGCAGTCCTGGCCGAAGCCGGAATGGACTCGCCGCACGCCAACGCGATGTGGCTTGACTGCACAGAGCCCGTTGTCGCGCTTTGGGCATTCGGCGCCGGGTTGCCGTTGTCCGCGCCCGCGCCCGCCGACCGCCACCTCCGGTTGAAGTGGACGATTTCGCTGCCACCGGGCCTCGTGCCAGCGATGATCGATCCCGACGACTGCGGCCTGGTGGTCGAGTTTGCCGACCGCATTGAGGTGTGGCCGCTGGTTGTGGACCGCCTGTAGCCTCGCGCCGGAGGGACAATGCCCAGGAAACTTCTGGACAACTTTTTCACCGACCCCCTGTATTCGGATGCGCAGGACCTGCGACAGGCACTCGACGCCAGCATCGCACCGTTCTTGCAGGCTGGGGCCCTTGGCCAATTCGACGAACACCTGAGGCAGGAGGGCGTTTGCATCGCGCTTTTCGACAACCTGACTGAACACCGAACAAGGAGGCTGCCCAACCTGCCCGACGGATTTTCGCTCCCCGCCCAATGGCGACATGCGGACGGAGCGCACGACCCGTTCTTGCCCAAGGTTCTTGTGGACACGGCAACGGCGGTTTGCACGGCGGTCAAGCCCAACAAGCCATGGCGGCTGTGCCGCTTGGGGATCCACGAGCACCTCGACTTCTCGGAACTCCCGCTGGAAGGGGGTTCTGCGTTCGTCCCCCTAGCCGCGGCCCTGATTCTCGCCCAGCAAGGTGTTGTCGCCAACCCAGCCGTTTTTTCGACGGGCGCATGGAAC
The DNA here is from genome assembly GCA_016875335.1 of Deltaproteobacteria bacterium. Classification (GTDB taxonomy): domain Bacteria; phylum Myxococcota_A; class UBA9042; order UBA9042; family UBA9042; genus SXRM01. The sequence continues at coordinate 9,585 of VGRO01000146.1, read as the reverse complement.
GCCGCCGCAGGGTCACTGAGCTATGTTGCGCTGGGCGGCAAGCCCTTGGCCGTCGGCAACAGCGGCCTCGCTGATGCCCGCCTGTTTGCGCCCGCCGTGGCTGCCGGTGGCGGGGGGGCCGTACCGCTTGTGTCCCTTCCGGCCATCCCAGGCAAGCCGGTTGCCGACCAACTCGCGCCCCTGTTGGCGGCGATGGACGCACCGCCAAACGGTGACAAGAAAGACCCAAGCGCGCTGCAGCCGTGGTGTGCCTACCTGAACCGGCCGCACAATCGCAGCCTCCAAATGCAACACTACGCGGACCTCGCGCCCAACCTGGGCAATGACGCGCACGCCACGGGCTGCAAGCAGCAAGGCATTCCGGCGCAAGGCGAGATCAAGCACTTGGTCGTCGCGGTGGCGACGCAGCCAACCTCAGCCATCCTGGCCATTGCGACGTGGCGACCGCTGCATGTGCACTTGCTGGTTTCGACTGCCGCAGAGAAATCTGCAGCGAATGTCCAACAATTTTGTTCACGAGCTTCGATTCAGGCTTCCTGCTACCGCGCGCCCGATCTTGCGCCGCCTAACGATGTCGTGCGCGACGACTTGTTGGACCAACCGCGCCTTGACACGGTTGCACTCGTCGCGGGCCTCATCACAGGCAAGCTTGCCAAAGCCACAACCGAAGGAAGCGGCCGGCAGTTGCTCGCGGTCGACGTGACGGCCGGCTTGGCCTCCATGACCACTGTACTGTCGCTTGCCGCAGACGCCGCACGTGCCGAGATCGGCCGCTGCTGCGTGCTATACGTGTGGTCCGAGTACGTTGGGGCGTCGCCCAAGCTCGGTACCGCGGTAGCGTTGCTGGTGGCCTGAACTTTCTTTGAGGTGCCTATGCTCACCTGGCTCCGCCTGCGCAACTGGCGCGGCTTCGCTGCCGACGCCGAAGGGTTCCCCTTGGGTCGCCTCACCGCAGTTGTCGGCGAGAACTCCGCTGGCAAGTCCACGATTTTGCGCGCCCTGGTCATCCTCGCTCAATCGCACGCAGGTCGCGCGCTGCCGACGTCGCTGATCACGATTGGCCCGCGGGGCGAATTTGGCATGGCGCAAGGGCTGGTTCACGGGTTCACTGCTGGGGTCTCGTCATCAGCGTCCACTGGCGATGGGCTCGACGATCGGAACGACGACCCGATCGTGCGCATGGCCCTGCAAACGGTGTCTGCAGAGGCCACGTCGACCGCGGAGATTGCGGCAATGCGCAGTGGGAACTGGCTGGTGGAGTATGGCTGGCGCGTCGAGCCGACGGCACCGGCTGGCACACTGGCCGAAATCAGGTTCTCACTGCCCGACACCTGGTATGGCCTGACTTTTCGCCAAGTGCCCACGGAGCACGGCGATGAGCTTGGGTTGCCTGCGAACAGCCAAACTGCGGCGCCGCCCTTCGAGTACCGCCTTGACAACGACGAGCTGGTTGAAGAACTTGCCGACGCCGATCCAGCCGAACTGCCACCCAGACTTCACCCATGGGCAGAACTGGCGAAAGAACTGCGGGACATATTTGTCCCTCGTGCTCTGCCAGAGCCCGTGGCGCAAGACGACGAGGATGCCCAAACCGTCGCTGCCGAGTCCGACGGGCCCAGAGCGGATAGACTCGCCGACCTTGCGTCACTGCGCATGCGCGATTCCGACGGTCAGGTCGAGTTTTCGTGCGACCTGACGGGCCGAGAAGACCTCCGCGCCGATCAAGCCGGTTTTCCGCAGACCAGGTCGTGGCAGGATTTCGTCGAAGCATCGGGCGGTGCCAAGCGACCCGGGCCAGCCGCCAACGAAGGGGCGACGGCGCCGGCCTTCGACGCGTGGCAAGCCCTTGTCTCGTTGCGCGCGGCGCTGCAGGGCACCCGAGACGCCTGTCTTGCGCTGGCCGACCTCGGGCCGATGCGCATTGCGGGTGCGCGCGTCCACCCGCGGGATCGCACAGATCGCAAGCTGGTCCGAGTTGGGCGAGACGGCGAACACGTGGCAGATATCCTGTTGCATCATGGATACCTTCACGGCTACATCAACCGAATCCTCCGCGACCGGCTCAAGTTGGTCCGGGCCTTGAGCAGCGACCCCGTGGGCAAGCCAAAGGTCATGCTCGAACTCTCCGTCGCCGCTGGCGGTGCCACGGACGTCAACATGGCCGATGTCGGCGTCGGCGTAAGCCAAGCCCTGCCGCTTGCCGTCCTTTTGGCGTTGACCGAGCGCCGTCCCGACGCCAAGGACATGTTGCCCGTCGTATTGGCTGTCGAGCAGCCCGAATTGCACCTGCACCCAACCACCCAGGCTGTGCTCGCACAGATCTTCCTGGAACACCTCGGGCTGGCGCCCGCCAACCCCAAAATGGGCGACGAGAGCCACGAAGCGCCGGGCGCTGGCGCCGACCGCCCCCTGACCTGGCCCCAACTCCTTGTTGAGACCCACTCACCGCAAATGCTCGCCGCCTGGACCGGCGATCTAGCTCGACCCATCACCGACATTTGCGTGCTGCAAGTCCTCCGCAAACCCGACGGAAGCACCCGCGTGTTGGTCCGCTGACCGCTACTTGCTCCGCCGTTTCCAGACTTCCTTCCACCACGGCGCATCGCGCCAGCGCTGGCTGGACGGGCTGCCCGGCCCAACTCTGGCGACGATGGCATCGGCCGCTGCCGCCTGATCACCCTCTGGCAACCGGCAAAGTTCCGGCACCAAGCCCGGCAGCATGGCTGCCGCCGTCGCGGCCTTGAGGGCATCGAGCTTGGCAACGAAGCCTGCCAGGTTCGGACGAGGCGTTGCCACTGGCGGCGGCTGCGCAGGTTGGGGCGGCGGTGCCGCGGTTGGCCCAGCCGTGCCGGACGCAGGTGCCGTTCCGCCGCCCAAATCGATGCCTGGTGGCTTTGCGGTGGCTTGGACCTTGTCGGAAGCCGTCGGGTCCGGTTTCGGCTTGGGCACCCGCTTGGCCCCGCTTGTGCGCTGGCGTAGCTTCCCGCTGGCGAGCGGCAGCACGAAGTATTCCTTCTTCGCGGCCGAAAACTCGTTGCGCCAAGTCTGGTTGTCGATTTGCATGTAGCGGCCGTTGTCCTGCGCATCTTCCATCGGCTGCGCGCTGGCCAGCAATTCGCGCAGCGTCTCGCTTGCGGCCCAACCGGGCGCTGCCTGCGCCATGTACGCGCGAAAGTCGGCCACGCAGCCCGCCGCGTCGGCCGGCACGGGCGTCACCGATGCCGCGAATGGGTCGGCCGCCCAGCCCGTGTCGTGCGCCGCCACCTGAAAACTGTCTACCGCAAGTTTGACCTGACCATAACCGAAAGGCTTGCCAAGGCCAAGGCCGTGGCGGGCGCCCTCGTGGCCGCCGAAATCCAGCGCCCAAAGCAGCGCACCCAGTTCATGGCGACGCAGGTTGTGGATGCGTACCTGGGCGCGAAACGTCGTTCCAGCCGGCAGCGGAAACAAGAACGTCTTGACGCTCTTGTTGCTGCGCGCCTTCTCTGGAATATGCGGTCGCCGCACTGGCTGGGGTCGGTACCGCTTGTAGCCGGCGAGGATGGAGTCGTCATCCATCATGGTCTTGTACAGGCGGTTGTCCAACGTCCGGCCACTCGGTGCAGTGCGCTGGGCGATGTACGCCGGGTAGAACGACGGCTTGGGCGCTCCCAGAATCGACTCGACCCCTTCGGCAGGCACCCTTGGCTCGCCTTCGGCGCGGGCGAGGCCAATGCTAACGCGGCCGGCAAACATGGCCAGTTGGGCGTCCTTGGGGGCATTTTCGACGACCCGGCCAAAAATCGCCTCGGCCAGATCGATGGAGCCGTCTTGCGTGTCGCGTGCACCGGGCTGCGTGGTCTCCAGCACCTCGTGAAGGCTCCACTTGTAGGCGAGGCGGAACATCATCGCCAAGCCGAAAGCGCGCAGCGTGCGGCCGCCGCTTGGGTCGGTCAGGTAGAACACCGGCACGGGCTTGCCCGCAAGGTACGCTGCCTTCCACATGCCCCATTCTTCGTTGGGCTCAACGTCGTTGCGGCCCTGTTCGCCAGCATTGCTGTGGACCTGCTCAAAGACGCGGAAATCGCGCGCCGTCACCTCAAGAGGCGGTCGCTCGGCGTTGTCCGTGTGGGCGCCAGGCCACGAGAAGACGAAATCATGGTGCTTGGGGTTGCCTTGCCTGGGCTGCTTGGTCTTGTTGCGATCCCACGGCGCCGGCTGACCGGTCAGCACCAGTCGGCCATTGGCCTTGTCGCTGGCAGCGCGTTGAATCGATGCTACTACGCCATAGTTGCCCTGGCGGCGAATGCGGCCATCGACCACCTCGCCATGCGCCTGAATCGTCGACGCCCGGTAGGCGACGTCCAATTCGTCGTGCGTCCACGGCTTGTCGTCGCCCAGCCATTCCTTGTACTTGTACTTGGCACCTTGTCGCTTGCACAGGTCCATGGTGCGCGGCGCGACGCCAGACGACTCCAGCAACTCGTAGGAGACCTTGAAGAAGTCCGCGCACTCGATCTCAGCCACCAGCGCGCCATCCGGCGCGTCTGCGGCGACGGCCTTGCGCCGCAGCCAGCCTGCGAACACGCGCGGCACGGGCTGGGATCGGCCACGAACATTGGCGATACCCGCCATGTGGTCAATGTACAAGGGCCGATTCTGCAAATCGCGAACGCCAATGTAGCGTTGGCTGACCCGCAACATCTTGGCAAACGCGGCGATTTCAACGACGTTGCGCAACATGCCGCGCAAGCTGCTGCCTGGAATCGCATATTTGGCATCTGGCGTGCGAAACGGCTTGGCGTCATTGCTTGGGTCGCCGCCCTGCTGGCTTTCGTCGCGGCGCACCAGCAGCGGCGTCATCGCCGACACCACCAACTCGAACGTGCCCGATAGACCATCGGCGAACGGCCTGTCGATCGGCTCTGGTCGCGCGTCTGGGTGCTGGGCGTTGAGCGAGCGGTAGTGGACGACGTGGTCGCACAGACTGGTGGGCACCGCCTTCTCAGGCACTGGAACGAACGTGTAGGGTGACCGTACTTTGTCCATGACCATCCCTCCGCGGCTAGTTGCCAGCCCCGCCGAAGCCAACGAATCGCGCAAGCCAGGGCCGCCACACGAGCACGGCAGCACCGCCACTGCACTCGCGGACTTGTTTCCACGCGACGTGGTACTGCAACGTGACGTCGGCCTTGCCCTTGCCATCGGGCCGCCAATTGGCGATGTACTCCGCCTGCTGCCAACTGCACGGGTGCCCGGTCTCGTCGGATTGGCCGACTTCCCGCATCTGCGACCACAACCACGCTCCGTCGACGTGGCGCAATGTCACTGAACCTGCTGAATCCAAGCAGATTTCGCTGTCCAGCGGTATGGCGTCGCCTGCCAACTGCTGCCCGGTGCGCTTTCCGGCCACGCCGACCCAGTTCGGGTCCTGCGCTCTGCGGGCATACACCGTGTCGGTGGTTTGCAGCCAACCTTCTGCGCCTTCCATGGAGCGCACAGCGGCCAGCGCCTCTGCCGGCGTCTTCAGCCTGCGCGTGGTCACCACCAACCTCGCCTCGGTCCACGAAGCCATGATTACCCCTCCACCCATCGCCGAAACTCGCCCAGCTGCTTGACATCGCCCGTGCAGAACCCGTGTCCGGCGTTGCGGCCGGTGCCCAGGGCGAGGCGCCCCTCGAGCAAGTCGCGCAATGCAAATATGAATGCCTTGCGCAGGCTTTGGTCAGCAGGTCGACCGAGCACGGCAATCCGCACCTTCAGCTCCGGCCGGTACAGCGGCGCCTCGCCAAACAGCGCACCAAGCAGCGGGCCGCCCGTGAAACGGTCAAGCGAAACGTGGGTCAGCGCCCCGCTGCTTTCCTTGGCGGTCAACGCCGAGCGCGGCAGCCACACATCGTCGATGAAAACCAACCCGGCCTGCCCGCCGCCGTCCTCGTCGCCATCCTCGCCGCGCTTGATGGACCCAAAGAGGTCCGCCAGCGCCTCGCCCGGCAACTGGTCCACTTCAGTGCCCGCCAAGCGCCGCAAGTGGAAAAGGGTCCTGTGGCGCAGCGCCCCCTTGATTCCGCTGGCTGGGACCAGGGGCAAGACCTCGCTGAGAGCGGCGGCCTTGTCCGTTTTCCACTCGATGCAGCGCTCAGTAATCGGCAACTTGGCACGCGCCTTGCTGCGGGCCTTGTTCCAGTGGTGATCCAGGTCGTCCTGCGGTACTCCCTGGCCGACCAGCAGGTAGTCTTGGGCTTGCAGTCGCAGGGTGACGGGTTGGACAGAACTGGCGCGTTGATGTACCTCGTGCCGGGAGGGAGTCCAATTGGCCGCGCCGGACAACTTGTCGACAAGCTCCGCCGGACGGCGCGTGAAGGTGCGCCATAGCTCTCGGTCCTCGCTCTTGCCCAGATCGAAGTACCGCTCTGAACACAGGGCCTCCTTGACCGTGAGTCGCCCCAGGCCACTGCGGGTCTTGGCGCCCATGCGCATGCCGGCCAGGGCAGCCTTGGCGGCAGCCACATCGCGCGGGTCGACAGGCCGGTCGCCGTCGCCATCGATGCGCAAGTCGAACGAAAACCGAGCCCCGCGTGGCACGCTGGTCCAGTCGTACTTGCCACGGCCATCGGCCACGCCTGCGCCCGAAATGGCGACGTGGTCGCGGGTCGCGCCGGCAGCACACAGCGACAGGATCGGGTCACTGTCAACCTTGTCATCCAGGCCGCGCGGCACTCCCCGCTGGTCCTGGACGTGGCCAGCGCTGACGAACAGGCGCGACGCCCGCGCTCGCTGTGAGGAGCCGTTGTCGCGAGGTGCATCGATGCTGCCAAAGAGACTGACAATTCTCGCCTGGTCCTCCGCACAACCAGCGCTCGCCTGCATGACGGCCCGCAGGACCCCGGCCAGTGAGGTCGCCGGCAGGAACGGCAAGCCGCCCATCCCGCGCACATACAGCGCGTCGCGCAGGCCATCGCCGGCCCCGGTGCCAATGTGCAGCGGCGCATCGGCCTGAATTGTCACACGCGCCAGCCAGAAGTGTTGCTTCATGGTGTGCCCCCTGCGCCGCGGACGTCCGCCGCCGACTGCTCGCGCCGCTCCTGGGTCGCCCGGTGGCGCGGCACCAAGGCAGCCACCTCAGCAAGTAGCGCCACATCGCAGCGGTCGGCGTCCAGTGCGACCGCGTCCCACAGATGCTCCCAAGTCGCCTTGCCGCCCTCTTTGCGGCGCCAAACCTCTCGGCGCACCGCCGCCAGCCCAGCGAGCCGTGGCGCTGCGTCCGGCCCCCAGTCTGATGCGCCCGCTGGGGCCGTGCGATGACCTGCTGGGTCAGCCGCGCGCTGTTCACGTCCCCGGTCCTCGCGGTTGCGGGCCTCCGCTTGTGCCTCGGGCACCAAGAAAAGCTGAAATTCCGCCTTCGATACACCGGAACGCCAATCCGTGACGGCCTTCTGACGCAGTTCACCCCATTGGCTCGGGGTCACCTTGCGCAGTCGCTTGGCCAAGCCGCGCGCCTTGTCGTTGGCCTGATGGCTGCGCTCCACCGCGGCGCGTGTCGCCCTACTGTGCTCCAGGGCTGAGCAATACGGTTCGGTTTGCGCCAGTGCCGCGCCGGCCACAGCGGCGGGCGTCGCCTTTGGGTCCTCGACGCCGAGCGCCGCCATGGTGGTGGCACTCGCGATCGAGTCATACACGACCACCCGCCCCAAGCCCTCGGCGCGGTCAATGCCGATGCCGCCGGCAAGCGCCGCTGCCACATCTGCTGGCGAAGCCATCGGCGCCTGTGTACCGCGCGTAAAAGTCACCACACTGCCCGCGACCAGAACCTGCCGCTCGACATCGCAGCGCCTGCGCGTGCCGTTGTACGGCGACCAGCGCCTCGTGCGCGTGAAGGTCTTGCTTTCATCCAGTTTCCACTTGCCGGGCAGGCCAAAATCGGCCGCGCGCGGCTGCAGCCGCGGTTGGGCGGTTTCTTCGTCGATCAAGGCCACATCCGACAACAGCCAGAACGATACGGCGTCCGCAGCGGGCGGCATCGCCGCCTCTGCCGGTTGGTCCACCCACACGGTTGCGGGCTGCACGGCCTGCGCCACCGCACGGCCAAACTCCGCGCCGCGCGACCGGCCAATGCGCACTGGCGCCTGGCACAACATGTCGACCACCGTGGCAAGGTCGTGGGGCGTTGCGGCCGTGACCTGCTGCAAGAACGTCTGCCCGCGCGCCAAGGCGTCGTAACCGAAAAGCAAGCTCGGCTCCGGCCCGCCCTCGTCGGCGATGGCGGTACGCATCGTGTAGCGGTGCTTCACGGCGCCGAGCTTGGTCGTCGGCGTAATCCATCCAGATCGCACCTGCCCGTATTGCGCCCCAGAAGGCCGCGCTGAGAAGGCGTAGTCGATCCGCTGTGGGTTCACCGCTTTGTCTTTCGCGGTATGGATCGAAAGGGGCACTGGACGCGCCTCGGCGAAGTCGGCCGTCGTCGGCACGGCTCGCCCAAAGCGCACCATGCCGGCATGGAACAGGTCAAATGCGCGGAGGGGTGCGACGGCTTCATAGGCGCTGGCAGCGTGGGCTTTCGTGCGGGCGTTGGCTGCTGCCCCCAGAAACACGCCGCCTGGCAGGAAATCCAAGCTGTGCTGCGGACCAGTGGATGCGCCGTTCGCCTGCAACACCGCATCGTCGAGCAGCGTCCAAACGAGCCACGCATGGCTCTGGTTCGAGCCACTGGCCGCTTGGCCCTGTGCGAGCGTCGGCTGGCGCGGGTCTCCGGCCGTGACCCGGACCCGGCCGAGCCCGCGGGTGCGGTCGCTGCCCATCTCGGCGATGTACGGGCACGCTGCTCGCAGTACTTTCGGCCACGGCTCGCCTGCCGGGCCACTGATGACGGCATACAAGTTCATCGGCACGGCCGCCCGCAGCGCGCGAAGCGTACCGGTCGCCGCGACGCCATCGGTCAGCGCCGTGCTGCGGTGAACGCGAAACAAGGCCTCGACAACGCCCCGATTGTCTGCGCTATCGGGTGCCGTGCGCGCCAATGCGGAGCGGCCCACCTGCCGCCACGCCGCTGCCTCGATCTCATCCTTGCCAAGCTCTGCGTTGGTGACGATCAGCGCTCCGGGCTCGGTCGCGTACCTTGCGGCCTCCAAGTCTGCTTCGCGCTCCTCGGGGTTGCCCGCCTGCTTGTCGGTGCCGAACCACCGCACGATGTCTTGCTGGGTCACGCCTTCGGGCAGGGCGCCGATGCGCAAGGCAAAGTCGACCGCATCGCGCACGACGCCCTTGACGGCCTTGCCCGGCAGATAGGGCAGGCCTTCGGCGGTACGCGCGGCCTCAGCGTCGACGTCCATACCGCCAGCCGCAGAACTGCTGATGTGCCAGTCGCTCAACAGCCCAAATTGGAGCGTAACCTCGGTCATGACACTCCGTTTGGCGTGGGCGTCGGCCACAACGCCGCCTGCGACTGCATGTTTGCCCACAAGGCGGCGTCGCATAGGGGGCCAAATGGCGGAACCTCGCCGGCCTGCACGGGCAGGCCGTCCGTCGGGACGCCCACGCCGCGCAGCCGGGCGAGCACGCGCCCTTGCACCGTCGCCGGGGCGTCGGCCAGCACTTGCAGCGTGCGCT
>VGRO01000145.1 GCA_016875335.1 Deltaproteobacteria bacterium | reverse complement strand
GTCGCCGATGCTGCCGATGTCCTTGACCTTGTCGACGGCGCCCTTGGCCTTGTCGCCGACGCCCAGCACGCGGTCCTTCATCTTGCCCGCTTCGCTGATGACCCGATTGGGTGTGTCGAGCACCTTGTTGACCTTGCCGATGGCCTGTTCCGGCTGCTGCAAGGCCTTGTTCTGTTTCTGGCGCGCCTTGGCCATCGCCTCGTCGGCGGTGTCGGGCCCGAGGTTGATGGGCTTGCCCTTGTCGTCGATTTGCGTCCCCCACCGGATGACCATGTCGTATTTGGAGGCCGCGTTGTCGATGGGCTCGAGCTTGGTGTTCTGATCGTTGAGCAATTCGGCGATGACCGCGACCTGCGCCTTGGTATACGCCTTGAACTGGATGGTGGGCGACGGTTGCGGGCTGGACTCGTCGTCGCGCTTGTCGGGCTTCTTGTGGCCGAGCTTGTCAAACAACTTGAGGATGTTGTCCACGCCCGGATCGCCGACGTCGCCCACGGTGTTGATGACCTGCACCCGCATGTAGCCGGTCAGGCGCTTGAACTCGCTGTCTTCGCGAACAGTTTCGTAGTCGCCGTCGGTGCGCGCCTTGATGAGCAGTTCGGCCGCATAGTCGGTGCCCAGGTCAGACAAGTATTGCAGGTGGGTCCAGCAAGCCTTCTTGTCGCCTTCGAAATTGCACTCGCCGCAGCCCAGGTTGTAGAGGATCTTCTCGCTGCGGCCGTCCTTTTCCAGGCCCTTGAGCAGCACCGCCACCCCGTCCTTCCACTTCTTCTTCTTGAGCAGCGCAACGCCGTCCTTGTAGAACTTCTCGGCGGCCTTCTTGTCGGCATCCTTGGCCTCGGGTGGGTCGTATTTCTGGCGCTCGGGCTGGGCCATCGCGCCCTTGTCGACCGGCCGCGCCGCCCGAAACGGCAGGTTGATGCCCAACCGCTGCAGCCCGAGGCGGGCGACCTTGGCGCTCTTGTCCGATCCCTTGTCGTACAGCCAGCGCAGGCCCTTTTCCGCGTTGGCCTTGTCGGCCGCCGTCAACGCCTCGAGTACGGCTTCAGCCGCGAATCCATCGGCACACGTCAGCAGCTTGGCCTCGTCGGCCTTGTCGGGTGCGCCGAATGTGGCGAAGCAGTCCACGGCAATCGCCTTCCACGGTTGGCGGTCGGCGGCGTGCGCGCTGCAGATGGCGAACGCCGCTGCGCCCAGTGTGACGGCCAGCGGCCAACGAGAATGGAACATGGCGAACCCCTGCGGCCGCGGCATGCGGCCCTTGGGTGCTGATACGCACGGACGGCGCCGCCGATTGCAGGCCCCGGGCCGGGCCCCGATACTACGCAGCCGCGCGTCTCAGGGCAACGCGCGCCCGGTGCGGGAATCGCCGCGCCCGCAATTTGTTTCGGCCGTGCCCGCGGTTGTCGGACGTCGGTCGCCTTGCCCGATTCGCCACCCCAGACGCCATCGCGCACCTCCGGACCGTGGTCTGCCGTCCTGCCGTGGATGGCCAGTGCAGCGGTGGGCGCGTGTGTGGCGGTCGCCGTCCTGTGGGTGGGCCAGCCGCCACCTTCCAGAGCGATCGTTGGGCCGCCCGCCGCGCCGGCCGTCCACGCCCCGCCGCAGACCGACGGCGCGCCCGACGCGGCACCAACGGTCGACGCCGTGACCTCGACAAACGGCGCGCCGGCCGACCCGCCCGCGGCCACCACGGCGACCACCGGTCCCCTGACCGCATCCGAACCGGCGCTGCGCATCGAGGCGGAGCCGGACACGCTGCGGGTGTGGACGAACACGCGGGTGCGACTGCGCGTCCACCTGCGGCAAGGCCAACCGCCCTACGACGACTACGTCTGGCACTTCGAAGATGGCAGCGATCCCGTCCGCGGGGCCGCTGTGGACCATACCTTCGCCGAATCGGTCCGCGATCGCCACGTGACTGTCGAGGCCCTGCGCGCCGGGCAGGCGCCTGCCGTGGTTTCACGCAACCTGCCTGTCGAACGACTCGCGCCCGCCGCGCTCGATGGCGAAGAACCCGCGACATCTCCGCCGCACACCGGCCGCGGCGTGCGAGCCCTGTTTGCCATGCAAGTGCCGGCCAACGAGACCGTGGCGGCCGTGGCCAGGGCGGCCGGTGCGTTCCAGGTGGCCGCGGTGGTGGCGTCGGGCGACGACGTGGCGATGTCGGCGCTGGCCGATGCCCTGGCGCAGGCCGCACCCAAGGCCGCGCTGTTCCGGCTGCAGCCCGACGGCGACGCGCAACCTTGGCTGGCCCGCGCGGCCGACCCCGCGCACGCGTGGTCCGAAGTCCAGGTGGGCTACCGCTCGACCGGCGTGTGGTCCAGCGGCGATGTCGCGATCGTGCCGATGGACACCCGGCCCGAGGTGCTCGCCGAGCCCGCGATCGGCCACATGCGCGCGGCGCTGGCGGCGGCGGCGGCGTATGCCCATGTGGTGGTCGTGGCGGCAAGACCGCTGACACCGTTGCGCGACGGCGAGCTGGCCTCCGACCGGGCCTACCGCCTGTACGAGTACGCCCTGCGCTACCAGGCGACGTTGGTGGTCTCGGTCGGGTCGGAGGTGTTCTACGACGGTCGATTCGGCGGCGTGGGAGTGGCCTCGGTGGGGCGCACGACCGCGCACGACTGTGCGCGCCTCTTGGGCTCGGAGCCGTGCCAGCCCGCGTCGGCGACGGTGATCGAGGTCGGCGACAAGCGCCGCTGGCGCGCCTGGCACCTGCTCGAACCCGATTTCGGCCGTGCCGTGCCCGAGGCTGATTTTCCGCGCGAGGCTGGCAAGGTGCGGCGGTGACGGCCTCGCCCATGCCGCGGCAGGGCGCGTGGTCGGTCTACGTGCACTTCCCGTGGTGCTTGAAGCGCTGCGCGTATTGCGATTTCGCCACGTCGGTCGCCGATCGGATTCCCAGGGGAGAATACACGGCCGCTGTTCTGGCAGAGCTTGAGATGCGCACCGCGGCGATCCAGGCCGCCCCGGTCGCCACGGTGTTCTTCGGCGGCGGCACCCCCTCGCTGTGGGGCGCACGCCACGTCGGTGCCGTATTGGAGTGGATCGACCAATGGGCGGGCCTGCGCGCAGACGCCGAGGTGACGCTGGAAGCCAACCCGGGCGCGGCGGAAACGGGCGACCTCCAGGACTACGCCGCGGCGGGGGTCAACCGCGTGTCGCTGGGTGTCCAGTCGCTGCACGCTCGGCACCTGCGCTGGCTCGATCGGATCCACGACGCCGCAGACGCGCTGGCCGCAGTCGATCGGTTGTTGGAATTCAACGCGGCGGGACGGCTGCGATCGGTGAGCGTCGATCTGATTTTCGGCATTCCCGGCCAAACGCTGGGACAATTGCGGGCGGATGTCGCGGCGCTGGTCGATCGCGGCGTGCCGCACCTCTCCGCCTATGCCCTGACCGTCGAAGAGCGCACGCCATTGCACGCTCGCATGGCGCGCGGCGAGGTACGGGCCCCGTCCGATGCCGCGACCGTGCGACAGTTGATGGCGCTGCCCGGCCTGGTGGCCTCCGGGGGCCTGCTGCGGTATGAGGTCAGCAACTTTGCGCGGCCCGGCCACGAGAGCCGGCACAACCAAGCGTATTGGCGCGGCGACCACTACCTCGCTGCCGGGGTCGGTGCCCACGGCTTTGTGCCCGCGCCGCAGTTGTGCGGTGTGCGCTATGCCAATTCGCGCCACAGCGGACAGTACATCGACCGCATCGCCCAGCGTCAGCTCGCCACCGAATTCGAAGAGCCCATCGACGCCGCGACCCATGCCACCGAGCGCGTGATGACGGGCCTGCGGACGGCGGCGGGGCTGGATCTGGCCGCCCTGGAGAGCATTGCCGGCCCCGCCGTGGTCGACCGGCTCGTGGCGCGCGCCCGCGATCGCGGCCTGGTCGGGCGCGATGTGGTGGTTGTCGACGGCCACCTGCGGCTGAGCGAGGCAGCCTGGCCCCGCCTGGACGGCGTTGTCCGCGCGCTGGCGTGACCCTACAACCCGGGAATCGCAATAACCTTGAGGATATGCAGGGCGCCCACCGCAGCGACGACGACGACGGCCACCGCGATCGCGATCACCAACCCCTTGCCGCCGGACCTGCCGGTATCCGCAGCAGCAACAGCGGGTTGGCGTTTGGACGGGCCGCTGGCCGGCCCGACTCCAGCTTTGGCTACGACTGGGCTGGACGGTCTGCCGTTGGCGCCAATCGCATCAGACTTGTCCTTGGGCCCCGGCGCTTTGGCCTTCTCGTCGGACCTGGCGCTGATGCTCAAGTCCGGGGCGTTGGCGCGGGTCAGCGTCGGCCGGTTGCGGCCACTTCCGTTTGCGGCGGCCGGAATCTGCGGAAGCGCTTGCGGCGTCAGGCCTGTCGCCCCGGGCTCAGGGGCATCGGCCAGGGCCTTGCTGGCGGGCACGCCCGACTTGTAGAGCAAGTGGAAGGAGTCGAAATCCTTCCAGGTCACGCCGTCGATCGACACCTGCATCTGTTGACCGGTTTTGCTGCTGGCGCGACCGATGAGGGCGTCGAGACCGTGGAAATTGTAGGTCAGGCCCATGGCCTTGAGCTTCCAGTCGCCACCCACGAAAGCGGCCTCGGCGTCCTGCTCGATGGGTGACGCGGCGGCATCGGCGGCCTGGGCAGGCGCGGCGTCGAGCTCGGGCGTGTCGCTGAGCACGGCCGCCTCAGCAGTCGGCGCTGCTGTCTCGTCCTTGGGCACCAGGGTGCCGGCGTAGGCCGGCGGTTCGCGCAGCGCCGCCTCGTCGAACGCGAAATCGACGGGCGTGGGATCGACCTCGCCCATGGTGCGCACCGCTTCGAGCAGCCCCGGTCGCGCAACGTCGGGCCGCAGCGTGGGCTCGTCGAAATCGAAGTCTTCGAGGTCGCCGGCATCGCCAACCACGAAACCCGCCGGTTCGGCCGATCGGGCGACCATGTCGGCAGGCAACCACGCCGCGCCGGACGGTCGCCGCAATTCGGGAAAGCCGTCGTCGCCGACGAACGTGTTGCCTGGCAAGGTCTCGGGCCCGGGGGGCTCGAATCCGCCCGATCCGGGGTCGGGGGCGGTCACGCGCGGCGCCGTGCGCACCGAATCGGTGATGCTGGTTTCAACCGGCATCGCGTGCCCACAATGCGGGCATGCCACATGGGTGCCGCGGTCCACGCCCGGGTCCGCCTTGCTGAATGAGTTCCAGCACGCCCCGCATACGAAATCGGTGACGTCGGTGATCGGTCGTGCTTCGGACACCCTGTCACTCTCCGTGGATCACCGCGCGCGAAGACGCCCGCGCTTGGCGACCCGGCCGCGCGGTTCGCGGCCCGAGGGCAAGATAACAGCCGGCAAGTGCGGCGGTCAACGATGGCGGATGCCCGCTTGCCGCCTCACCATGGGGCGTCCGCGCGCAGGGCCGACCAGACCTCGTCGTGCAATGCGCAGCGCAAGCGCCGTATCCCGTCCCGGTCGTCGCGCGTCGGGTGTACGCGGTTGGTCAAGAGCACCAACGCTGCGTCTTGGCTTGGCGACATCCACACGCTGGTGCCGGTAAAGCCCAGGTGGCCTACGGTGTCTGGCGGCGCGGCGTCGCCTGCGGTGGAGCCCGGCGGCGTCGGCGTGTCGAACCCCAGACGCCAACTGCTGCCGGGACAGGCTGCCGTCCCCGTCCACCCCCGCACCAGGTCCACCGGCAAAAGCAGGGGGGTTGCTTGACCCCGCAACGCCGCCAGCCACGCCGCGGCCCACTGGCCGACCGCGCGCACGCTGCCAAAAAGCCCGGCGTGGCCGCCCACCCCGCCCAAGGCCGCGCAGTTGTCGTCGTGGACCACGCCCTGCAAGGGGCGGCCGTCGCAGCAGCGGGGTGGCCAGATCTCGGTCGCCGCGGCGCGGCCGAGCGGACCATTGTCCAGCGGCGCGAAGGCGAGCCGGGCATCCAGCGGGGCGGCCACGTCGCGGGCGAACAGGGACTCAAGCGCCTCGCCCGTCGCGGCCTCCAAGACCCAACCGAGCGCCAAAAACCCGAGATCGCTGTAGATCGCGCCATCGCCGGGCGCGCGATCGCGCGGCGTCGCCAGCACCAGTTGTCGGATCCGAGCGGCGCGCACCCCTGGGTCGTCCACGTCGGCCGTCGCCGCAAAAAAGTCGATCCACGCCGGCCACCCGCTGGTGTGCCCCAGCAACTGGCGCAACGCAACCGCGCCGATCGGGTGCTGGGCCGCCTCCGCCAAGACCAGGCCGACGGGCGTGTCCAAGGCGAGCTGGCCGCGCCCCACGGCTTGCGCGAGCAGCGTCGTCGTACACAGCGGCTTGGTCAACGACGCCAGATCGAATGGCGTGGTGTCGTCGACGGGCACGCCAGGCGCCGGCTCCCTCCGCTGAGCGCCAAACGGTCCATCGCAACGATCGCGCACCCGCAGGGTGCGACCCACCGCGACCGTGCGCACGCTGCCATCGGAGCGGGCCAGCGCGAAGGCGGCTGCGGAACCCACGCCGGCGTCGACGGCACGCTGCAATCGCGCCCGCACCAACGCCGATAGCGCCGCCATGGCTGGTGGCTGCCGCTACGCGCCTTGGCCGCGCAGTTGCTCGGCCTTGTCGAGGCGGTCGGCGAGGTCGCGCATCTGGTTGCGCAGGCCGTCGACGTCGCCGCGCAGCCCGTCGACCTGCTTGCCCGCGCCCAAGCCTGCGCGCAGCGCCGCGAGCGACTCGTGGGCGCGCTTGTGGACGCGGCCGTCGGCAGCCCGCGAGATCACGGCCTGCAAGAGCGCCGAGACCCGCGGGTCGCCCAGGCCGCCGAGCGAGCTCGCCAGGTTGAACGCGAAGCGAAACGAAGTGTCCGCCGTCCACGGCCGCAACACTTCGACCACCCGCGCCGGTTCGGTGGTGAACTGGCACAGACAGCGGATCGCCGCGCAGCGCAAGAGCGTGGCAAACCGCGGGTGCAAATAGCCGGCGGCGACTTCGATGCCGCGCGGATCCTGCAGGGCCGCCAGGCCATCCAGGACGCCGACGCGCACCGTCTCGTTCCAGCTCTCGCGGTCGAGCGCGGCGACCAGCGCCTCATAGGCGCCCGCGGCGCGGGTGGCGCCAAGGGCTTTGGCGGTCTCGGCCTCGACCAGCACCGAGACGTCGCCGCGACCGAGCCGCTCTGCGAGCAGCGCGCCTGCCGCCGCAGTCGGAAAGCGGCCGGTCGCCTCACGCACGGCACGCCGCGCCTTGGGATGCGGCAGGTCGGCCGCCGCGGCCAGGGCGTCCCATGCCGCCGCCGAACCCACCTTGCCGAGCGCACGCGCCACCTCGGCGTGCACCATCCATGGCGCTTCGCCGGACAGGGTTTCGCGCAGCGCCTGCACGTTCTGCCCGTTGGGGCGGCCGGCAAGGGCGTGGGCCGCGACGATCCGGACGGCCACCGCCGTGCCGCGGGCCAGCAGCGCCCGCAACTGTGGCTCGGGCAAGCCGAGGTCCCAGGTTGCGAGCACGTCGCCGCGCGGGTCGACCTGCACCAGCGCCGGCTGCGCGGGCAGCGTCAGCCAGAACTGCTGTTGCTTGCGGTCCAGCGAAAGTACCCTGCGGTCGCTCTGGCCGTCGTCGAACACAAGCTCCACCGCGACATCGAGCGCAAAAAGGGGAGCGCTCGCGAGATCCTGGGTCTGCTCCAGCGTCAGCTTGTATTGGCGCAGTTCGGCGTCCCAACTGCCCGACACCTTGAGTTCGGGGTGGCCGCGGCCCGACTCGACCCACTGCGCAAAGAAGCGGCCGAGGTCCACGCCTGCGTGGCGTTCGAACGCGCGGCGCAGATCCTGGGTCTCGACCACGTCGTCGGCGAACGCCCGCAGGTAGGCACCTACGGCGCCAAAGAACGTGGCGTCGCCCAGCTTGCTGCGCAACATGTGCAACACGGCGCCGCCCTTCTCGTACAGGTGGGCGTCAAACAGGTCGATGGGCTCTTGGTAGCGGTTGGTGACGATGGTGCGGCGGTAGCGGCCGGCGTCCTCGGCCAGGTAGGCGCGCTGGGCGGACAGCCGGGCATAGTCGAACTCGTCCGGGCCGTGGGCGTGCTCCTGCCACAACTGTTCGAAATACGTGGCGAACCCCTCGTTGAGCCAGCCGTGCGACCAACTGCGGCAGGTGACCAGGTCGCCGAACCACTGGTGCGCCAGTTCGTGGGCGACCAGGGGCTCGCTGGAAAAATCCAGGTGCGCCCGGGCGTCGTGCAGGGTCAGGTCGGTCTGCGTCGTCATCGACGCGTTCTCCATGCCGCCGAACACGAATTCGCCGACCGCCACCTGTCCGTACTTCTCGTAGGGGTACGGCACGCCGGTCAGTTGCGCATACAACGCCACCATGTCAGGCGTGCGGCCAAAGGAGCGCTCACCGTCCTCGATCCGGCCAGGCAGCACCGCATAGGACACCAACACGGGCTCGGTCTGCTGCACGACCTCGACGAATGGGCCGACCACCAGGGTCAGCAGGTACGTGGGAATGGGGCGGGCGATCTGCCAGTCGTACACCCGCTTGCCGGGGTCGGCGGCCGTGTGGATGTCGCGGAGGATGCCGTTGGAAAACGCCACCATGCCCGGAGGTACGGTGACGACCACCGCGACCTTGAGCTTGTGGTTCGGCGCGTCGTGGCACGGGAACCAGAACTTGCTGTCCTCGTCCTGGCCCTGCGTCCACGCGTGGGCGATTCGGTCCGGGTGGTCGGCGTCTGGCAACACGAAGTAGAAGCCCGCGCGCGGCTCGCGGGTATCGAAGTCGATGGAGACGCGAACCTGGGTGCCGCGGGTCCGGGCGCCGCCCAGCGCAATCCACAAGGTCTTGCCGTCGTGTTCGCAGGGCAGGCGCTGGCCGTCGCCGTCGAAGGCGCGCAGCACCTGCAACCCATCGGCATCGAAGCGCAGGCGCTGGACCTCGGCCTTGCACACCTGGCCCTCGTAGGTCGCCGTGCCCCAGACGCGGCGACCGTGCACGTCCACCTCGACGCACAACGTCAGTTGCTGCCAGTCGATCGGCACGTCGGGCAGGTACTGTTCGGGCGTGTCGGCCGTGGAGAATTCGCGCTGCGCGCGCAGCGCGTAGAGGCCACTTTGCGTCACCGCGTCGATGCCGGAAAAACCGTGTTCGCGATGGGCCATGCGCTTCCTCGTGCGTCGCGGCCGGGCGGGCCGGCCAGGGGGCGGCAGGCTAGCAGAATCGATCGCAAAGCGGGATCATCGGCCGGGCGGGCCGGGTGCCGCGCGAGCCGACCCCATGAACGAACCCATGTTGGCGCTGTATGCCGATCACCTCGCCGTCGCGCTGGCGCGCAGCGAGGCGACGCTGGAGCGCCATCGACTGGACGCCTTGATCCTGGATGCTGGCGATGCGGTAGCCAGGTCGCGCTTCGACGACCAATGGTTTGCGTACCGGCCCGCCGCGCATTTCGCCTGGTGGTTGCCGCTGCACGCGCCGGGCAGTTGCCTGCTCTTGCGGCCGGGGCGGCGACCGACGCTATACTGGCACGACCCGCAGAGCTACTGGGAAGCACCGCCGCCGCCGAGCCACCATGGCTTTGCCGCCCACATGGACGTGCACCTGGCGCGGCAGGCCGTCGCGTTGCACGCCGAGACCGCGACTGGCCGCGCGGCGGTCGTCGGCGAGTCTGAGGCCCGGGCCCGCGCACTGGCGCCGAACGCCGCGTGGAATCCGCCGGACCTGGTCGCGGACCTCGACGCTGCGCGGACGCTCAAGACCCCCTATGAAATCGCCTGCCTCGCCGAAGCCAATGCGCGGGCGGCGCGCGGTCACGATCACCTGCGCCAGTTGTTCGCGGCGGGCAGCCAAAGTGAACTCGACCTGCACCTGGACTACCTGCGCGCCACCTGGCAGGACGACGCCGAGACGCCCTACAAGAACATCGTGGCGCTCGACGCCCATGCAGCGACCCTGCACCACATCGCCTACGGTCGTGGTGCGCCGGCGGGGGCGTCGTCGTCACTGCTGGTGGACGCTGGCGCCACTTGTCACGGCTACCACGCCGACATCACCCGTACCTGGGTGCGCGGCTCCGGCGAGGCAGCCGACCGCTTCCGCGCCCTGGTGCGTGCCGTGGACGACCTGCAGCAACAGTTGTGCGATGCGATTGCCATTGGCACGCCGTACGAAGCGTTGCACGACCGCGCGCACCTGTTGGTCGGCGAGGCGCTTCGGCAGGTCGGCCTGGTCCATGCGTCAGCCGAGGCCGCGGTGGCCAAGGAGGTGACGTTCGCGTTCTTTCCGCATGGACTCGGCCATTCGCTCGGCCTGCAGACCCACGACGTCGGCTGCGCCCGCATCCGGCCGCGGTCGGACAATCCGTGGCTGCGCAACACCAGCACGATCGCCGAGGGGCAGGTGTTCACCATCGAGCCCGGCATCTATTTCATCGAGGGCCTGCTGGGACCGTTGCGCGCCTGCGAAGCCGGCCGCGTCGTCGATTGGCGGCTGGTCGAGTCGCTGCGGCCCTTTGGCGGCGTGCGCATCGAAGACGACGTGGTGGTCGACGCGGCGCGCGGCCACCTCAACCTGACCCGCGCAGTGCTGCCCGAAGGCGGTGGCAACGCTCGTTGATCAGGGCGATTCGGGCGCGATCGCCGATCGAGAAGTCGAGCGCGCCACCGCCGCTTCGACGACAGCCGGGACCGCCCGCGCCACCGGTGCCACTGCCGCGCGCAGCCCGTTCCACGCTGCGCCGCCCAGGCAACTGTGGCCGGCCTGCAGGTGGGCGATGAGGCGGGCGCGTCTCGTCTCGGCGTTCGCCACCGGCCGCCAGACCCAGGCGACCGTGCCGAGCGCCAGCAGGTTGGCGGCAGCCAGCACGAAAAACTCGTAGCCGGGCAGCGCGGTCGATACCGAGGCCGCCACGCCGTACACGCCAGCGCCCCAGGCCAGGCGCCAATCGATGGTGGCCGCCATGCCGATGAGCACCAGGAAGAAAAGCACCATGTCGTAGGTCACCGCTTGGCGGACAGTGCCGCCCTGCACCCACGACACCGTCCGCAGCAGCAGCGGGGCGGCGACAGCCCCGGCCAGGCTGCGCACGAACGCGCGATTGACGCGGTTGGAGAAAAGCGCGCGCCGGCCGAGGTACACGCCGCCTGCCACGAACGCCGCCCACATCACGCCGGCTGCCAGGTAGCGCGGAAACGTGACGGCGAACGCTGTCGTGCGCTCCAAAACTCCGATGATCAATGGGATTGCCGCCCACACGACAGCGATCGACAGCGCCAGCCCGCTGCGAAACGTCGAACCGGCGTCAAAGTCCATGTCGCGCTCGATCTGCGCGAGCCGCGCCGCGTTTTCGTCGGTCCGGCTGCGCGCCGCCGACAGCGCCCGCCATGCGGCCAACAGCGCGTCGTCGGGTTGCGCGATCTCACCGATGAGGTGTCCCGCCGTGCGCACATCGCCCTCTGCAATCGCGAAGCGCGCCATCACGGCGCACACCATCTGGTAGCCGTCGATGGCCAGCGGGTTGTCGGGCCAGGTCGCCAGCGCCTGTTGGAAGCCGAACCGCGCTTCGCCACCCAATCGGTGGACCAAGCCAGCGGTGTCGTCGCCGATTGCCTCTTGCGGCAAGAGGTCCGGTTGGTCGCCCAGCAGCAATCCCACCAAGGTCTCCAAGTCAGCAAGTCGCGCCTGGGCCTGCTGCGCCAGCGCCAGCGAGGTGCGGTGGCGCAGGTAGTGCTCGACGTCGGCCTTGAAGGCGGCGGCGCTCTCGGGCCGCGCGGCAGCATCCTTGCTGGTCGCGCGTCGGCACAAATCAGCCAACAGTCCAGGCACTTCACTGCCGTAGTCCTTGGGCGCGCTCAGCCAGGCCTGATAGAGCACCTGGTAGAGATCGTCGCCAGCGTGCAGCGGCGTGCCGGTCAGGACCGCGTGCAAAAGGCCGCCGAGCAGGTACACGTCGGTATGCGGGCCCAGGCCCTCGGCACTGGGCGCCACCATCTCGGGCGCCATCCAGTTCGGCGTGCCGGCAATGCCCTGGCCGCCCGCGCCGGCCTGGCCGAGTTCGACGGCCACGCCCCAGTCGAGCACGTAGACCTCGCCAAAGGACCCGACCATCACGTTTTCGGGCTTGAGGTCGCGGTGCACGACGCCCTTGCTGTGCGCAAAGCTGACCGCATTGCACACCTGGATGAGCACGAGCAGGTGGCGGACCAGCGCCTCGTCCAGGGCTGCGGCGGTGCGGTGGTCGCTGGGGCCGGTGCGAAACGGCGGGTCGCTCTTGATCAACTCGCGCCACACCGTGCCCTCGACCCGCTTCATGACCAGCATCGGCCGGCCAGCGTCGTCTTGGCCGAGTGCGTAGATGGGCAGGATGTTCGGGTGTTCCAGGCGGCCGGCGATGCGGGCCTCGCGCACCAATTCGGCCGCCGCGGCGATCGGGTCGGCGACATCGGCCTTGACGGTCTTGACCGCCACCTCGCGGCCCAACGAGTTCTGGGTGGCCAGTTGCACCAGGCCCATGCCGCCCGCGCCCAGCGACGGGCCCAGGCTGAGGTCGGCCACAGCGCTGCGGTCGTGGGCATCGACCGTGGTGACCTGCACCACGGGCAACGCGGCGAGGTGCGCGCGGCGGCCGGTGTCGGGCGCCGGACGTTTGGGCGAGAGTGTGCCCGCCGGGTGCACCAGCTCGACGGTGGCGCTGTCGATATCCAGCCCATTCCACACGTGCTGGAAGCCTGAGTTCGCTTTGGCAGCCGGCCCGCCGTCTTTGCGCGTGGCGGGCTCGACTGCGCCAAATGCGACGGTGTTCAGGATCGGCGGGGGCATGGAGCGCTCCAGGTGCGACGACGCGGGCAAGGTAGCCTGCAACGTGCGGGGGCGCAACGGATTCGCGCCGTCGACCGGCACTGCGGTCCGCTATTTGCCGTCGAAAAGGATCAGGCGCGGCATGTGCGGCGCCTTGGCCACTTGCGCTTCGAAGTTCTGAAGTTCTTCCCGGAACATCGCGGCGGTGCGCTCAGCGCGGTCGGTGTCGTCGAGCAAGAGCGCATCGCGCAACAGTTCCTTCTCCTGCTTGTCGCGGTTGCGGTCGAATTCGGCGCGCAACGCAAAGGAGCGCTGCAGGCTCTCCTCGCGGAGGCGCACAAAGATCGCCCGGACGGCGTAGCCGACTTCGCCGGTGCCAAAGACCAGGTACATGATCGAGTTGGACACCGAGTTGCCGCTGTCGAGCAGGCCGATGATGACGTCGCGGGCATTGAGGCGCAGCGCCACGAAGGCGATGGCGTTGGCCACGGCCACGGCGTTGCTGACCTCGACCACGTAGAACTCCTCGTCGCGGGTGACCTTGATCTCGATGGGGCTGTCGAACTGCGACGGATCGTCCAGCAGGCTGACGTGCAGGAAGGCGTAGCGGACGTTGCCGTTGTTGCCGAGCAGCAGGCTGCGCGCCCCGGTCTTGCGCCGCGCCTCGGCCGAGTTGGTGCGCTGCGGGATGACCACCACGTCGCCGGAGTTCGCCAGTTCGGCCCACAGGCTCTCGCTCGCCGGGTCGCTGTAGCGCACGCCACAGACGCGCAGCTCGCTGGCGCGGTACCAGCGGCTGCCGAGGCTGGCGAAGATCACCAGGAGGATGAAGACGCCCGCGATCTTGATGCCGTCCGGCCGCTCGGCGACGTTGACGACCAGCACATACGCGAAGACCAGCAGGATGACGCCAAAGATCCACGCGCGGCCCGATTTTTCGCGCTCCGCCAACATCACGGCGAACGAGTCCGATGCCATGAGCACCAGAACGCCCGTGGCGTAGGCGCCCCCCTGCTTCTCGACGTCGGCCTCGAACACCCAGTTGACGGTCAAGCACACGGTCGTGATCACCAGCACCAGCGGCCGGCGGAACTCCAACCAGGCCGGCGACATGCCAAAACGCGGCAAGTACCGCGGCAGAATCCCGAGCAGCCCGGCCATGGCGCTCGCCCCCGCGAACCACAGGATGAGGACCGTGATCAGGTCGTAGACCGTGCCGAACCCGGCCCCCAGCAGGTCGTGGGCCAGGAAGGCGAGCGCGCGACCCGCCGCCTTGCCAGCCGGATGCTCGGGCGTGGCCAGCCAGTACTCCTTTTCGGGGATCACCAGCGTGGCCACCACGTTGGCGCCCAGCAGTTCGATGCACATCAGAACCGCGGCGGCCGCCATCATTTTGCGGGTATTGCGCACCCGGCGCGCGACATCCGGGGCTGCCACGTGGGGCATCACCGACACGCCGGTCTCAAAGCCCGACAAGCCGAGCGCCAACTTGGGAAAGACCACGAGGCTGACCGCGACGAGCAGTGCGCCGCCTCCCCCGGAAAGGTGGGCGACGGGTCCCGCTCCGGCCTTGGACATGCGGTTGAGTTGGTCGCGCAGTTGGGTCACGTCGAACTGGGCGACCTTGGCCCACCACGCGTCCACGAGTTCCGGGTGGTCGCGCAAGTGGTCGAGGCCGGCAGCGATGATGACCGCGTTGAGCACCATGTACGGCAACGCGATGGCCACCGCAAGGCTGATCGCTTCCCGGAATCCCTTGAGGAACACCACGCACAGGCCGAGCATGAGCAGAGCCGTCACCAGGACCGGCCGGTGCGGCACGTGGGCCTGCAACAGCGGGTTTTCCAAGATGTGATGGGTGGCGTCGGCCGCAGACAAGGTAATGGTGATGACGAAATCGGTCAGCGCGAATCCGAGCAGGCTGAGCACCAGCGTCTTGCTTCCCCAACCCAATCGGCCCCAACCGCTGGTCAGCCGCTCAATGAGCTTGATCGACCCCTCGCCATTGGGCGAGTGCTTGGCGACCATCGCGTACACCGGCAACGCGGCAAGGAAGGTGACGCCGACCAGCAGCAGGGTCGCCAGAGGCGCGACGTACCCCGCCGCCATCACCGCCAGGCCCGGGGCGTAGCCGAGCGAGCTGAAGTAGTCGACGCCCGTCAGCCACAGCGTGGCGTACCACGGAGACGCGTGGTGGTGACCGCCCGCCGCAGGCACCGCGGCATCCGGGCTGTCGCGCAGCACCGGTACTTGCGCGGGCAAGATCCCATCGGCCACCGGCGGTTTGCGTCCCTCGCGCAGCCAGTGGCCAAGCCACCCCGAGGTGGCCAGAAGCGTTGCGATCATCGTATGCAGTCTTCGTTCCGCCCGGGCCAGGCAGCGCGCCGCGGCGGTCCACTCCGCGGAGTGCGGAGCCGCGCAATTGTACGCGGGCGCCCGTTG
Source organism: Deltaproteobacteria bacterium (assembly GCA_016875335.1). GTDB lineage: Bacteria > Myxococcota_A > UBA9042 > UBA9042 > UBA9042 > SXRM01. Next base: position 129 of record VGRO01000145.1, on the reverse strand, counting down.
CGGTCAACGGGTCAGAAATCCCAGAATCCACCGCCCCGCGCCGGCCAGCCGCGGAGCGGCGGTGCCGGCGCCTTTTTTCGCCTCCACGCCGTGCCCGGCAGCGCCCGGCGGACCTTTTTTGCCCCCGGT
>VGRO01000144.1 GCA_016875335.1 Deltaproteobacteria bacterium | reverse complement strand
CCGGGGGCAAAAAAGGTCCGCCGGGCGCTGCCGGGCACGGCGTGGAGGCGAAAAAAGGCGCCGGCACCGCCGCTCCGCGGCTGGCCGGCGCGGGGCGGTGGATTCTGGCCTGCTCGGCCGCTTGCAGGCCCACCGGGTGGCCTTGCCGAACCTGGCGCAGCGCCGCGCGGACCTGCTGGCGCTGGCCGACGCGGTCGCGCCGCTGCCCACCGGTCGCAACTGGCGGCACACGCTGGACGCCCGTTCGGTCGAGCGGTTGTTGCTGGCCGAATTCCCCTTCAACCTGCGGTCCTTGCAGTCCGGTTTGGCGGCGACCGCTCAGCGCATGAGCGACGGCCGTGCGCCCGGCGACGCCCTGGAGCGCAGTCTGAGCGACCTGCATTCCCCGCCGGATGCGGCGGCAGCGCTGTGGCCCGACGTGGCATGGCCGCCCGGCTCCGAGCCCTCGGTCGCCGCCCGACACGCGCCCGCCGGTCAGCGACCGACGGCGCCGCAAAGGGCGAGGGTGGCCGAGCGACTGCCGGGCGACCCGCGCACGCAGCCGTATTTCGGGGCATGGCCAACGCCGCCACGCGATGGTGTGCGCCCGCCGGAGGCCGTCCCCCTGCCTGGCCGCGGCCGTGCGGGAGAACACTTGGCAACGCTACCGCAGTGGCCCGACCCAGCCGCCGCCCCCGGCGGGATACCGGTCTTGGTGCCGCCGCCGGCAACGCGCTGGCGCCCCGACGCCGACCTGCTGCGGGGGCTCTTGCAAGAACATCACGGTAGTATTGAGCAAATCGCCCAAGCGCTCGGTCGCGACCGCCGGCAGGTGTACCGCTGGTTGCAGTACGCCGGCATCGGCGAGGCCGAGGTGCGGACGGCGCGCGGGCCGCTGCGCGGGCTACGGGCAGCCGGCGGGACGCCCGGCGATGGGACAGTATGACAGTGTCCTGACAGCCATTCCGTGAAGGCGGAGGCATTCAGAAAACTGTCACGACGCCATTCGAGACACTGTCTCGACGGGTTGTGGGGGGGAGCAGATGCGCCGATTCCGTGTGTGGTTGTATGAGGTTGTGTGTTTTTTCCCGATCATGGCCTTGCCGACGATCACGGCCGCCGGGTGCATCGACCGCGACGAGGCCCTGAGCCTGTACAGCGAGGTACAGACCGGTACGGCGACCAGCGATTCCAAGGTTTCACCTGACGATCTCAGTAGTTCCAGTACGGATGCCGATGCGGACGATGCGGTTTTGGCCGTCGATGCGGGCGCAGACGATCAAGCCGTCGACAGCGAAAACGAGGTGGACGCGATCACGGAGATTGCCGCAGAGATCGCGGGGGAGGTCGAGGACGCGGATGTTCAGGGCGAGGTGGATGCGGCGGTAGACCCGTGCTCGGCGGTGACGAGTTGTGAGGACGGCAACCCGTGCACCGATGACAATTGCGTCCCGGCCGTGGGCTGCGTGGCGACGCCGAATGCCAAGGCGTGCGACGACGGCGATGCTTGTACGGTTGGCGATGTGTGCGCGGCAGCAGCTTGTGTGGGCGGCAGCAAGAAGGCCGCGAGTTGCGAGTGCCTGAACACCTCGGACTGTGCCGCCCTCGAGGACAACAAGCTGTGCAACGGCACGCTCTACTGCGACGCGGCCAGCCACAAATGCCTTCTCAACCCGGCCAGCGTCGTCACCTGCATCGACCCCGGACTCCCTTGCGTGCAGATCACCTGCGCCGAGCCGGCAACCCCGACCGGCATTGCGGCGTGCGCCACCTCCGCGGTGGCGGACGGGACCCCGTGTGACGACAAGGTCGCCGCGACTGTCGGCGAAGCGTGCACAGCGGGCACCTGCCAACTCGGCACCTTGGTCGCGCTATGCACCGCCCACGCCGACTGCGCCAAGTACGAGGACGGCAACCTGTGCAACGGCACGCTCTTTTGCAACAAGGCCAAGCAGTTGTGTCAGGTCAATCCGGCGACCTTGATCTACTGCCCGACGGTCGACGACAGCCCGTGCCAGCTCAACCTCTGCAAGCCGAAAACAGGTCTGTGCGCCCTGACGCCCGTCAACGAGGCGAAAGCGTGCGACGACGGCAACGGCTGCACCACCGCCGACCACTGCGCCGCCGGCGCGTGCAAAGGCTCCGCCGACACCTGCGCTTGCAAGGCCGACAGCGACTGTGCCAAGGCCGAGGACGGCAACCTGTGCAACGGCACGCTGTACTGCAACAAGGTCTCCGGCAATTGTGCCGTCAACCCGGCGACGGTGGTCACCTGCCCGGTCGGCCTCGACACCACCTGCGCCAAGAACGTCTGCGACAAGGCCAGCGGCAAGTGCATCGTGCAGGCCGCACCGCTGGGCACGCCCTGCGACGCCGACGGCAGTGCCTGTACGCCCAACGACCAGTGCGAAAACGGCAAATGTGTCGCCGACGCCAAGCTGTGCCAGTGCCAGACCGACGGCGAGTGCGCCAAACTCGACGACGGAGACCTGTGCAACGGCACCTGGTACTGCGACAAAGAGGCCAAGACGTGCAAGATCACCGCGGCGAGCGTGGTCACCTGTGGCGGCAGCGGTGCTGGGCCGTGCAGCAAGGTCGCGTGCAATCCGCTCGATGGCCAATGCGGCAGTGTCCAAGCGGCAACCGGGACCGCTTGCGCGGACGGCGACGTGTGCACCGTCGGCGATGGCTGCAAGGACGGGGCGTGCCTGGCCGGGGCGGCGACGGTCTGCGACGACGGCACCCCCTGTACGAACGACGCCTGCGACAAGTTAAAGGGGTGTGTGGCAGTGGCAAATGCGGCGACGTGCACCGATGGCGACGCGTGTACAGTGGGCGACGGGTGCAAAGGCGGGGCGTGCCTGGCCGGCGCGGCGACGGTCTGCGACGACGGCAACCCTTGTACGAACGACGCCTGCGACAAGATCAAGGGGTGCGTGGCAGTGGCAAATGCGGCGACGTGCACCGATGGCGACGCGTGTACAGTGGGCGACGGGTGCAAGGACAGCGTGTGCCTGGCCGGCGCGGCGACAGTCTGCGACGACGGCAACCCGTGTACGGCAGATGCCTGCGACCAGGGCAAGGGCTGCGTGACAGCGCCGAATGCGGCGGCGTGTTCGGACGGAGATGCGTGCACGGCCGGCGACCAGTGCCAGAATGCGGCGTGCCTGGCCGGCAAGAAGCTGACCTGCGACGACGGCAACACGTGCACGACCGATGGGTGCGACCCGAAGCTGGGCTGCGTGAACTCGCCGATTGTGGCCGCGTGCAGCACCGGCGACGGGTGCGGCGGGCAGGCGACCTGTCAAAACGGGGCATGCGTGGCGCTGGGGAAATTCCTGGGCATCGACAAGGTGGGCGGCGGAGGTCAAGACAACTTCTTCTACGCGGGTGCACTGCCGTCCGGGTTCGCAGTCGCGGGCTTCACGTCCTCCAAGGGCAAAGGCGGCCTCGACGCGTGGCTCGTGCGGTACGACGCCGATGGCAAGAAGCTGTGGGAAGTGACCTGGGGCACGCCGAAGGACGAGAGCGTATTCGGCGTGGTGGCGCGGCCGGGCGGGCTGGCATTGGGATTGGTGACAAGCGACGGCCCGCGGCTGCAGTTCTACGACGACGCGGGCCAGGAGACTGGGCCGGCGGCAGTGGTGGCGGGCGCCAACACCGTGGCCGAGGATATGAAGGGCCTGGCCGGCGGCGGCTTCGTGGTCGTCGGCTATGTGGGCGGCGGCGACGTGGACAGCTGGCTGGCGCAACTCAAGGCCGACGGCACGATCCTCTGGCAAAAGACCTACGGGATCGCAGGCGACGACAGGTTCGGCGGGGTCGCCGTCCTCAGCGACGGTTTCCTCTGCTCGGGTCGGGATCCGCAGAACAACGTGGACACGCGCCTGGTGCGCACCGACGGCCAGGGCAACGTCGTCTGGCAGAAGACCTACGGGGGCGCGGGCTACGACGGCGGCGGCGCGCCGGTGGTCGCTGGCGACGGATTCGCGTTCACCGGCTACACGACCACCAATGCGAATGGCCGCGACGTTTGGCTTGTACGGACCGACTTGAATGGCAACCTGCTGTGGGAGCGGCGCTTCGATGGCACCAGTTCCTGGTGGGACGAAGGCTATGGGCTGGCGGCGCACGGCGGCGGCCTAACGCTAGTCGGCTACACTACAACCAAGGGCGTCCCGTTGGTCGACGGTTGGCTCATCCACACCGATCTGCTCGGCAACCTGCAGTGGGAACGGGTGTTCGGCGAGAGTGGCGCCGAGACCCTGATCGCTCCGTTGGCGTTGCCGGACGGCCGCCTGGTCCTCGCCGGGCGCACCACATCGAACAGTGCGGGCGGTGAGGACGCCTGGGTCGTGCGGACCGACGGATATGGCAACGCCAGTTGCGCGACGTCGGGCGTCTGCCTGGCCAAGGCGGCCACCGGCTGCGACGACAAGAACCCCTGCACCACCGATAGCTGCCAGGCCAGCACCGGCTGCAAGAACACAGCGGTCGCCGATGGCACGGCCTGTGGCACGTCGCTGATTTGCAAGGCCGGGGCCTGCATTGCCGGCTGCTCGGGCACAGGCCCCTGCGACGACGGCACCGCGTGCACCAGCGACGATACCTGCAGCTCCTTTGCCTGCGTCGGCCAGCCTGTCGTCTGCGACGACAAGAACACGTGTACTACGGATAGTTGCGACAAGGCCACTGGCTGCAAGTACACACCGAAAAGCGACAACACCGCCTGCGACGACGGCAAGGCCTGTACGACGCCGGACGTGTGCAAATCCGGCGTCTGCGCCAGTACCGCGAAAGTCTGCAACGACAACAACGCCTGCACCGCCGACAGCTGCGACGCCGGCACCGGCACGTGCGTCAACGCGGGCCAGTGTGACGACGGCAATGCGTGTACCGATGACGGGTGCGACAAGGCCCAGGGGTGCGTTTTTCTGGCTGCTGGTGCTCCTTGCAGCGACGGCGATGTCTGCACAGTGGGTGACGCTTGCAAGGGCGCCGTCTGCCTGGCGGGAGCGGTTTCCCCCTGTGACGACGGCAACCCCTGCACGCTGGACACCTGCAGCCCCGCAAAGGGTTGCACCAATGTGCCCGTGGCCGATCAAACGCCTTGCGGTACCCGGAGCTCATGTACGGCAGGCCAGTGCCGGCTTTATTCCAGCACCGCCCATGGCAGTACGACCGCCCGGACCAACTGCGCGCTCGACGCAAAAGGTGCGCCGTGGTGCTGGGGCAACAACATCGCGGGCGCCGCCAACAAGAACGTAAGCGTCGCCTACTCTGGGCAGCCGATCCAGCACCCCAACAGCGTGTCCGGGCTGGTGCGCGTCGCGGTCGGCTACAAACACAGTTGCGGCGTGACCCTGGACGGCAAGGTCAAGTGCTGGGGAATCGGCGAATTGCTCGGATCGCCTGCCAAGGAAGGGCCGGGCCAACTCGCCGATGCCAACGTCACCGGCGCAGTCGACGTCCAAATTGGCGGGGACGCAACTTGCGTGCTGCGCACGGACAGCAACGTATGGTGCTGGTCCAAGGCCCCCTATTTCCCACAGCAGGTCAGCCTGCCGGAGGCAGTCAGCCAGATAGCGGGTGGCGGCTACTCGTCTTGCGCGCTTGGGGTCAGCGGGACAACGTACTGCGGCAAGTCTCAGGTCTCGGGCGCGAACTGGTCGGCCGTGACGCAGTTCCCCAAGGCGCAGCAGATTTGCAACGGCGGCTTCTTTGGCTGCGCGGTCGCGGCCAGCAACGCCAAAGTCGTGCACTGTTTCGGCAACAACGACAACGGCGAGTTGGGGGATCCGCAGGTCAAGAACGATACCGTGGCTTCAGTTCTGCCCTTCGACCAGCCGATCGTGCAGCTTACCTGCAGCAACTTTCGGGTGTGCGCGCTCGACAAGGCCGGCCAAGTCTGGTGCTGGGGCCAAAACAACGACGGCATCTGCAAGGTGCCAGTCGCGCCCAAGACGCCTTTCCCAACCCTGCAAACCCGCATCAAGGGTGTCGTCACCCAACTGCACCAGGGCTATGACTACGTCACCGTGCGCCTGACCGACGGCACCTTGTGGTCGTGGGGTCGGCCCTACGGGCTCGGCAACGGTGGCATCTCCGAACTTGTTGAAGACGCCGTAGTGACGCCCGTCCAGGTCATTGAGCCGACACAATAGTGTGCCCGCTCGTGGTCCAACGATGTCGATTCCCAACGAATTCACACATTGGTGTGCTTCGCAAGCAAAGAGGCGGAGTCTCTCCCTGCGATGCTTCCCACCACGATCTCGCGTCGTCATGCTCCAGCCGGGCCTCGGCGTGGAACTCAAATCGAACCGTCACTTCTTGCCGTACTTCGCTACAGCAGCGGCGAAAACCTCCTCCCCAGTGGCCCACTTTGCGGGATCGCCCGCGTCGGCCATGCGCCGGTCCAGCTCCGCCGTCCACGCCTCTTCCCAATCGGCATCGCGTTCACCCAGGAAGGCCAGATCGAGCAGCGTGTGGGCGACGTACAGGCGGTCCTCTTCGGAAAGCGCCTTGGCTTGTTCGAGGACGGCTTCGGCTGCGGCGGTCATGGTGGCGCTCCGGTGTGCGCGGCGGGCGGCAGGCGGCGCCAGCGCAGTGGACTTTCAGGGTAACGCCCAGGTGGGGATTGCGCAAACTGCACGGCAAAAGGCGCTGTCTAGCCTGTGTGCGTACGCGGGCCATGCGCCACACACGCTGCCAACCCGCGCCGTCGATCCCCGTGCGCGCCTAGGCCGGGAGTCGCCCAAGCCAATAGCCGGGCCGTCGCTTGGCATGGGCTACGGCCAGGACCAGGATTCCCGTGGCGGTTTCTGTGAAAAACACCGAGTACGGAAACCGCTTCGCCACCGCCCGCCTCACCACCCCGGACTCAGCCGTTCGGGCAAACGCGAGCGGCATTGCAGCGGCTTGTCCACTCAGCCGAACGATTTCGGCCTGAAAATCATCTGCGATTTTTGCGTTGCGCTCGAAATACCACACAGTCGCTGCTTCAAGCTCGGCCTGAGCCTCCAGAACAAGGACGACTCGCCGCGTCATTGCCGGCGCAGCTTTGCCCGAATTTCGGCCAGTACCTCATCGAGTGGCCGGGCCGACGCCGGGTTTTGCCGATACGCAGCCAACCGCCTGTCGCACTCCGCCGCCCACGCAGCTTCCCACTCGGTCTGGGTACAGCCGTCGGCGTTCTCGACGCTGTCCAAGAGCGCATACCCAAGGGCCAGCCGCTCGTCCGGCGGTAGGGCGTGGGCCTTGTCGAAATTCGCCGGTTTCGCAGCCATGGGGCCTCGCGGGGAAAGCCGGCCCAGTTCGGTCGGCCAAGGCGTACAGGCTACCAGCAGGCACATCCGTGGGCAACAGGAAGGGCCAGGAAATGATTTACTCAATCATCTCTCGGGCCCGTTTGCTTGCTCCGAGGGTCGCCAGCTCGCGGACCAAAGGTCCGACTCGCGGCTCCGTCCTGATGTGAGAGTGATCGACTTATTATTTTCCAGTCCAGAAATGCGGCGCAGCAAGGCCAGGCTTGCCCTACCGGGTCAACCGCCCCAGCCAATAGCCGGGCTTGCGCTTGGCGTGGGCTACAGCCAGGACCAGGATTCCTGTGTCGGTTTCTGTGAAAAAGACCGCATACGGAAAGCGACGTGCGACAGCTCGCCGAACGGCCTGCGATTCGGCGGTACGCGCGAAAGCGAGCGGCATTGCCCGCGCTTGGGCAAAGATGCGGTCAACCTCGGCGACGAAAGCAACGCCAAGCTCTTGTTTCCGCATCGCGTACCACTTGCTTGCGATAGCGGACTCTGCGAGTCCGGCGGGATGAATTCGAATCGATCGGCTCACCTGCCAAGTGCCGCGAGAAGCTCCGCCTTGACTTCTTCCCAGGGCCGGGAGAACTCGGGGTTGGCCAGGTGCTCGGCCAACCGCCTGTCGCACTCCGCCGCCCACGCAGTTTCCCACTCGGCCTGCGTGCAGCCGTCGGCGTTCTCAACGCTGTCCAAGAGCGCGTACCCGAGGGCCAGCCGCTCGTCCGGTGGCAGGGCGTGGGCCTTGTCAAAAGTCGCCGGTTTCGCAGGCATGGGGCCTCGCGGGGGAAGCCGGCCCAATTCGGTCGGCCAGGGCTTGCAGCCTAGCAAGGGCCGGTGCAGGGCGCAATGCAATCTCGAGCGGGCGCCCAGGCGCCGACCCACGAAAGCCAACTCTGCCCCGCGCTGTGCGGCCAATGCACCATCGACGCGCCGCCACAGATCCCCACCACATCCGCAATTGTCCCGCGCCGACACAGCGCAACCCCTGGAAGTCCTGACATGTTGACCCGCGCATCCGTGTTGCGTCCGGCCGTTGTCCTCAGCCAGGCTTGCGCGCTTGGCGCACCGGAGCCCGCGACGGCCGCCCCCGCGACGAAATCCGCAAAGGAGGCCGACGTGGTCGCCCGCCAGGCCAAATCCTACTACGAGCAGCAACAGCTCGCGTTCGCGGCCGAGCTGTACCGGCGCGCCTTCCAGCTGGACCCGGCGCACCCCGAATACCTGTACGGCGTCGCCAAGGCAGAACAACGCGGCGGCCGGCCCGACCGCGGCAAGGTCCATTTCGAGCAACTGCTGGCCTTGATTGGCGATGGCCATCCGTTGTCGCCCACAGCCAAGGCGGCGCTCGCCGCATGTGAGGCGGCGCTGAAGACCGCGGAGCCGCCCAGGTCGGCGCCCTCCTCGGCGCCGCCGCCACGTGCGTCAGATGCCGTCGTCACACCGCCAGTTTCCACGCCGCCCGCCTGTGGCTTGATTCGGCGGCCCATGCGGGTGCTTGACCGACGCGGATTGCGCCGCCAAGGACGACGGCAAGCTCTGCAACGGCACACTGTATTGCGACAAGGCGACTGTGGCCTGGGCGTGCAAGCCCAACCCGGGGTCGGTGTTCTCGTGCCCACCTACCTCGCAAGCCTGTCAAATCAGTCAATGTTTCGAGCCCGGCGACAAGGCCGGCCATCCCGACAAGGCGGTGTGCGGCACGGCGGCCATGCCCGACGACAGCCCGTGCGACGATGGTTCACCCACCACGGTTGGCGATGTGTGCGCGGCCGGCCAGTGCGTGCCAGGCACCAAGGTCGCGCTGTGCACCACCGACAGCGATTGCGCCAAGTACGAAGGCGGCGACGCCTGCAACGGCACGCTTTTCTGCAACAAGGCCAAGCAGGCATGCCAGCTCAACCCCAAGACCGTGGTCGCGTTCCCGACGGCAGACGACACCGCCTGCAAGAAGTCGGTCTGTCAGCCCAAGGACGGATCGTGCAAGTCGATCGCGGTCAACGACGGCGGGGCGTGCGACGACGGCAACAATTGTACCCAGGGCGAGGCGTGCAAGGCAGGCCAGTGCTCGGCGACGACGGCGAGCGACGTCTGCGGCTGCAAGGCCGACGCCGATTGCAAGGCGTACGAGGACGGCGACTTGTGCAACGGGACGCTATTCTGCAACCTGCAGACCGCCAAGTGCCAGACCAACCCGTCGACCGTGGTGCAATGCAAGTCGGGGCTCAACACCGCGTGCACCCTGCAGCAGTGTCAGAAGTCCAGCGGGCAATGCCAGGCCGTGGCACTGCCCGATGGCGTCACTTGCGACGCCGACGGCACCGCGTGTACGCCCAAGGACGTCTGCAAGGCTGGCACCTGCAAGGCCGACCAGAACACCTGTCAGTGCCAGAGCGACGCTGACTGCGCCGGCCAGAATGACGCAGACCTGTGCAACGGCAGTTTGTTCTGCGACAAGGCCAGCAACAAGTGCTTCGTCAACCCCAAGACGGTGGTCGCGTGCAGCCCAGCCTTCGACACCGGCTGCGCCAAGAACGCCTGCATCCCGGCGAGCGGACAATGCCAGTTGTTGCCGGTCAACAAGCTCGGCAAATGCGACGACGGCGACGATTCTACCGTCAACGACGCTTGCGACCTCAACGGCAATTGCCTTGGCACGTCGCTGACCGGCAAGTGCGGCGGGGGCGTGGTTCTGGATTGCGGCGACGGCAACCCGTGCACCGACGACCTGTGCCACCCGCTGGCCGGTTGCATCAACAAGGCCAACGGCGGTGCGTGCAGCGACAACGACGCGTGCACTGCGGGCGACGGCTGCTTCAACGGCTACTGCAAGGCGGGGCCGCTGCTCAACTGCGACGATTTCAACCCGTGCACGACCGATGTGTGCGACGCCAAACTCGGCTGCCTGAACAAGCACAACCTTTTGCCGTGCAGCGACGGGACCGCATGCACCGACGGCGACTTGTGCAAGGCGGGTGTGTGCGTGCCCGGCCCGCTGCTCAACTGCGACGACGGCAGCACCTGTACCGCAGACGCGTGCAACCCGGCCAACGGCTGCGCGCATTTGCCCCTGGACGGCACCTGCACCGATGGCGACGCTTGCACCGATGGCGACACCTGCTACAAGGGCGCGTGCAAGCCCGGGTTCCCGCTCGACTGCGATGACAGCAACCCATGCACCAAGGACAAATGCGACCATAAGATCGGCTGCGCGCCGATCTTGCTGCAGATCGCGTGCGACGACGGCAACGCGTGCACCGGCCCCGATGGGTGCGACAACGGCAAGTGCGCGCCCGGTGCCAAGGTCAATTGCGACGACTACAACCCGTGCACCGACGACCTGTGCAACCCGCTGACGGGCTGCGCATACAAGCCGAACGGCGGCGCGTGCAACGACGGAAACGCGTGCACGCAAGGCGAGTTCTGCACCGGCGGCGCGTGCGGCGGCGCGCTGGCCGTGGTGTGCGGCGACTTCAATCCGTGCACCGACGACGGCTGCAACCCAGCCAAGGGTTGCACCTACCTCGACAACCAGAGTCCGTGCGACGACAAGAACGCCTGCACGCTCGGTGACGTGTGCAAGCAAGGCACCTGCACCGGCGGCAAGCAGGCGCCGTGCGACGACCTGAACGGCTGCACGGCCGACAGTTGCAGCCCCGCGACCGGCGGTTGCGTCCACCTGCCCATCGACGCCACCTGCGACGACAGCCTGGCGTGCACCGGCGCCGGCAAGTGCAAAGGCGGCCAGTGTGTCGCGGGCGCCAAGATCGTCTGCAACGACAGCAACCCGTGCACCGACGACGGCTGCGACGAGGCCACGGGCGCCTGCGCGTTTGTGCCCAACGCCGCGCCGTGCAGCGACGGCAATGCCTGCACCATCGCCGACCAGTGCGCCGCCGGCAAGTGCGCGCCCAAGGGCACCAACACCTGCAACGACGGCAACCCGTGCAGCACCGACAGCTGCGACCCCAAGACCGGGCTGTGCAGTCACCTCGCCGAAGCCGGCTGCGGGTCAGCGCCGTGCGACAAGGACGCCGACTGCTCGAGCGGCCTATGCAACCCCGCCACCCATGCGTGCCAGCAGTGCGCCAAGTCCGCCGACTGCGGCGATCCGAAGCTGGTGTGCATGGCGGGACAGTGCACGCCGGGCCTCAGTTGCGCCAGTTCGATTGCGTGCAAGGCCAAAGGCCAGGTCTGCAACCCGGACGGCGGCTACTGTGTGGCGTGTTTGAGCGCGGCCGACTGCCCGGCGGACCACCTGTGCCTCGCCAACTGTTGCCTGCCCAAGGTGCCGTGCGCGGCCGACAAAGACTGCCCCGCAGTGTGCGCGGCGGATCTCGGCGCCTGCGTCGAGTGCAACGTCAACGGCGATTGCCTCAACGGCGGTTCGTGCGGCGCCGACCACGCATGCCGGCCGCCCGTGTGCTCAGGCGCGGCGTGTACGGCGTCTGCGTGGTTTGTGTGCCTGCCCGATGGCAGCGGCTACGGCCCCGGCAAAGCCTGTGACGACGGCGAGGCGTGCACGGACGACACTTGCGACCCCAAAGGCTGCGTGCACGGCCACAACGCCGCGCCGTGCGACGACGAAAACTCGTGTACCGTCACGGACGTGTGCGACAAGGGCGTGTGCAAGGGATCGGGCGGCAAGAACTGCGACGACCAGGACCCGTGCACCAAGGACGCTTGCGACGGCGCCAATGGCGCTTGCTCGCACAGCGCGTGGACCGGTGCGTGCGACGACGACAAGCCCTGTACAACCAAGGAGAACTGCGCGACCGGCAAGTGCGTCTCGACCACGCCGACGGTGTGCAACGATGGCAATGCCTGCACCGACGACGGTTGCGACCCGCTGACCGGCTGTGCATTTGTGGCCAACACCGCCGGCTGCGACGCCAAGACCTGCACGTGGGGCGACGTGTGCAAGGCCGGTCAGTGCGTCGCGGGGACCAAGGGGCGACTTTTCGACGCCAAGGGTTCGGCCAGTCTGTCGGGCGTCAACTACACGACGTATGGGCGCGCGGTGGCCGTGTTTGCCAACGGCGATGTGGCCGCGGTCGGCGACGCGAGCAGCAATGGCGGCGATTCGGCCGTGTTGCGATTCGCGCCCGACGGCAAGACGAACACGCAGCATGTCGGCGCCAACCCTGCCAACGCGGTCATCCTGCGCGCCGCGGTCGTGCTGGCGGATCAATCGGTGGTCGGCGCGGGCTATTCCGACTCCAGCAACTCGGAGCCGCAGGTGTACCTGTTGCGCGTGAACACGGCGATGGCGGTCGTCGACAGCGCCAGCGTCGTCATCGGCGCGACCTCGCAGGCGTATTCTGTGCATCAAGACATCGATGGCGGTCTGGTGGTCGGTGTCACCTGCCGCTACAAGGCGACTGGGGCCGTCAACGGCGCCTACTTGCTCAAGGTCAACTCCGCGCTCGACAAGGTGGCGGTCGTCGCGGTGTACGAGAACTCGTATTCGAACAACTACACGCGCGACATCGTGCCGCATCCCAAGGGCGGCTATATGGTGGCGGGCGTGACCACCGACGGTGCCAATGGCCAGTTCGACGGCTTCGTGGCGCGCGTGGCCGGCAACTGGGCGCTGATCGCGACCTACAAGTATGGCGGCACGGCGGCCGACCATTTCACCTCGATCGCGCCCTTGGTGGGCGGCAGTTTCGCGGTCGCCGGCTACACCAACAGCTACGGCGCTGGCTTCGCCGACGGCTGGTTGGTCATCGTCGACGACAATGGCAAGAAGATCCGGGAGGTCACGTTTGGCACGTTCGGCAACGAGTACATCGCCTCGGTCGCGGCGGTGCCGGGCGGGCTTGCCCTCGCGGGCTACGCGGCGAACACTGCCACCCAAGGCAACGATGGTTGGCTGGTGCGAACGGATGCCCTGGGCAACAAGATGTTCGAGCGCACCTACAGCGGCCTCAAAAACGACGTATTGCAGGCGGTGCGCCCAACGCCCGAAGGCGGCCTCGCCATGGCGGGCTCCAGCGACAGCGCGGGCGGCGCCAATCAAGCGTGGGTCTTGCGCACCGACGCCTGGGGCCACACGTCGTGCACCCAGTCTGGCGCGTGCGCGGGCGTCGCGTTTCCGTCGTGCAGCGACAACAACCCGTGCACCACGGACTATTGCAGCCCAGCCAGCGGGTGCGCCCACGCCAACCTGCCCACCGGGGCGATGTGCGGGTCGGCCAAGACGTGCAAGGCTGGGGTTTGCGGACCGTAGGTGGGTGGGCGCCGATGCCTCGCGGTGCAAGCGCAGGCGGCCCAACGCAGCCATACCGGTCGCTGCCGCGGAGGCGCGACCTCGCCGCGACCACCCCGTGGGCGACACAACGTCCGCGCAGGCAACTGGATACCGAACGGCGAGCGGGCCCCAGGGGCTCCTACCGTACAGCGTCAGTGCGAGGCGGGCGGCGGCAGCGAAAACGCCAACTCGAGCAGCGCGCGCACCTGGGTACCCGGTGGCGACCCGGGCGGAGGCTGCAACTTGCTCACCGGCTGGCTGACGTGCAGCGCGAAGTGACCTTTGGCATCGGCTTCGAGGCTCATGCCGAGGCCATCGCCATTCGGGTCGCGATCGAAAATCGTGTAGCTCTCCGGCGCAACGTCCTTGCGGGATTGCGCGGCGCTCAGCACGTGCAGGGCCTGGACGACCTCGTCGGGGTAGTCTTCTTCCCAGACGTTGACGCTCAAACCACCGGCTGCGGCCATCAGGAACATCGCGCGCCAAGGGACCGCGACGGGCGTGACCTTGCCGTCATGGTCGGGCATCACCGCCATCAGGCCGTCGTCGTCCAGCCGCGCCTGCGGGTCGAGGTTGGGCAGGTTGAGCGGTACGAGCAGCAGCCACACGCGACCCGGCAGGGTCGGCGGCAACTTGACGCCAGGGACGCGGGTATCGACCAACACCACGGCCGTACCCAGGCGCAGCAGACGGTACAGCGCCCGATGCTTGCTGGCCGGCCGCGGCGGCGACAACCCGGCCACACGCAAGTGCTCGCGCGGTGGGGGCGGCGGCGGCGCCAGCGGAATCCCGGCCTGGCGCTGCAACACCTGCCAGATGTCGTCGAGCTTGCTCAGGGCACTGCGCGCGCCGTCGGGCAGATCCGCGGGCCAGAACCACCCCTTGCCGTTCGAAGGGTCCTGGACCGCGCCGATGCGCGACCATGGAATGACGAATTCGAGCGTATTGGTGCCTTGCTGCTCGCGCCATACCAGCGCATGGGCGCCATAGGCCATGCCGGCCCACGGCGGGGCGACGCCAACCTGCCACTCGGCGTGCGGGCCTTGGATGAACCCCGGGGGGGCGCGCACGTCGCCCGCGGACGTGTCAATGAGCAGCACCGCGCGGCCGGCCTGGCCCTGGATCGCCTGCTGCACGGCGATCTTCTTGTCGGGGCACCACCCGGAGCGGTCGGCGTCTTCGGCGAGCATCGCGGGGTTGACGCTGAAGTTCCACTCGACCGCACTCGGCTGGCCGCGACCGAGCCCCATTTGGTTGAGCGCCCGCTCGACGTTGGCCATGCGGTGTGGCTCGAAGCAGGCGGGGACGCGCGCCGGAACCAGGTGCGCCTCCAACCGGTCGGGTCCGGCGCGCCCGCGCAGATAGAAGGCGGCATCCCAGGCCAGCCATGCCTCGGTCGGTTGGGTCTGATCCAAGAATGTGATCCGCAAGTGGGTTTGTCCGATCTCGCAGAAGTCGTCGGCGTCGGCGAGGTCCACGCGGACGATGTGGCTGTCCATGCGCGCCGGCAGGCCGCTGTTGCCGCCGTGGCGTGCGTCGAAAAGCAGTGTGACCGCGCCAAGTTCGAAATAGCGCGCCACGCGCTCGGCAATCGTGGGTTCGTGCGGGTCTTGGCTGGACATGGGCACTCGATGCGGCAATCGCGGTTGGCATTGTGCGGCGGCGTGCGCAGCGTTGCAACCGCTACATGCGGAACCGGGCGCGGTTCCAAATCAGGGGTCAGGCTTGCTCAAAATCCGCCGGGTTGGTGATCGACGCCAGCGGCCTCGCGGGTCTGCATAGCGTGGTCGCCAGCTAACCACATGAAT
>VGRO01000143.1 GCA_016875335.1 Deltaproteobacteria bacterium | reverse complement strand
GGGGGCTCGCAGCCCCCTCGCGCGCCCATGCGCGCTCACCCCCGCGGCCGGCCGCAGCCGCGGCCGGAAGTACCTCAGCCCTGTTGCGCGCCGGAACCCGGCGCGAATTTCGGGCCTGAGGTACTAGTTGCCTTTGGTGCCCAGGCCTACGTTGCGGATGCCGAGGTTCTGCAACTGGTCCAGCACCTCGACCGCCTTGCTGACGGGCAAGCGCTGGTCGGCGTCGACGCGCACCTGAAGCTCCGCGTCCTTGCCCAACCGGTCGATGAGGTCCTTGCGCAGCGCGTTCCAGTCCGTCGGCGCGCCGTCGACGAAAAGCAGACCGTCGCTGTTGACCTGAAGCGACACCTCGGCCGAGGGCCGCTTGTCCGTGCGCTGCTGGCTTCCGGTCGGCAGTTGCAGATCGACGCGGCCCTCGGCGTGCGCCAGGCGGTCGCGATCGACGATGGCCGAGGTCGAGACCATGAACACGACCAGCAGCACGAGCACGACGTCCACCAGCGACGTCATGTTCAAGTCCACGACTTCGCTGGATTCGTCGGGCTCCCCGCCCCAGTCAGGCGCCACGGTCGGCCTCGCGAGTGCGGTCGGCGTCTTCGGCGTGCGCCCGGGTGTCCAGGCGCGCGAACGCATCGGCGACGTCCTCGACCAGGATCTGCACTTCCAACACCGCGTGGGCCACCTGGCCCTTGAGGAACTGGTGCAAGAGCACCATGGCGATGGCCACCAGAATTCCCGCTGCGGTGTCCACCAGGGCCTCCGAGACGCCGGAGGCAACGACGTCCAGGCCCGACGCCCCGGTCTCGCCGATGCGCTTGAGCGCCTGCATGATGCCGAGGACCGTGCCGAACAGACCAAGGAACGGCGACATGGTGCCCAGCGTGGCCAACAGGCCCAAGCCGCGCCGCAAGCGCCCCAACAGCCGACGGGCGTCGCGGCTCATTTCGGCAAAGATGGCGTCGCGCGGGGCCCGGCGCAGGGCGGCCTCCACGCCGCGGGTCAGCACGGTGTTGAGCCCATCGCTCGCGCCGTTGCACGCGGCCAGCACGTCGCTCAGACGGCCGGCGCCGACCAGGTCGCGCAAGCGGGCGTCCATGGCCCGCGCCCGGCTTGCGACGCCGCGCAGCGACAAGAAGCGCTCGACGAAAAGCCCGAAGCCGATGGCGGCCACTGCGGCGATGACCAAGAGCGTCGGGCCGCCCTGGTCGATGAGTTTCTGCAAGTTCTCGGACATCGCTCGGCGGTCGCACGGGTGGCAAGGGCCCTGGCGTATAGCAGGATCGGCTGGGCGTGTCAGCCGCGCGAACCGTCAACCTGCGGCCTGCCTGCCGCATTCCGCCAGCGCGCACAGCAGCAGATCGGTCACTGCCAGGAGCGGCAGACCCTCGATGGCGGTGGGGTCGTCTCCGTGCGCCCGTGCGAAAATCCAGGGTCCGCGCGACTCGATGCGGTAGCTGCCGGCACAATCGAGCGGTTGGTCGGCGTTGACGTAGGCCTCGGCCTGGACGCGCGACAACGGCCGCATCCACAAGGTGACGTCGACCACGCGGGTCGCCACGGGCGCGGACGGACGCCACAGTGCGACCCCGGTGCGCAGCAGGTGCGGCCCGCCCGCCAGCGACAGCAACTGGTCGACGGCGCGCTCCGCGGTGTGCGGTTTGCCCAAGAGCACCGACTGCGGCCCGGTGCCCAGCACCACGCCCTGGTCGGCCCCGAGGATCCACGCCCCATCGTTGCGCGCGCGCGCCACGGCCCGGACTTTCTCGATGGCGTGGCGCAACGGCAGATCCGCCGCAGCGACGCCCGGAACCGGCGGCTCGCCGTAGTCCGGCGCGACGCAGGTGAACGGCACACCAAGACGGGCCAATTGCGCCTGTCGGTAGCGCGACGTCGAGGCCAGCACCAGCGGCGCCGGCAGTTGCGGGGGTAAGGGACTGGAAAATAATAAGTCGATCACTCTCACATCAGGACGGAGCCGCGAGTCGGACCTTTGGTCCGCGAGCTGGCGACCCACGGAGCAAGCAAACGGGCCCGAGAAATGATTGAGTAAATCATTTCCTGGCCCTAACAAAGGGTTCAGACGGGCTTGTCGCCCTTGTTCTCGCGGCCGTCGATGGCGCCCAACACCTTTTCGATCGCGGCGGCGGCTTGGGCGATGTTCTCTTCGTCGCCGCCCAGCCACACCCGGCCGAATGCGCCAAAGGCAAACATCTCAAGCACGTGGATATTGGCCGCTTTCTCGGCTTCGTTGGTCGCCAGCATCGCGTAACCGGCCGGGTGCACTTCGAGCGTCAACATGGTCTGGCCCTGCAGAATCATGTCGCCGTGGCGCATCCGGTTGATGAGCATGGTGTGGTAGCCCTGGATGCCGGTGATCGCCTGCACCGTCATGATGCGCGGCTTGAGCCGATCGGTGGCCTTGATGCCGTAGTGCCGGAGCACGGCGTCGCCTGCGGCGCGAATCTGCCCCTGATCGAAGTGGTGCACTTCGAGCATGCCGAACGCGCGCTCGACGATCTGCATACCGACGATGGCCTGGGTCTGCTTGAGCACGGCATCAGTCACGTTGTTGATCGACATGCCGGGCGCCACTTCGACGACCAGCGCCGCCTGCCCTTCCAACGGCAAGAATCCACCGGCGACCGTGGCGATGAACGAGGCGGTCTGCGGTTGCAGCACGTCGATGTGGGTGTACGTGCGCAAATCGATCGAATCGGCCATGGCGACTCCGGTGGGCCGCAGCAGCGAGAGGCAGCGGGCGGGCGGCGCAATTGTGCGACAGGTGGCCCGGGGGCGCAAGCTCGGCTTTCCACCGCGCGCGGGCCGCCATGGCGGGGTCTGATCGCACCACAGCGGAATACTCTGCTGCGGCTTGCGGTGAGGTTGTGAAGCCGCCGGTCGCCGCGGTGTCGCAGTCCTCGCCTTGCCCGATCTGGCCGATGCGGACAACGGCGGGTGATTTCAGCGGTTTTGGCAGGGCGCGCCGAACAGGCCTCCGGGCCGACCACCACTTGGCCTTCTGCCGGGGATCCGCAGCGCTACCGCGCCAATGTCATCCTATGGACCCTGCCGGCGCCATTCACAGGCGCCCCTTCGACCCCTGCTGCCATGCCACCTCCCCAGTCGCGCGCGGCGCTGCGGCCACGACCAGCGGCCCTCCTCGCGCCCAGCCTTGCCGTGTCGCTCGCCCTGTTCTTGGGCGGCCTCGCCGTGGGTTGGACGGTGGCGGTCCAGCGCGGTGCTCCTGTGGGCCCATCAGCAGAGCCTGCGCTCCAGCACGAAGGCGCGGCGGGGCTGCCCCAGGCGGTGACCCAAGTCCGCGGCAGGCCCACCGCACACAGCCATCCGCTGCTTTTCTGCGACGACCCGAGCGGCGACGGCCGCTATTCCAGCGTCCGCGGCGCCGTGCAGTCGGTGATCGACCGGCACGTGCAACGGGGCGCCGTGACCCGCGCGGCCGTCGCGGTCCGCGACCTTGAGAGCGGAGCCGGCTTCGTCCTGGGCGGCGACGACCGCTACCATCCGGCCAGCCTGCTCAAATTGCCCCTGGCGATCGCGTGGATGCGCCGCCTGCAGGCCGACCCGGGGGCGCTGCAACGCCCACTGCTGTACGACATGGAGACGCTGCGCGAGAGCGCCCAGGCGCCCGGCGCCCTGGTGACCGGCCAATCGTACTCGGCCCAGGACCTGTTGGAGCGGATGATCCGCTGGTCGCGCAACGACGCCAAAGCCGTGCTGGCCCGCGAACTGGGCGACGTGGCGCTCAAGGCCGTGTACGACGACCTGGCGATCCCGTGGCCCTACGGCGACCCGAACAGCGACATGCTGCTATCGGTCAGCGACTACAGCCGGCTCTTCCGGGCGCTATATGACGCGAGCGTCGTGCATGGCGGTGCAGCCGACCAGTTGCTGCAACTGTTGGCGCGCACCGAGTTTGCCAACGGGTTGCAGGCCGGCATGCCGCCGGGTACCGAGTTCGCGCACAAGTGGGGCATGCGCCTGCTGCCCAAGCCGGCGGGCAACGAGCGTGTGCATCTGCACGACTGCGGGATCGTCTATCCGCCGGGGCGACCTCTGCTGCTTTGCGCGATGTCGGCTGGTCGCAGCGAAGGCGAACTGCTGGCGGCGCTCGCCGAAATCGGCCGCGCTGTGTGGACAAACAAGCCGTGACGGCGATGGCTACAAATCCGCGCTGAATGCGCGCACCGGCTTGCCGAGTTCGCGGCATTCTTGCAACGCTGCGGCGCGCAAGTCGCTTTCTTCGATCCAGCCGCCGCGGTGGGCCGCCTGATAGGCCGCGCGCACCACGGCGTTCTTGATGTGGCCGCCCGACAGGTCGAACTCGCGGCCGAGTTCCACGAAATCGATGTCGCTCGCCACCTGGGCCTTGGCCGGCAGCATGGCGTGCCAAAGTTCGGCCCGCGCTTCGGCGTCGGGAAAGGGAAACGCGATACGGAAACGCAGGCGGCGCTTGAAGGCCTCGTCCAGTGCGCCCTCGAAGTTGGTGGTCAGAATCGACACACCGTCGAACTCCTCCATTTTTTGCAGCAGGTAGTTGACCTCCAGGTTGGCGTGGCGGTCGTTGCTCGACTTGACCTCGGTGCGCTTGGCGAAAAGCGAGTCGGCTTCGTCGAAAAGCAGGACGGCGCCCTGGCTCTGGGCTTCGTCGAAGAGGCGGGCGAGGTTGCGCTCCGTCTCGCCGATCCATTTGGACAGCACGCGGCTCAGGTCCACGCGGTAGAGCGGCCGGCCGATTTCGGCGGCGACCAGGCCGGCGACCATGGTCTTGCCGGTGCCGGACGGGCCGTGCAAGAGCACGCTGATGCCGCGGCCATAGGGCAGCTTGTCGGCGAACCCCCAGTCTTCGAGCACGGTCTTGCGGCCGCGGACGAACATCGCCACTTCGTCGAGACGCTCGCGCACCTCGGCCGGCAGCACCACGTCGCGCCAACCGAGTGTGGTGTGCATGGCGGTGGCCCCGTCGCCGAGCGACCGGTTCTGCTGCGCCAGCGCCGCGCGCCACAGGTCGGCCAATTGCGGGCGGGCACAGCACTGTTGCGCCTGACGGACCGCCCGCTGGATGCCCCCGCCGTTGGCGTTGCTGCGGGTCGCCAGTTCGTCGGCCCACGCCACGTCGCCGCCCGCCCGCTGCAGCGCCCGCCGCCACAATTGGACCCGCACTTCGCGCTCTGGGGCCGGCACGTGCAGCGGCCGCCACCCATTCCAGGCCTGCGGAGCGCCGGTCGGCACCAGCACAACGACCGGGCCCGGCGCGTCTTGCAGCCCGGCGAGCACCTGGTCCATCCACGCGGCGTCGGGCAACTCGCACAACCGCAGGACGGGCACCGCGCGGCTGACCAGGGCCTCCAATTGGACGCCGGCCAGCAGCGTCGCCAGTGCCTCGCCCTGCGCGCCCGCCGCCACCTCGACCAGCAGCAGGCGGTGGCCGGGCAGGGCTTGCTGGACGGCGATCTCGGTCAACAGCGCCCGACCGCAACCCGCCTGCCCGGTGAGCGCCGCCCGGCCGTTGCATGCCGACAGCGTGCGCACCAGTTCGGCGATGAGTTCGGTGCGCGGCGGCTCGTCGCAAAGGAAATCCTGCGGCTGCGCGCGCGGCGCCGCGATGCAGGTCGCGACCGGCAGGCGTTCATCGGGGGTCGGGTCACCGAGGGCCGCCAAGGCCACGCGTCGCGCCAGGCGGACCTGGCGACCCTGCAGGCCTCCGTGCGGCGGCGGGCCCAGCGGTGCGAGCTCGACGACGCCCGCGCGCACCAGCGCCCCTCCCGGCCCGAGCATCGAGGCGACCTCGAGGCGGTGGCGCGGTTCGGTCGCGACCATGTCGGCCACAAAGCCGATGTCGGCGCACTTGCGCGAGAGATCGTCCCAAACCGCGGCAAACGCGCGCTCGAACGCGACATCGACCTCGGGCGCCAGCAGCAGGCGCAGGGCGTCGCGCTCGGCGGGTTGCAGCGCCAGCGCCTCGGCAATGCGGTGCAGAGGCAGGTCGCGACCGGCCTCGACGGTGAACTGGCAGCGCGCCACGATGGCTGCGTCGGCCGTGCGCAAGAAAGCGTCGGCGCTCGGGTGGTCGAGCCAGCCGTGGCCCTGGACCACCTCGGCGAGCTCGTCGGCCGACACTTGCAGGCCGTTGCCGGTCGCGCGCTCTCCGCGACGTTCAAGGTGTCGGCGCAAGAGGGCCCGCACGTAGTCCAATTCGCACTGCACATGCGCCACGGTGTCGTCAAAGGGCGTGGGCGTCGCGAGGGTGGGGTCGTCGGTCGGCAGGGCGGTGGGCATTGCGGGCTCCGAAGGGGCGGCGACGTGCCGCGGTGCTCCGGGACCCTTCAAGGTCCGTGCCACAACCGAATGGCATGAAATTGCGCGACTTGTCCGGGTGGCGGGTGCGCCCTATCCGTCCGATGGCCCGCGTTTCGGACACAAGGGCGCTCGCGATGTCCGACGCCGCAGGCCCAGCACCGACGCCAGCGCCACCGCTAGCGCCAAGTGGGCGCGACCGCAGCCGGACAGCGGCCCGGCAGTGCACGATTTGAAGCCGCGCACCTCGGTGTCGTTGCACGGCGGCTGCTTGAAGCCGAGGTCGGCGATCGCCTTCTTGCAATCGCTGCTGACCATGGCCGCGCGCGCGTTGTCGGCAAGCGGTCGGAACGATGAGGCCCACTTGCAGGTCACCCGCTGGTCGGTCTCAATGCGGGCGACCGCGGTGACGTGGTGGGCGGGGTCCACGGTGCCGACGATGCGATCGCCGGGCTGCAACACCTAGCCGTGGCTCGCGAGGTCCGCGTTGGCGGTGGCACCGACCTGCAGCGTTGTCGTCGCGCCGGCCGCCAACGTCAGCGCCTCGATGGCGACCACCACGCCGTTCTTGGACAGCGTCTGCACCTCGGCCTGGACGGCGACCGTCTGCGGCGTACTCGGACACAGGCAGCCCGCGGCGTCGATGCAACTGGCCCATGCGACCGCAGGCGACCAGACGCCGAGCACCGCGATGCACGACAACGCCCCGACCCTGTACCGCAGCTTTGCCATCGCCGCCCCTCGGCCGGCCCGCCCGCCGGCCTGCCGGACACCAGACCATGAAAGGCCGCGGATTTCAAGCGGGCGATTGGCCTTGCGCATGCAGAACGCGGCCCCGGCGTCTCGGTTTTGCGAGGCAAAAAAGTGAGGCAAAAGTGAGACAAAAGTGAGACATCTCAGAGAAAGCGTTTTGGTTTCAACGCGAATTTTCTGGCACGACCCTTGCATCAGCGGCCGGCGCGCCATCGTGGCGCCAGGAGCCGCCATGCAGACCCCGACCGATTCGCCGCCTGCCCTCGCACCTTGCCTCGGCCTCGAAACGCCCCAGGGCGCCGCGCGACCTGAGCCGGGCCCCATTGCAGCGACGCGTCCGCCCGCTGGCGGCCTGCCGCCCGACTCGCCAGAAGCGGCCCTGTTTGCCGCCCTGCGTCCAGTGCGCCGCCAACTGGCCGCCAACGACGGCTTTCCTTCGTACTTCGTCTTGAGCGACGCGCAGCTGGCGCACCTTTGCCAGGTGCGGCCGGCGAACTTCGAGGTGCTGGCGCAGGTGCACGGCGTGGGGCCGGCAAAGCTCGTCAAGTACGGCGTTCCGCTGCTCGCCGCCGTCCGCCACCACGCCGCCGATCTCGGCTTGCAGTTGCGCGAAACGCTGGACGTGACCGAGACGTGCGCCAGGCCAAGGGACCGCGACCGCGACCGCCGCCGGCCCGAGGAGGAAGCGCGCTTCGCCCGCGGAGAGTCCCTGGGTGACCTGTGCGTGGCGCTGTCGTTGGCGCCAGCGACCGTCGTGGAACGCCTGCTGCGGTGGGTGCTCGCGCAGGACCGGCCAACGCTCGAACCGTGGGTGCGCGACGCCGAATTGCAGCAGGTGCGGCAGGCTGCGGCCGTGCATGGCCTCGAACGGCTCAAGCCCCTGTACGACGCCCTGCACGGCGACCTGCACTACCCGTACCTGCGCTTGGCGCAGGGCTACTTGCAGGCCGAGGCAGCGCGCGCTGGGTGTGGATCGCGGCCTGCGGACCGCGAGGGCTAAAACTTGTTCTGGACCTGCAGCACCTTGGTCGCGCCGGCCGGCAACCACACCCAACCCGAACGCTGACCACCGTAGAGGCTGCCCTGCCAGTGGCCGGTGACGGGGGCGTACACGCTGACGGCGCTCTTGAGGTAGATGTGCCCGCCCTTGTAGTACGCCGTGGCCTGTGCCGCGGCGACCGCCCACGCCGAGTGCGCTTGCAGCAGCGCGCCGGAGTCGCGGAAGTACGGTTGCACGATCGGGGCCTTGACATACTGCTTGAACTTGGCCAGCAGCGCGTCCATGACGGGATAGGCGGTGCCATCCTCGGCGAGGTTGGCCTGGTGGATGTAGTGCGGCCGGGCGTCGTTGGTCAGCACGTGCCGCAGCATGATTTGGGCCTCGCTGCTGACGTATTGCTGCCACGTCGCTGGCGCCGTAAAGCAAGTGGTGGTGGCGCTGTTGGTGCAGTTCTCGAAGTAGATGTAGTTGTACTCGTCGAGCTGCTCTGCGAAGGTGCCCACGTTGTAGTACAGGTTCGACGGATGGCGGGGAATGGTCGTCGCCGCGCCAATCTTGTAGGGCGTCGGCTGCTTGCTGTTGTCGGCCGCAACCCACTTGACCTGGTTGGCCGCCAGCGCCGCCGGCAGGTTGGGATTGGCCAGGCCCGAATGCTCGCCGGTCACCAGTTCGCTGTGGTTCGACGGCAGGCAGTTCTTGTGGGCGAACAGGTGGTTTTTCTTGATCTCCTCGTGCAGCACAGCCAGGCTCAGCGTGTCCAGGTTGGGGTGCGACCACGTGTGGTTGATCCAGTAGAACTGCCACTTGTTGGCCAAGAGCTTGTTCGTCAGCGGGTCTCCGCCCTTCTTGCCCTTGGCCGCTTCCTCGCTGCCGCCGCCGTTGAACACGAAATCCATCTGCAGGCCGTGCTTCTTCTGCCACTGCATCGCGCGATCGACGTCGCTCGGCGCCATGCGGATGAGCGGATTGGTGGCGCCGTCGTCCTCGTAGGTCACGTTGTCGTCGACGTCCCAGCGGTCGTCGGGCAGGAACACGTCGTCGATGTGCATGGTGAAGTAGTGGCGATAGAAGCCGAGTTGCACGCCGCGGGTGGCCCACGAGATGAACCCGTGGATGGGGATGAGGTGGTGGCTCTGGTACGCGTTCGAAGAGGCGGCGATGACCAGCTCTTCGATGCCGTCAGGGCGCGCGAACACGCCGGCAAGCGACGCCGCCGCGCCGCCAGGACCCACCGGACCGGCGATCAACGTCGTGAACGGGCTCTTTTCGCCCGCGGCCGGCGACAGCGGCTCGGCGTAGTAGCCCCAAGTGCCGACGTCGTAGGGGGACGGTGCCGACGAGGTACGGAAACGCGGCGGCGCCCGCGGCGGTCAGCGTGCCGTTCGAGACGTCACCGGACTGGAACGGATAGTTCAAGCCATACGCCGGGTTGGGCCAGGCATAGGCGATGACGCGGCGCACACCGAACTTGGCCTGGTACGCGTTGAGCACGGTCCATTCGGCTGGGTCGAGCGCGGACTTGCAGCCGGTTGCGTCGCAGTACGCCAAATCGCCAGTCGCCAGCACCACCGCCTGGTACTTGCCCTGGTTGGCCGCGGGTTCAAGGTCCGTCGCTTGCAGCGGGTCGGCCGTGTTGGCCACGAAGGTGTCGTGGGGGATGCCTTCGCGGGCGAGCGCCGAGGTCCAGGCTTGCAGGCTCGGCTCGCTGCCGGTCGCCGACATCACCAGCACCTTGAGGCCGAGCTGCTGGTTGGCGCCGAGCGCGTGGGCTTCCAGGGAGGCGACCGCTGCTGATCCGAACGACGCCGCCAGGGCGACGGCCATCCATCTGGGCGCAGCAGCAGGCACGCGACGGACAGGCCTGGGAGTCTCATGGGACAGCGCAACCATCTTTGGTCTCCTTGGGGCGAACCTCAACGGGCTCGCCGGGAAGGTCGGCCTCGCCTGGGCCCTCTGGGTACGGGCTGGCGGCGGCGGTCGGTCGATGCGTGGCGCAGTGAATCCGGCAAGCAGGTGGCGCCCGACCCATCGGACGCCCTTGTCGTGCTCATTGTGCGACGGATCGGATCATCGCGGACGGCCAGCCAACTGCCGGTTCGCCCGGGCCCGGCGCGCGGCCGGCCCTGCTATAGGCATGGCAAACGGCCGGCGGACCCGTCAAATTGCGCTGGGGTCCGCTGGGGCCACTCGTCACAACATGTTGAAATCAAACGATGCGCAGAGTATTGCGCAGTTCGTGCGAGCCGGGTGGTCAGTCTGAGACCGGCCACCGCGCGGCCAAGCCCGGCCAGTCGCTGGCGAGGCGGGCGTCGGCCAGCGGGTAGAGGATGTGCTCTTCCTTGAGGTTGTGTTGACCGATCAGCAAGAGCAGCGTGTCGCCCTGGTCCATCAAGGTGTCCCAGGCGCCCTGCGCCACTGCTGCTGCCATCGTGGCCAGCAAGCGGCGCATCTGCGCGTGTTCGTGGCGCATGACGGCCGTCGGCCCAGCGCCGTGCATGCCGGTGGCGTGGTCGAGCGCCGGAAAAAGGACCTCCTCTTCAAAGGCGAAGTGGCGCTCCATGGCACCAGCGAAAAGGGTCCATGCGCCGGTTGCGGCGGCGGCGTTGCCGGCATGCGCGGCGCCTTCGACGGCGAGCCATCGGGCGTCGCACGCGCGGTGGTCGGCGGTCAGAAAGTGACTGGCGGAATCCATGGGGTCCTCCGGTTCGGGCATCGTCTCGCCTTGCCGGCGAGGTTATCGGATGATAACATCGCCGGATCGCCCGGTCCAGCCCGCCGCGGCGGTGCGAGCGCGACGAAAGCGCGCGACGAGGCCGCCATGGAATGGTTTTCGCCAGACGCCGCGCGAAGGGAGCAGATCCTGGCCGCCGCGCTCGACCTGCTGGCGACCACGCCCATCGATCGTCTGACGACGCGCGAGATCGCCGCCGCGGTCGGGGTCAGTCAGCCTGCGCTGTTTCGTCACTTCCGCAACCGCGAAGCGATTCTGGTGGCGGTGGCGGAGCGGGCGCGGGGCGCGCTGGAAGGCGAGATTGCGGCGATGCTCGAGACTCGCGCACCAGGGGATCGGTCGCCGATCGACGACTGCGCGGCGCTGGCGCGGGTGCTCGCCGAACACATTGCGCGCCACCCAGGCTTGCCGCGCCTGCTGTACGCCGATCTCGACGGGGACCAGGCCGAGCTGCGCACCGCGATCGGCCAGTTGGTGTCCATGCAGCGTTCGCTGGTCGTCGAACGCGTGGGCGAAGCGGTGAGGCGCGGCCAGGCGCGGGCCGATGCCGACCCGCAGGCGGCCGGTGACCTTTTCGTGGCGATGCTGCAGGGGCTGCCCCTGGCCGCGCGGACCCAAGGAACCCCGCCTGTCGCGTGGCCGAGCCGCCTGGAGCCGCAATTGCAGATGTGGATCGCGGCGTTGCGGCCAGGGACGGCAGCCGACCACCATCCTTCGCGAGCCGCGGTACCTGCTGGGCGACAGGGCCTGCACGCCCTGGACGTTCGCCCGATTCTGGCGGCGGGCCGCGATCCGCTGGGCGACATCGTGGGCCTGCTCGACACGCTGGCGGCAGGCGCAGTGCTGGTCGTCACGGCGCCCTTTCGGCCGCGACCGCTGGAAGCGCTGCTGTCGAGCAAGGGCCACGCCGTCACCGCCTTCGCGGGCGAGCAAGGGGCGTGGAGCCTGCTCGTCGGCGTCGGCGGAGAGGTCGCCATGGCCGACCTGACCGATCTGGATCCGCCCGAGCCCTTGGAACGCGCGGTCGCGATCGGCAGGGGGCTGGCGCTGGGCGCCGCGGCGTATCTGCGCACACCGCGCAACCCGCGCTGGCTGCCGCCACAACTGCATGCCGTCGGTTGTTCGTGCACTGTGGTGGAACTCGCGGACGGGTCAGCGATCGTCCACTTGGGCAGGCCCACGTGAACACGAGCGGCCTTGCGACCGATCAGGCGCCGCCGTTCGCGGTGCCGCTCGCCTGGTATGCGATCGCGCCGGTCGCGGCGGTCGCTGGGGGCGCGGTCTTGCTGGGCGAGGGTGGCCGGCTGCTGTACACCGGTTGGCTGCCCGCCACCGCCGCGCTGACCCATCTGGCGACCCTGGGTGTCGTCGGTGCCGCGATGGCCGGATCGCTGTACCAGATGGCGCCGGTGGTCGCGGGATCGCCGGTGCCCTGGCCGCGGCTGGGCCACGCCGTAGCGGCATGCTGGGCGATCGGACTGGGTGGCCTGGCGATTGGCCTCGGGTCAGGTCGGCCGGCACTGCTGCGCTGGGCGATCGCCCTGCTTGCGGCGGCGTTCGTCGGCTTTGCAGGCCCGGTTGGCTGGGCGGTGGCGCGCGCCGCGGTGCGTTCGCCGACGGTGACGGGCATGCGGCTGGCTTTGGCGAGCCTTGCAGTCGCGGTTGCACTGGGCCTGCGCCTGGCCTGGGGTTTTGCGGGCGGCGAGGTGCCGGCCAGCCGCCACGCCTTGCTCGTCGCGCACATGGGTATCGGCGCGATCGGTTGGGTCGGCGGCCTGTGGATGGCCGTCGGCTGGCAGGTGGTGCCCATGTTCTGGATGACAGCGGGGCCGGCCGAGCGGCCCGGCCGTTGGCAGCTGGCTGCGGTCGGCGGCTCGGTCGGGACGGGCGCGGGGTTGGCTGTGAGCGGCCTCGACTGGGCCTGGGTGGCGGGCGCCCTTGCGCCGGCTGCGCTCAGCGTGTGGCTGGTCCAGCCGGTGCGCCTGGCGGCCCTGTTGCGCGGTCGGCGCCGCAAGCGTCCGGACCCGGCGCTGGCGCTGTGGTGGCTGTCGCTCGGCTGCGCTCCGGTCGCATTGGCGTTGGCGGTTGCACTGGCGTGGGTCGACTGGCCGCCCCTGGGCCCGCTGCTCGGGTGGGTGGCGCTGTGGGGCTGGGCGGCTGCGGCCGTGCACGCGGCGCTGGCCAAGATCGTGCCGTTCTTGGCGTGGTTCCACCGTTTTGCCCAGACCGCCCACGACGCGGCGTTGCAGGCCCAGGTGCCGCCCATCAAGCAACTCTTGCCCGACCGCCAGGTCCGCATCGGCTTGTGGCTGCACACGGTTGGGCTCGGCCTGGGCGTACTGGCGATCGTCACAGGGGTGGATGGCGCCGCCCGTGCGGCCGGGTCGGCGCTGGTCGGGTGTGGCGCCGCGCTGGCCGCCAACCTCATGACTCCGGTGTGGCGAGCGGCGCGAGCAGGTCGTTCGAGCTGATCGCCGGTCGGCGCCGCGCCCTTCCCAGGGCCAGCGCGGCCAGTGCGACGCCAAGGGCGAGCCCGCAGGGACGACTGCCACCCGCGTGACAGCCGCCGCTGTCCTTGACCGCAGCAGTTCCGCGGCCAGCAGGGGCAGCCGAACCGCCATCGACCAGGAAGGCACGCGCCGCGTCGCCACCGCCGGGGCTTTCTCCTTCGGATGCGGCCGGCAGGGCATCGGCTCCTTCGGCAATGGCGATCTCGGTGCCTGTCCCGATCTCACCCAGCGCGGAATCGGCCGAACCGGCGTCGGGCGGGCTGTCGGCCTCGGCGGGGGCGAATCCTCCGGCGGCCGGCCCCAAACACGGCGCGAGGTCGTCGCCAAGGGCATCGCCCCCCAGGGCGAGAGCCAACGCTCCGGCGCCAAAGCCCATCATCGGCGTGGCGCCCTCGAAACCGCCGGCCTGGTTGCCGCCAATGGCCAACAGCTCGGGCACCAGACCGCCGCCGGCCGTGGCGACCTGGACGATGTGTTGGCGCAAGGCGTCGCGTTGACCGCCCCAGGGAGCCCCCTAGGCCACCGCACGATCGAGCCACCGCAACACCCGCAGATCGATGAAGAGCCACTCTTGGCTGTCGTACCACCCGCCGTCGTCGTTGCGGAAGTAGCCGGGGCCGCCGCCAGCCGACAGCGCTTGCCAGGCCGTGCGCGACGCCGATGCGATCGGGCCGTAGCAAGGGCAGGCCGTCGAGGCCGCGCGCCCACACCCACCCGGCCGCGGCACCGGAGGGCCCGTGTTCAAGCAACGTGCGCCCGGTCGCGTCCGTGCTCAGGGTCTCGCCGGTCGCGCCGGCCTCTGGCGCACCCGGCCCCAAATGGGCGTTGACGAGCAGCGGCAGCGCGACCGTGACGGGCGGGCCGGTGTCGTTGCGCACCCACGCCACCATCGCGAGGCAGCGCCCAGGGCAGCCCATCGGCGCCCACACGAAGGTCTCCAAGCCCACGCCTTCGGGCGATCGGCGCATCTCGGTGACCCTGCCCGACGGCAAGCTGGCGGCGGTCGGCGACGGCAACGACCCGAGCGGCAAGAAGCGCGGCTTGTTCACGGTCTGGAACGCGGCGGGCGCGACAGAGGTCAACACCTTGGGTAGCGACGTGTGGGTGCGCGAAATCCACGGCATCGCCAACACCGGCGACGGTGGCGTGGTGGTGGCGGGCCTGTACGAGAGCCTGTCCACCGGCAACGACGCATTCATCGCCCGGCTCAAACCCTCGGGCGGCCAGGAGTGGCTGCAGACCGCACCGGGCAACTCGCACGACTATGCCGACGAAGTTGCGCCGATCGTGCTCGACAACAAGGCGGTGCCGCAGGGCTACGTCATCGCGGGGACCTACAGCACGACCATCGCCAATCCCGAGGGGTGGCTGGTCAAATACAAGACCGACAGCAGCAAGGCGGGCGAATACAAATGGGGAGGGACCGGCTATGACCAGTTCCGGTCGGTCGCCACCGCGGCCGGCGGCGCCATCGTGGCCGGCGGCAACACCACCAGCTACGGCACGGGCGGCGGCACCAATGGCGCGGTCGTGCGCTTCGACCACAACTTGAACCTGATTTGGCAGACGATCCTCGACGGAGCCGGCGAGCAATTCGTCGCCGACGTGCAGTTCGCGGCCGACGGCAACATCCTCGCCCTGGGTACGAATAGCAACCCGACCGTGGGCGCGCTCGGCGGCCAGGATCTGTGGCTGGTCAAGCTCGACCCCTATGGCAACGTGCTGTGGCAGCGCAGTCTTGGCACCAGCGCCGAGGATTCCGCCGGCGCCTTGGCGATCCTGCCCGATGGGATGGCGATCGCCGCGAGCGCCGCGCAGCCCGGCAGTACCAGTCCCGACGGCTTGCTGGTGCGCCTCGACCTCGCGGGCAACCTGCTGTGGTCCTATCCGTTCGGGGACGGGGTGATCAACGGCGCGCAAGAAGCACTGCACGACGTCGTCGCCTGGGACGCCCACACCTTTGGCGCCGTCGGCCGGACCACCAACGGCACGCCGGGCAACAGCAACGACGCATGGGTGGTGCGCGCGGGCGCCTGGGGCCACCAGACCTGCGGCGGCGCGGGAGACTGTTTCGGCAAGCCCATCGCCGCGTGCCTGGACGACAACCCCTGCCACAAGCCGACGTGCGAGCCGTCCACGGGTAAGGGCCCAAGAAATGATTGAGTAAATCATTTCCGGGCCCTGAGCCTGGGCCCGCACTGGGCCGGCGCGGCCGGCGGTCCCTGCCGCCGCGGCACGGTCGCAGCTATGCTTGGCGCCGC
>VGRO01000142.1 GCA_016875335.1 Deltaproteobacteria bacterium | reverse complement strand
GGCGCCGCCGGGCGTCGAGGCTCGTTCGTGGTCGCGCGTGGACGGCTGGGGCGTCGCGCACCGCGGCGAAGTGCCGGTCGAGGCGTTGGAACCGATGGCCGAACTGGCGCGCGCTGCGGTCGCGGCGATGGGCGCGGCGGGCGGCGAACCGGGGGCGGGGCGGGGGGGCAGGTAGGGGATCCTGTCGAGGCCGGTGGACCGCTGTGGGCCGGTTTCGACGACACGCAGGCGCTCGAGGGCCACCGACAACGGGCCCCGCAACCCCGCGCCCGCGCTACACCATGCGCGATTGCAGAAGTTCGGCACCGCTTGCCCGGCCCAGCTACTGCTGTCCGGTCGAGGTCGCCCGACCCGCTTGTTCCCCACCCAAGGTCGCGGCCATCCCCGGGGGCCGACGTTGCTGTCCGTCGTCCAGCCTGGTGGGCGAGCCCGGCGTTTGCGGGGCCGCCGCTTCCGCTATCGCCACCGCCGCCCGCGCCGCCGCAAGGCCGAGTTCCACCGCCGTGTGCTGGGCCACGACCGCCGCGCCGTGGGCCGCTTGCGCGGCATCCATCACCCTTGCGGAGCCCGGAACCAGCCCCTTGACCGCCTCAGAAACCTGCGCCGCGCGGCCCAGTCGCACCGTCGCCACTGCACGGTGGCCGTGGGTTGCCGCCTCGTCGGCCAGCCGCCACAGCCCGCGCCACCGCGCCGGTGCGCGCGCTGCGGGCGGCGGCGCCCCTTGCATTGCGGCTTGGTGCGGCACCGTCGAGGCGCCGGGTAGCCACTGGCCAATCAATTCGCCGACCTCGGTGCTGGACGGCAGTTGCGCGTGGTGCAGACCGTGCAGGGTTCGGGTCGTCACACGGGCGGGAGGTGCACCTGCGCCGCCCAGGGCCAGGGCGCTTCTGTGCGACACCATGCCGTCGCCGACCAGGCCGGCCAGTGGCGATCTGCCGGTCCACACGCTCGCCACCAGCAGGTGTTCGGCGGTCGCCAGCCACGGCAGCTCCGCCGGGTCGCCCAACTCGCGGATGCCGCGGCTGCGCAGGTCGCCGACCTCGCCCAACGCCTGCGCCAACGGGTCAGGCAGCGCGCGCAGGGCGGCCACCGCGCGCCGGCCCCAACGCTCCAGGGGCGCGCCGAGGTGCGGCGTACCCAGGTAGACGCAGTGTGACACAGTCGCGACCCAGCGCCGGCCGGCCGCAGCCGCCAGCGCGCATGCTTCGCGCACCACCAGTCCGCCCATGCTGTGGCCGACCAGCACCAGGCGATCCAAGGGCCGTGGCCAGGCTTCGACCAGCGCCTCCAGCAGCGCGTCCAGAGCCTGTGCGTTGGCGCGGCGCGGCAGGCCGGAGTTGTAGCGCAGCCGCAGCGGCGTCAGGCCGTGGCTGGCGGCCAACCGCGAGCCGAAGTCTTGGGGCTCCGCCGCGTCCGGATCGCCGCCCAGTGCGAATCCGTGCTCCGTGGCCATCAGGCCGTGCACCAGCAGCACGGCGCCGGCGGCCGCGGCTGGAAAGGCGCGCGCGACCGACGCGGGGTCCAGCGCCACCGGATTGCCGCGCACGACCAGCGCCATCGGTTCGGCGAGCGCGTTGCCGGTGCGCGCGAGGTGGTCGCCAATGGCGCCGGCGAGCACGGCGAGCGTCTGGTCGAGCGGTTGGCGGTAGGGCAGGGCCATGGCGTCTCCGGGCCGTGCGGCCGCGGCGGCCGGCGGCGCACAGTATCGCAGCGAAACACAGCATCGCACGGAAGGAGGACGCGGGCACGTCGCGGCGATCCCTTGTCCAGCAGGGCGGTCGTGCGCGTTCCGAACAGCGTCCACTGCGGGCACTCCAACATCAGGCCGGCGAACGTGCACATGCAGCGCAGTGGGGTCGCCAGTGCCAGCGTCCGTTTCACCCGGACCGGCCGGCTCCGCGCGCCATCTCGGGCGGTGCCGTTGGCTCAAGCGCCGCAGTCGTGCACCATGCCTGCCCGGCCGCGGCGTGCCGGGCGTGCGGATGACCCCATGTGCCTGATTGCCGTAGCACTCGACCCCAACCCCGCCTATCGCCTGGTGGTGCTGGCCAATCGCGACGAGTACCTGGACCGGCCCGCGCGGCCTCTGCAGCCGTGGACCGAGCCAGTCGGCGTCGTCGCAGGCGTGGACGCGGGCGCCGATCGGCCGGGCACCTGGTTGGCCTGGCACCCGGCGGGCCGCTGGGCGGCGGTCACCAACGTGCGCGAGCCGCACCGACCCGATCGCGGGCGGCTGTCGCGCGGGCGATTGCCGCTGTTGGGCGTATCCGGGCCGCCGCCACAAGACGTGGTGGCTGCGCTGGCCGCGGACAACGCCCTCGACCCGTCCACCTACGGCGGCTACAACCTGCTGTGCGGCGACGGGCATTCGGCGTGGTGGGTCAGCAACCGGGCGACCGACCCGATCGCGCTGCCCCGCGGTTTGCACGGCCTGTCCAACGCCGCCCTCGACACGCCGTGGCCCAAGGTCCGGGCGCTGCGCGGCGCGCTCGCGGCCCTCGTGCAGGCTGACCCCGACGGCACGGCCCCGACTGACGCTTGGTTCGCGCCGCTCTTGGACCGCACGTGCGCGGCGGATCCGGATCTGCCGGCGACCGGCGTGCCGCTGCCGGTCGAGCGCGCCTTGTCCGCGGCGTTCGTGGCGTTGCCCGGGTACGGGACGCGATCGAGCACGGTGCTGCGCTGGTGGCGCGATGGCCGCTGGCGCATCGACGAGTGGACCCACACGGCGACGTCCCGCGACCGCGTGTGGCGCGCCGGCGTCGTGCAGTAGCGCGGTCGAGGCCGGGCGCCCGGACCCCGACCCTTGCTCGGTGACGCGGCCGTGATAGGGCACAGGTGCCAAGGCCGCGAGACTGCCCATGTGACAATCACTTGGCGCGGATCATGCACCACCTCCGGGCGTGCCGCGATGGCACGACTGGAAAGCACACCATGCTCCCATTGTTCCACGAGCGCCCGCCCTGGCTGCATCTGGCGACCCGGTCCACGTTGGCGATGTTCTTCCTTTCGCTGCTGGCCTGTGCCGGCGAGTCGGGTCCTGCCGGACCCAAAGGTGAGGCGGGCGCCGCAGGAATCACGGGCGCGGCCGGGCCTCAGGGCGTGCCCGGCCAGAAAGGCGACAAGGGTGACAAGGGCGACACCGGGGCGCAGGGCGCCAAGGGCGACACCGGGGCGGCTGGGGCCGCTGGCGCAGCGGGGGCGGCGGGCGCGGAAGGTTCCAAAGGCGACAAGGGCGACAAGGGAGACACCGGCGCTGCGGGCTCGGCGGGTGCCAAGGGCGACCAGGGATTGCCCGGTGCGGCCGGCGCCCAAGGCCCCAAAGGCGACCCGGCGCCCGATCCCAACAACGTGGTGATCGCCATCGATGCGACGGGGCTTGTCGGCCGCGTGACCGACACCGCCAAGCAGCCCGTGGCCGGCGCCAAGGTGTTTCTGATTCCGGTCGCCGACATTCCCAAGCAGAAGCTGGTCGTGGACAACCCCGCGCCCAAGACCATCGTGTTGGCCGACGCCGTGGCCGACAAGGCCGATGAACCGCTCGAGGACCTCATCGACGCGCAGTTGGCGGCGCCGACCTACAACGCCGCGGTGACCGACGCCAACGGCGTGTACAACGTCAAGGCCGTGGCGGCCGGCAGCTACTTCGTGTTCGCGCTGCCCGACAAGGCGGACGTCGAGCGGTTGCCCGGCGGCGACCAATCGCGCATTGCCAAGGACCACACCGCGCTTGTGGGCAAGCGCGTCGACGTCAGGCTGTCGATGTCGGCGACGGGCGCGACCTACGTGGGGTCGTCCTTGTGCATCACCTGCCACGGCAAGACCGCGATCAAGTCGACCATGCACTTCATGGGCATCCGTCAGCCGGGCAAGAACGACGGACTGCAGAAGCTCGACACTGCACTGTGGCCCAACTTCGACGCCGGCCTGAAGTACTTCGACGGAAAAACGACCATCTACTACTACACCAGCAATCCGACCGCCGCGCCGCCGAGCTACGCCACGTACCTGGTCAAGGCCGGCGAAGCCCAGCCCGACAGCACCTGGATCAACAGCAAGACGCCGTCGTTCAAGCTGACCATGGGCATGGACGGCAACGGCAAGCTCACCGCAACGCTGGAGAACCTCAAGGCCGCGCAGCCAACCGCCACGTACACCGTGCAGTTGAGCTACGGCGGCGGCATTTACAAACAGCGCTACGTGGTCCAGGTCAACGGCGTGCGCCACGTGTTGCCGATCCAGATCAACTCCACCGGCCTGCACGACAACGCCAGCACCACGCCTTCAGATCGCCGTGAGGTCACTGGCTACAACACCGATCGCTGGTACGACGAAGCCAAGATGCTGATCAAGTCGCCGAGCGATACCAAGGCCTTCGACAACAACTGCCTGCCTTGCCACGCCGTGGGTTCGATCTCCAAGCCGACCGCCGTGGCCAACGTGTTCAAAACCGAGCTGCCGTCGGACCCGTGGGGCAAGTTCGACTACGACAACGACGGCACCGAAGACAGCCTGAACATGGGCTGCGAGACCTGCCACGGCCCCGGATCGCGCCACCTGACCAAGCAGGGCGGCGGATGGCACATCGTCACCCCGCAGAACCTGTCGCCCGAGCGCGAATCGATGATTTGCGGCCAATGCCACAGCCGCGTCAACGGCGCTGGCGCTGGCAAAACCGAGGCGCCGCTCGACAAGAACGGCATGATGGCGCCGGCCGGCATCCGCCGCTCGGAGTGGATCAAGAACTACGTGTCGGTCTTCGACGACGGCATCCACGCGGCAGCGAGCGCGGCGGCCGATGGCACTTTCACGTCGATCGGCGACGGCAAGCACTCGGTCAAACACCACCAGCAGTACAGCGATTTCATCAAATCGGGCCACTACCGCAACGCCAAGCGCATCCTGGTGTGCGCCGACTGCCACAGCGTGCACGAGACCAAGAACGCCTGGCAGCTCAAGGCCGACCCGTACGGCACCGACACCTGCACCGGATGCCACACAGCGCTCAAGGCCGAGGTGGACCTGAACGCCCACGTCAAGGCCAAGACCACCATGGCCGCCGCTGCCGGCGCGCTGTGCACCGATTGCCACATGCCCAAGACGGCGCTGTCGGGGGCCGGTGGTAAGGAGGCCTTCGGCTTCTACGGCAACGACATCACCAGCCACTTCTTCGACGTGCCCAAGAAGTCGCTGGTCAAGGGCATCGACCCGGCCGCACCCAAGGGACCGCTCGGCAAGGTGATGCCGATTCCGTACACCAACAACTGTGGCGTGGCGTGCCACAAGTTCCCGGTGCAGTAGGCCCGATGCCGTGCCCGCGCCTGGATGACTGGGGCGCGGGCACGCGGGGCGCAGGTCCGTACCGCGCCGCGGGTCAGCAGTCGGACCCGGTCCGCTGAACTCCTGAACAATCACCCGAAGTTAGATGGTGACGCCCGAATCCTGGCGCCGCGGGGTCGTCGCGGCCTTCGGGGCCGACGCCAACGCCGTGCATTTGTAAAGTTTGTTCCGTTGCGCCGAGAGTCTGGCAATGGGTGCCGAGAATTCGGCGATGCAGCGGCGGCTACACGAGGCCCGCCACCAGCCCCAGCCCAACCAGCGCCATGCCGCTGGCGACCATGCGTTCAACGAACACCAACGTCACCTTGTGGATCACGCGCTTGCCCAACCACGCCCCGGCAAACGCGCACAGGGTGGCCGCGGCCACCATCCCGGCGTCGTCGCCGCGCAGCACGGCCCAACCGCTGGCGTGAAACTGGGCACCGTAGACGCAAAGACGAACGACATCGACCACCACGGCGCAGACCGCGCCCGTGCCCACGAACGCCTCCTTGGACAGGCCCAATCGGACCAGGAACGCCGAACGCAGGGCGCCCTGGTTGCCCGACAGGCCGCCGAAGAACCCTGACAGCGCGCCGCCCACGGGCAGCCACCGCGCCGGTACGGCCAGGCTGGCGAACCGCGGCGACAGCTCCAGAACGGCAAACGCCAGCACCAGGGCGCCGACGACGGCCTTGACCGGTGCAACTGCGCGTGTCGCGCCGGCCAGTTGGTAGGTCGCCCAAGGCGGCAGATCGGCGAACACGGCCAGCAAACTTGCGCCCGCGATCGCGGCCAGCGCAGCCGGAAAACCGAATCGGCCCACTGTGCGCCAGTCGGCGTCGCGGCCGACCAGGCCGAGTTTGAAAAGGTTGTTGGCCAGGTGCACCACGGCGGTCATCGCCACCGCGGTCGGCACCGGGAAGAAAAGCGCAAACACCGGCAGCAGCAGCGTGCCCAAGCCAAAGCCGGAGAAAAACGTCAGCCCCGACCCGGCCAGCGCAGCGAAACAGACGAGCAGCCACGACATGGGTCCCCTGCCCCGGCTGGTCAGCGCGACCGCCCGCGCGAGCGCCTCAGAATTCCTCCGCCACCGCTCCGACCCATTGGTCCAAGGCGTCGACGTCGGCCAGGTCGATGCGCCGGTCGGGTTGCAGGTCGTACAGTTCGTTCCAGCCGGAGTCCGAGAAGAAGTACTCCTGTCCGTTCTTGGCCTTGATGCGCATGGCCCGACCGTAGCGCAGCGCGAGTTCCACGAGGTCTGCGCCGTCGACCTGCCCCGACAGGTTGAAGTCGCCTGGCGTGCCGGTCGCGAACTTGCGGATGACGGAGCGCTGCACGTCCAGACGCACCCGGACAGGCCGCGCCGGCACAGCGAACTCAACCACGGTCGTCGCCTCGCCCTTGGGGTTGACCTCGACCAGCTTGACCTCGGACTTCTGCGCCGCGTAGTCCACCGTCACCGGCACCGTGAAGCGGAACGGCTTGGCCATGGTCTGGTGGAAGCGCAGCCGCACGAGGTATCCGCCATCGGCGCCCGTGACCAGGCGGCCGGCGACTTCGGCTTCGATGGCTCCCTTCTTGTCGAACCACTGATTCCAGAACCAGCTCAGGTCCTTCTTGCTGACGTTCTGCGCGACGGCTTGCAGGTTGTCGAGCGTGGCGTAGTCCCGGTTGTACTCGACGGCAAACTGCTTGAGCGCCTTGAGCACATTGTCCGTGCCGATCTCATTGCGCAGCATCTCAAAGACCGCCGCGCCCTTGTGGTACACGATCTCGACGTACGACGGCGTGCCGTACACGCCCTGGGCGCCCACCGGCATGTCCTCGCTGGCCGGAACGCGGTACAGGTAGCTCAGGCTGTCGCGGATGATCTGCGACCGGGTCTCCATGTACTTCTCGGTGTAGAGGCAACTACTGAACTCGGCGAGCGATTCCGACAGCGCCACGTCGCCGTTGGTGGCCGGCTCGACCAGGTTGCCCCACCATTGGTGCGCAATCTCGTGGGCCGCCAGCTCTGTCGTCGCATACCAATAGCCGGTGCCCGGGCTGGCCGCGTACACGTCGCGGTACATGAAGATGCCGGACAAGGGCGCGTAGCCGCCGCCAAAGTTGTTCTCGAGTTGCATCAGGTTCAGCCCCGGCCACGGGAATTCGCCGAAGTCGGTGCTGTACACGCCCACCACCTTGGTCGCCAGGTCGACCATGTTCTTGGCTGAAGTCGCGTACTTGTTGGTCGTGAACACCCGCAACGGCTTGTCCTGGACGAGCTTGCCGGTGGCTTGGACGTACTCGGCGATGGCGAAGCCGGCGTTGTCGGTGCGCTCGGGCTGCTCGAAGTGCCAGACCTTGCGGCCATCGGCCAGTGTGTCGCTGCCCATCGGTATGCCCGGCGCGGCGGCGACCTTGGTGGCGCCCGTCACCACGTGCAGGGTGCTCTTGAACGGCGAACGGCTGGCCGACGGCGTCAAGTAGTAGCGGTGGAAGGTCACCCACTGGTAGGTGCCGCCGACGCCGCAGGGCAATAGCCCGATGCCCTGGGGACTGCAGTTGAGCTTCGCGGTCGCGTTGGTGGTGAAAACCCAGTCCGTTTCGAGCGTGAGTGGGGCGGGCAGGTCGATCGAAATCGCGGTGTAGCCACTGAAATTGTTGGAAGACACCTTGATCGCCGTACCGTCCTTGGCCTCGACCTTGAGTGAGCTTGCGCCCATGGTCAACAGCGACAGCGCGACCGTGGGCTGGTAGGCGCGGACCGTGGCCGCGATGGTGGTCTTGAGCTCGCTGGTTGCGGCGTTGAGGTCCACCGTGATGTCCTGATGGACAATCTCCCACTTGGGCTTGCCGAGCGCGGAGAAGTTGGCGGCCGACCACCCGAGCGAAGGGTCCACGTCCAAGAACGTCGGTTGTCGCAGGCTCGGCGCGAGCTGCGCGGGGCGGTGCGCGGCCTCGGCCCTGTGGGCGGCCAGCGTGCGCGCATACGGCGACTCGGGGTCGAGCGGCAGCCGCTCGAAGTCGGCAAACAGCTTGCGGCCGGGTGCGGCTTGCGCTGGCATCGCGACGGTGCCGCACAGGGCGGCGAGCAGCAGGACTGCGCGGGTCACGGCGCACCCCCGATGGCGAAACCGGCCGGAACCTCGACGGTCGCGCCGACCCACTGGACGGGGAGCAATTCGCCCTCGGCCTTGCGGGCCAACTGCGTCGCCGGGTCGAAGGCGATCGTCAGCTTGCCCGCAGATTTGACCAGGAATTCGAGCTTGAGCCAGGCGCTGCGGCCTACCTTGGCGCCTTCCGGATAGGCATACGGGTGCGAGAGGGTCCGAAACCGCGCCGTGCCCGCCGTCAGCCGGCCGGCAGCGAGCGGCTTGAGCACGTGCCGCCAGGCAAAGCCAGTGGCCTCGGACTCCTCGGTCAGGTCGAGCGCCTGGCTCGCCGTCAACTCCAACTGCGCGGGGTCCCAGGTCAGGTGCGACGCCATGCCCAGCAGGTTGGGCAGGTCGCCGGCCCACACCGTCACGACGACGCGCTGGCTTTCGGCCGACCACGTGCCGGTCAGTTCGACGTACGGACCGTCCTGGTGTCCAGGGCCGGTGAGGGTGGGCTCAGCGATCGCGGCAGCGCTGGCATCGGTGCCGATCGCGACCTCGGACCCCGCGCTGGCGTCGGCGGTTTTCGCGGCAGCCACGGCAGATTCGTCGCCGCATGCCAACGCCCACACGCCAACAGCCGTCGCGACGGCCCGGCCTGCAACGCGGCGCATGTCTGCCAATACGCGGCAGTTTCGAGTGGTCGTCATCGGTGCGCCGCCGCCTGGGCCCGAAAACCGGGCGCGCAAGTGTAGTCGGGGGTCCAGGCCGCGGCAACGAAAAACGGACGGCGCCACCCCGATGTTGCGCATGCGGCATTTGTGAAAATATGTGGTCGCCGCCGAACTGTCGTTTTGTCGATGAACCCCGACGCGGGCCGTGGCAACCTAGCAGGTGAACGTCGGCGGCCCGCGCGCTGGCGTCGCCCCGCAGGCAGGGGCGGGCGGGCGGCATGTGGTTGTCGGTGGTTTCGGGGGGCTTGGCGACGGCGCCCGGCGGCGGCGAACGCGACGACCGCGGCGAGGCCGATGCGGCGGACTTGGCTCTGGTCGTGTCCTACCAACGCGGCAACGGCAATGCGCTCGGCGACATCTACCGGCGCCACGGCAAGCGGGTCGAATCGGTCGCTCGCAACCTGCTCGGCCCGTCGAGTGAAATCGAAGACGTCGTGCAGGACGTGTTCATCGAGTTGCAGCGCGCGCTTTTCAAGTTTCGCGGCGACGCGCGCTTCACCACCTGGCTCCACCGGGTGACGGTCAACGTGGCCTTGCAATACCTGCGCCGCGGCCGACGCAAAGGGTGGTTGCGCTGGCTCGGCCTGGACGACGCGCCGCAAACCGCGGCCATGCACAACAGCGAGAGCCGCATCGAGGCGCGCGACATCTGCCGGCAACTCTATGACATCCTGGGCACCTTGCCTGAGAAGAAGCGGACGGTGTTCGTGCTGTACGAACTCGAGGGCATGAGCCTCGAAGACATCGCGACCACGCTCGGCATCGGCATCAACACGGTCAAGTCGCGCCTTTTCCATGCGCGCAACGAGGTGTTCGAGGTGGCCCGCCAGCGCGGCGCACTGCCCGCGTTCGCCTTGCAGGTGGTCAAATGAACCTCAACGACGACAAGCGGACGATGTGCCCGACCTCGGCCCAGTGGCTGCAATGGCTGTCTGACCGCGAAGATGGCGACATCTTTGAGCGACGGCCGGCCTTGCAGGATCACCTCGATGCCTGCGCGGACTGCAAAGCGGCGGTCGGCGAGGTGCGGCGGTTCCAGTCGATGCTGCTGCGCGGCAAGGCGCCCGCGCTGTCGCCTGAACAGCGCCAGAGCCTCGAAGAGCGCATTCGGCTGCAGTCGGGCACCTGGTCGCCGCCGTCGCGCGTGCCGGCTTGGCTGCTGTGGGGGACCGCGGTATCGGCGGCCGCGGCCATCGCGCTTTTGGTGGCGCAACCGCTGGGAGACCGCCGCGGCGAGCCGACCTTTGCCGAATCGGTCAAGGCGGCGACCGTACCGACGGCCGACAACCCGGGGCCGGGTGTGCCGGTGCGCGCGGTCGAGGGCACGGTGGAACTGGCTGGCGCCGACGGCGTGTGGCGAGTCCTGCAGGGCGACGGTGCGCTCAAGACGGGCTACAAGGTGCGCGCGGCCATGGGCGGCCGCCTGGTGGCGGCGGGTCGTTTCGAGTTCGCGCTGCAACCGGGCAGCGAATTCGAGACGTTGGCGATGGGGCCGGCCACGGCCTTCGTGCGGGTCCGCAGGGGCGAAGTCGAGTGCCAGGTGGAGAAGCTGCGCTCGGGGCAGCGTTTCGCCGTGATGTTTGGCGCATTTCGCGCGTCGGTGGTCGGCACGCGGTTTGCGGTGCGCCAGGATCCGGCGGGCGCTGGCGGTCGGGTGGTGGTGAGCGAAGGCGCGGTGCGCGTCGATGCCGCCGACGATCCCGCGGCGCCCAATGCCGAAACCATGACGATGGTGCGCGCCGGC
Organism: Deltaproteobacteria bacterium; assembly: GCA_016875335.1. GTDB lineage: Bacteria > Myxococcota_A > UBA9042 > UBA9042 > UBA9042 > SXRM01. The sequence continues at coordinate 4,795 of VGRO01000142.1, read as the reverse complement.
CACCGTTGGCAGTATGCGGCCGGCGTGATGTCGCTGGAGCCGATCCCGGCCTCCGAGGCTGCGCAGGCGTCGGAACCGGCGGTCGCGGCACCGGCCCAGGTCCAGACTGCGGGACCTGCCGACGACAATGCAGCCCACGCGGCCAAGGGCGCTCCGCGCGTCACCGTGCGGCCGCACGCCAGCGCGCAGCCCGAACCGCCGCTGGTCCAGGTGCACGAGGGTCCCGTGCTCGGCCCGCGGCAAATCGTCATCGAGGTGCCGCACCAGACCATGCCGCCGCAGGACAATGTGCCGGCGGCCGATGGCGGGGCGCGCGGACCGCACAAGTAGCCCCGCCAGTCCTGTCGTGGCGATCCCGTCTGGGGTCGAACCAACGCGCTCGGACTCAAGCCGGGCCCTTGCTACGCGGCGCGCTCCCGCGACTGGGTCGCTGCGTTGGCTTGCAGGCTCGCTGGCGCGGATCAGCCGGGCGCGTCGCCTTCGGCCGTGCGCTCCAAGTCCCAGTACATCAGCGCCCCGACGATCGTCAGGATCGGGCTCAGCGCGCAGTCCAGGGCCATGCCCAGCCAGACGAGCGGCTGCATTTCCAGGGCACTGCCGACGACGCCGAGCGCCGTGCCTGGCACGTTGGTGGCCAACCCGGCCACGAACAGCGCGCTGAACACCTGGCCCAACCGCCCCTTGGTCCACCGCTCGCTGCGCGCCATGGCGCTGCCCGATGCGCGTTCGCCCCCCAGCACGACCATCTCGTCGCACACCGCCAGCCGCAGGGCAAAATAGACGCCGGGCACGACCAGCAGCACCAACCCCGCCAAGATCTTGAGGCCACTGACAAACCGCACCGCAAACAGCGGCCCCCATTGGCCGGCGGCGCCCTGCAGCGCCATGCCCAGCGACGGCATGGTCAGACCGTCGCGCCGCGCGACCAAGAGCGCGATCACGCTGGCGACGGCCAGCGGCGAGACCAACGCCGTTCCGACGAGGTTGATGCGCAACTCGCCCCAGTCGAATTCCCCTTGCCGCGTCGGGTGGCCGAGCGCGTACCAGTGCGCTGCCGCCGCCACCGGTCCGAGCAGCAAGAGGCCGAGCGCGCCGTACGCTTGCCAGTGCGCGAAATAGAGGTTGAGTGCTCGACCGACCAATTCGACCGGTTGGTCGAGGCGGGCGCCGAAATCGTCCGACGGAGCGCTGGCGCCCGGCGGAGCGTAGTAGTCTTGCGGCATGACGACCCGGATTGCGACCGTGGGCAAGGACGCGGCGTGGCCCAGATTCGCACCGCAGCGAATCCCTGTCAATTCGGGGGGTTGAATAGAGGGGGGGATCGTTCAGATCCTTGATCACAAAGCGGAATCCACGAACGCCGCGCCGCAGGACCGCAACCCCGACGTGGCGCACCGGAACAAGAGGGGGGGATCGTTCATGTCCTCGACACCACGACCATTTTTTGGAGGTCGCGCGCCGATCCGCCCGCGTGCCCGGCAGGATCGGGTGCGCTGAATCCGTTTGCTCCGCCACGCGTCTGCGCACACCGGCGACGGCCTGCGCACGCCTTGACCCCAGGACGGCGACGCGCGCAAATTGCCGGCGCGACGCGAGGGCAGAGGGCGCGGGCGGCGCTGGGCCCTGCACGGAGATGCGGTGGAACTCGATCCCGAACGGATGCGGCTCAAACGCATCGAAGAGCAACTGCAGGCCGAGCGCCGCAAGTTCGAAGAGGAACGACGCCGCTTTGACGAAGAGCGCCGCGCCAGCCAACCGCTGGCCCCAGCCGTCCATGGCGCTGCCCCAACGCCGGCGCCTGCGCCCGACCCCGTCGCGCACCTGCCGCTTGTACCGCAGGCGCCGATCGTGCCGCTCGCGCCGCCCGCTGCCGCGGGCATGGGCAACAAGACCGCGATGTTTCTGGGTGGCGCGGGCGCCGTGCTGCTCTTGGGCATCGGCTTGCTGCTCGCCAAGTCGCTGTGGTTCTCGGCGCCCGAGGAGGGCACTGGCGCCATCGCCGCTGCCGCAGATGCCTCGGCAGCGCCGGCCGCTGCAGTCGTCACGCCCACCCCGGCCGCGTCCGAGGCGCAGGCGCCGCCACCACCTGCCGCGCCGGACGCGGTCGCAACGCAGCCCGTCGATCGCGCCACTGTGGCCGTGGTCACCGCGGATCCGGCACCCGCCGGACCCAACGAATTGCCCACTGCAGCCTCACCCGCAGTCGACGAGGCCGCGGCGCTGGCCGCCAAGAAGGCCGAGGAAGCCGCCAGGCGTGCAGAAGCGTTGGCCAAGAAGCGCGCCGCCGAACGCGCCGCTGCCCGCAAGCAAGCCGAACTGGACAAGGAGGAGGCGCGGCGCCTCGTCGTGCAGGCCCAGAGCACCGCGTCGAAATCGGCAAAGGTCGACTACCTGCGGCGAGCGGTCGGCAAGGACCCGGCCAACGTGTTGTACCCACAACTCTTGCGTCAGGCCGAGGCCGAACTTGCTGCGGAACAGCAGGCTCAGGCGCGAAAGCTGGCGGCCGAGGCGGCAGCGCGCAAACAACAGGCTGAACGGCCGCAGCCCGCCCCGGCAAGCAACGCCGCGGAAGCCGCCCGCCTGGCCGACCTGGGCAAGCGCGCCACCTCAAAAGCCGTCAAGGTCATGTACCTGAAGCAGGCCGTGGCCAAAGACCCCCTCAACGCCGTGTACAGGTTGTGGCTCAAGCAAGCCGAGCAGGAACTGGCGGCAGAAAATGCGGGCCGACCGGCGCCTCAGGCCGCCAGCCCGGCGCCCCAGCCCGCGCCCGGCCGCGTGGCGACCTCCGACAGTCAGGCCGCCGCCAACTACGCCTCCGCCGCGCAGCGCACGCCGTCCAAGACGCTCAAGGTGTTCTATTGGCGCCTGGCGTCGCAAAAGGACCCGGGCAACGCGTACTACAAGGCCCAACTCAAGCAGGCCGAGGCCGATCTCGCGGCGGAAAGCGCTGGAGGCCCGCGGTAGTGGCCTGTCCTTGCAGCAGTTGTTCCATGACACGATCAGCGTGCTTGCCCCGCGGATCGCCAGGTCGCGTCCCGCAGGGCCCTCTTTGGGCTGCGGTTGCGTTGCAGGTGCTCCACTCGTTTCGCGACCGGGCCCGGCGTGGGCGCCGCGCGGCGCCTGGCCCTTGCCAAACCCCAGACAACCCCTAAAATACCGCCCCTTTTCCGACCGATGCGGTCGGTCTGGTTGCTGCCATGCGCTTTCTGGTGGGCCTCATGTGGTCGAGCCTAGCTCTTGCCGGCTGTGTGAGCAATTCGTCCGGCGGGCCCAGCCTCGGGTCGGTCGGCAGCGACGTTGCAGTCGACGGTGCGGTCCAGTTGCCTGATGGCGCGACGGCCACCGCCAGTGGCGACACCGGCGCAGGGCCGGACGCGCCGATCGCCAACCCCGACGCGGTCGGCGACGCGGCCGCCGCGGTCGACAGCAATCCGATCGACGGCCCCCCGACCCCCGATGTCGCCGCCGACACCGGGCCCGCGGGCTGCCAGTCGCCGGCCGATTGCGACGACAACGACTACTGCTCGACCGACACCTGCAACGCCGACGGCACCTGCGGGCACGCGCCGATCGCCGGTTGCAAGGCGCCCAAAGTGCCTTGCAACGCCGCGAACGTCTGCAAGGCCGGCGTGTGCGACCCCGCCACCAACGCCTGCGCGCAGTGCCTGACCACCGCCGATTGCCCCAAGGGCAACCTGTGCCAGGCCAAGCAGTGCAAGCCGGCGCAGTCTTGCAAGAGCGACATCGACTGCAAGGCCACCAAGCAGGTGTGCGGGGCGACGAGCGCGCTATGCGTCGACTGCAACTCGGGTCTGGACTGCGCGGCCGGCGAGTCGTGCCAGGACCACGCGTGCACAGGCGCCGCGCCGTGCAAGTCGAGCAAGGACTGCCCGGCGGTCTGCAACCAGCCCAAAGGGGTGTGCGTCGAGTGCGTCTCCGCCGACGACTGCGCCGCAGGAAAGTTCTGTGGCGCGGACGGCAAGTGTGCGCAGGCCGTCTGCCTCGGACCCGCGTGCGGCAGCGCCCAATGGCTTTTCGGGTGCAAGGCCGACGGCAGCGGCTACCAGGCCGGCGCGAACTGCGACGACAACGAACCGTGCACGGACACCGGCTGCTCGGGGGTCAAGGGCTGCCTCAAGATCGACAACACCGCGCCGTGCAACGACAACAGCGTCTGCACCGACAAAGATGCGTGTGTCGGCGGCGCGTGCACGGGCAGCAAGCTCGTGTGCACCGACAACAATGCGTGCACCGACGACCTGTGCGACCCGGCAACGGGCTGCAAGTACCTGTCGAATACCGGCAAGTGTGACGACGACAGCAACTGCACCCAAAACGACGTGTGCTCGGGTGGCGCGTGCAAGGGCCAGGGCGTCAATTGCGACGACGGCAACCCGTGCACCACCGACGACTGCGACAGCAAACAGGCGTGCCTGCACCTGAACAACACCGCGCTGTGCACCGACGGCAACGCGTGCACCGAGGCCGATGCCTGCAAGGACGGCAAGTGCGGCGGCGGGCCGGCCAAGCCGTGCAACGACGCCAATCCGTGTACGTCCGACAGCTGCGACCCCAAGGTAGGATGCAAGTATCAGTTTGCGGCGGCGGGTTCGGCGTGCGACGACGGCAGCCAGTGCACCTTCAACGACGCATGCACCGCCGCCGGCAAGTGCGCGGGCGCCGGTGGCAGTTGCGACGACCAGAACCCGTGCACCGACAATGCCTGCGATCCCAAGGGCGGCTGCATTTTCCCCGCCAACGCGCTGCCCTGCGACGACAAGAACCCGTGCACCGG
>VGRO01000141.1 GCA_016875335.1 Deltaproteobacteria bacterium | reverse complement strand
CGGGTGCGTGCGGCTCCGGCGGCGTTGCCGTGGGCCGGGCGGCGGCCAGGGCGGCCTCGAGTTCTTGGCGGTCCACGCTGCGTACCGCGAAGCCGCCGGCCTGTTTCTGGGTCAAGTCGGCCACGTAGAGCCACGGCCCTTGCAGGGCCGGATCTTCGTAGGTGACCACCACCTGGCCGCGGGCGCCCTCGGGCACCTCGTCGACCTTGCGCACCGGGATGAGTTGGCCGCTGGCCGGGGCGAAATAGCGCAACACGTAGGCACCGCCCGACTCCGTGACCGCCGGGGGCGGCGGGATGGAGGCAGGCGCAGCCTGCGCGACGTCCTCGTCGGTGCCTTTGCCGCACGCGAGTGCAACCAAAAGCGCCAGGGTCATTGCAAGCAAGCGTGTCATGGGGTCGGCCTGGCGCGGTGGGCGCCGAGCAGATACGAAAGGTGGGGCGCGCGCGCCCGCAAGTCGGCCTCCACGGCGGCGGGCAGTGGCGCCGGCCAGCGCCGCAGGGCCACCACCGCGGCGCGCTGGACCACCGGAGACGGGTCGTCCAACCGCTCGACCAGCGCCGCGTGCGCCTTGGCCGACTGCGGTCCCTGCGCGTGACCCGCCAGCGCCGCACACGTTTCCGCGCGCAACAGTTCGCTGCCCGTCGCGGCGTCTTCCAGCAGGTCGGGCAGGGACTGGGGATCGCCGCAGTGGCCGAGTTGCACCCGCGCGGTGACCGCGAGCGTGGCCTCGCGCGATCCGGCCGCCGCGCGGATCGGCGCCGCAAGGGACGCATCGCGGCAGCCCGATCGCCGCCACAACACGCCGAGGCCTTCGACCACCGCCAAGTGCGATGGCGTCGACAACTCCGGCTGGGCGACCGCCCGCAGCAGCGACGCGGCGATGACGACCGATAGCTCGGTATCGGCCGCCGCGAGGCGCTCCAAGACCACCCGCCGCTGCGGCCGTTGGTCGGCGCTCAATAGGCCCAGGCAGGTGCCGAGCGCGCACACCCCGCGCACGGCCCCAAACGTGCAATGCTGGTCACCCAGACAGTTCCGCCCAGCGCCCATGCCGTGCACAAGCGCGCGGGCCTCCCCAGCAAGGTCGCGCACCGGTTCGCCAGCCTGCGCGCCGCAGCCCACGGCGAGGGCCACCACCACAAGAGCGCCAGGCCGAACCATGCCCGGGTGGCTCAGCCGCCCCACAACGTCAGCGCTGCCGCGATGCGGATGCGCTCGTCGGGTTCGTCCAGGAAGCGCACCAGGAACTCCTGGGCCTCCTTGTCGCCCTTGAGCTTGCCGAGCATACGGATGGCGGCCATGCGCGCGCGCGGGCTGGACTGCAGCGCCGTGGACTTGACGGCCACCGCGACCTTGGTCTTGTCGAGATCCAGGAGCGCCCGCAGGATGCGAATCTTCAGATCCTCTTCTTGTGTCTGCTCCAATAGCTTGAAGAGAATCCTGATTTCCGATTCTGGCAAGAGGTGCAGAGCGACCAGTGCCTCTTCGCGCACCGCCACGGCGTTGTCGTCCTTGCCGCCATCGGCGAGCGCGAGTTCGATGAATCCTTCCATGGTTTTGGTCATCTCGCGGGTCAGATCCAGCACCACGCCGGGCGGCAGCCAGCGAATCGCGCGCTTCCATACGTCCACCGCCTTGGCGACGTCGCTCAGGATGAAGCCCCGCACCGCTTCGCTGCGAATACGCGGATCGTTGTCGTTCAGCGCGTTTTGCAGGCCCTGGCGCACGACGGCGTCACCGGAATCGGCGAGCGCGCGCACCACCACGCGACGCAGTTCAGGGTCCTTTTCGCGCGTGAAGAACATCAGCGCCTGGTAGGCGTCCTTGTGGCGAATCGCGGCGAGCGCCCGCACCATCTCCATGCGCACCCGCTCGTCCTTTTCGAGTTCGATGCCCTCTTTGAGCGGCCCCACCGAGATGTGGCTGGCGATGTAGCCGAGCACGCGCGCGGCGGCGATGCGCACGGCCGGAATGCCGTCCTGCAGGTAGCGGTGCATGTCGCCGATGCGGCCGGCGCCGCCCACCCAGCCCAGGTAGAACACTCCGGTAGCCCGCACGTCGACGTCGGTGGATTCGGCGAGGTTTTCCGCCTCCTTCTGCATCGACCGGTCGCCCGCGCGCGCCAGCAGTTCGTAGACCTGGAAAAGCGTCTCGTGCGACGGCCCCTGGTCCAAGATGGGTTTGAGCGCCACCGCATCGTCCTTGCCGGCGATCGGTCGCAGCGCCTGCAGCGCCGCCAACTGGTCCTTGTCCTTGAGCCGCAGGCACAGGGCCACCATCGCCTTGGCCACCGCCCGATCGCCGTGGCGGGCGCGCATCACCGTCACCTTGTCGAGCAGCGCCGCGTCCTTGGTCTTGACGAGGTTCAGGTAGGTGGTCGGCAGTTTTTCATGGCTGGCCGCTGCAACCTCGAGCAGCGCCTTGGTCACGGCGTCGTTGGCCGCGTGGGCCTTGGCGATACCTTCGAGCACCTTGACCTGCAGCACTGGGCTGAGTCGCGTCACGCCCTTGAGCAACGACTGCGCCACCAGGGCGTCTTTGCTGCCCAAGCCCTGTACGAAAACCGCGATCAAGTGCGGCCGATCGCGACGCAAGAGCGCGGAAACGAGCTTGTCGTGCTGTTCGTGTTCCTTGTCGCCGAGCACCTCGAACAGCAGCGACAGTTGGTCCTTGTCGGCCACTTCGTCCAGCGCCGGCAGCACTTCGAGCGGGCTCAGCACCGGCATGGCCAGGGCGTCGTGGACGACCTTGCGCCAGCGCGCGTCGTTCATGGCGTAAAAGCCCTGCGCCACACCGGCGCGCACCACCCACTGTGGGTCGGTGGTGCCGTCTTCGAGCAACTTCTTGGCGCCCTCGCGATCCTTGTCGAACTGCAGCCCGCGGTAGGCCATGCCGCGCGCCACGAAATCGGCGGACTTGATGCCCGACTTCAGCACCACCGCGGCGTTGACCCTGGGGTCGACCTTGACCGGCTTGGCGGGCGGCGCGGCCTGCGCAGCGGCGACAGGTGCGCCAGCGACGACGGTGGCAAAAAGGCAGGGCAACGACAGACGGGCGGCGCGCATGGGACACCTGCAATTGCGGCGGCGCGGCCGCCGGAAGGGACGCAAGGATCGGAGGTCGGGGCGGAGGTGTCAACGTGCGCGAAGCGGTGGGCACCCGCCGGATGCGCCTGGACCTCTCGCGTCCAGTGCGCAACGGTCAAGGGCTCGCTATCGCTCGTGGCTGCTGCTGGCGCTGCGTTTTCGGCGAGGTTCGGGTTCGACGGGGGGCAGCGGGCGCATGCGGTGGAAGCTGCCGTCGCGCTGCTGGACCAGGACATCGACCTTCTGCTGCCAGGCCTGATGCAGGGCGGCGTTGAGCGCCTGGCGCATGGTCTCGAAGGTCCCGACCAAGCGCAGTTCGCCCCGCCAGCGGATCGCCCAACCCTCGCCAATCTCGATGACGCACAGTTCGCGCGCCAACGGCCGGGCGCCGGGTCGGGGTCCAGGGGGCGGTCGCGGCAGGTGCGGCATCGCGGTTCAGGTGCGCGGCTGGCCGGCGCGCAGTCGTCAGGCACACGATGCCCCCGCCGGCCGCACTTGCAAGCCCGGTTTACCATCCTTCACGGCCCGGCGGCTCAGGCGGTCTGGCGCGCCTGGTCCTGCAACTGCTCGATGCGTTCGGTGCTCAACAGCACCGCCGACGGCGAAGCGAGGAAGCGCTTGATGCGGCCGCCGTCGCCCAGGGCCTGCAGCGCAAAGGCCTGGACCGCTGCCATGTCGGCCGATTGCGGCACGCGCTCGGCGTAGCGGATGGCCGGCTCGTAGTGGCCGGCGCGCACCTCGGACAGCGCGAGCAGCTGCCAGATGTGGTCCAGCTCTTCTTGCGACAGGTACGGCTCGCTCCGGGCCAGGTGGGCCAGGCGGGTGGCGGTCGCGTAGTCGGCCTGCTCGAACGCCCCGCGCGCCTCGGCGACCAGTTCGCGCACGCGGCTGTGTTTCTGCTGCACCTTGGCATCGTGGCCGTCGTTGACGTCCTGAAGCATCCGCCAGTTCTGCAACAGCGACATCGCCAGAAAGACCGCGCCGATGATGGACCCCATGCGCAGCAGCAGCAGGCCGATGACCAACGCCACGCCGATTGAGATGCCGTGGGTCAGGCGGTCGGCCAGCAGGGGGCGCAACAGCTTCTTGAGGACCACGCGCATCAGCTGCCCGCCGTCCATCGGCCACACCGGCAGCAGGTTGTAGATGCCCCACACCAGGTTGATGCCGATCACCCAACTGGTGATGAACGCGGCATTGGCGGGCAGAAGTGCGCCGCCAAAGTAGAAGGCCGCCGCCAGCGCGAAGTTCATCATCGGTCCGGCCAACACGATGGCGAACTCGTGCCAGGGCCGGCGCGGCGGGGCGTGCCGGGTGATGCCACCCAGACTTACGAGGTAGATCTCCGGGTCGAGGTCGAAGGCCCTGGCCACGCCCGCGTGACCGAACTCGTGGGCGAGCACCGAGAAACTGGCCATCAGGATGAGCAGCGCCGTGCCGGCAAAACCCATCTCGCGGGTGTCGACGTTGTACAGCAGCACGAACATCCACACGAAGTGCCACAACGACACCGTCACCGGGATGCCGAAAAGCGATAGTCCGCTGCGCTCCACGATTCGACCCGCTGCGGGCGGCAGGCCCGCGGCCAGCAATGTAGCACGTCCGGCATTGGGCGCATCGGCGCATCCGAGCCTGCCCGGACGGCGGTTTCGGGTGCCGCTACCGAATCGGTTCAGGCAGCGGCGGTTCGATGGGCGCGACCAGGGCGGGCGGCAGGACCACCGGGCGCGGGGCAAACAGCACCGAAGGCACATCGGCCGCGTCGCTGGTCACCGCGATGGGCAGTGCGTCTGGGAGCCGTTCCTGTCCGGGCACCGGCGCAAGGGGCGCCTCGGCTCCCGGATTGCGCGACGGCATGCCCAGCGCCGCACGCAGCGCCTCGTCGCGTTCGACCAGCGCCGAGTCGATGGCATACGGCAGCGTCCAGCCGAACCCGAGCAATGCGCCCACCGTGTCGGCGATCGATTCGGCCACCTGGGCATCGGGGTCGCGGGGCGGCGGGGTCGGCGGCGGCGGCGGTGGCCACGGTTCTGGGTGCAGGTTCTGGAAGACCTGCCACTTGCCACGCTGGTACACGCGCGGCCAACTGCGCAGCAGCGCCTCGTAGCGAGGTTCGGCGGCGAACGGATCGCGAAAAAGCGCCACGTAGTCGTAGTACCGGCCGTGGTCGTGCCAGTTGAAACGCTCGTGGTCGTCGCCGGGCGGGGCCGGGCGGGTCCGGCCGGGGGCCGTGCGCACCGGCTGCAGCACCGGGTCGATGAACACCTGCGGCACCGCGGCGCCGCGCAGGACCGCTGCGTACTGGCCGACATCGGCGAACAGGTGCATCTGCATCCAATGGCTCTCGTAGCGCGGGCGCAGCACGAGCACCGCCTTGCCGCGCGGAATCGCCGACAGGGCCTCGGCCATGTGGTCGAACTCCGGTTGCACCAAGATCGCCGAGCGCGCCGTCGAGATCGGCAGCCAGACCGCGGCCGCCAGCAACGCCAGCGACCCAGCCCAGGTGCGCAGCCGTACCGACGGCGCCGGCCGCATCGGGTCGAGGCGGACCGCAACGCCCGCCAGCAACAGCATCGGCGCGACCAGGCGCGTGCCCAGGCCGTGCACCCATACCGGCCGAAACACATGGACGGGAAAGACCAAGAACGCCAGGGCGACCAGGCCGGCCATCCACGTCAGGTACCGCGCACCGAGGCCGTCGCCAGCCGCCGTGCGGTCGCTGCGCAAGGCCGCGAGCGCCCACAGGCCAAGGCCGATCCACCACAGCGCACTGATGACGTCGCCAGGTCGGTTGAAAAGCAGGTCGGCCAGGCTGTCGAGCGCGCTGCCGCGCGGCGCAAACACGTCGAACATCTGGCCGAACACCGTGCGCAGGCTGTCGATGGGCAGCCGCCATTCGGCGGAGAACTCCGCGGGGCCCGCCGATGCGACGTCGCGCACGTACCACGGAATGATCAGCGCCCACCCGGGCATGGCGAGGCCGAGGTCGCGCAGGGCGCCCGCAGCCAAACCGCGCCACCGGTTCTGGGTCCAGCCCACGGCAGCGCCAGCGATCGGGATCGTCACCGTCGCCAGCGCCCACAGCAAGAGATGCGTGACCGCGAGCACGCCGAAAAGCAGGGCCACGAGCAGTGCGCGCCACGGCCCCGGCCGCCGCGCCAGCCCGACGTGGGCCGCCACAAGGCCAAGAAACAGCGGCATGCCGAGGCTGTGCGCCAGGTGACCGATGAACATCTCCTGATGCCATGCCCACGGCAGGGCCGCCAGGGCCAGCCAGCGGCTCTGGCCGGCAGCGCGCAGCAACCACGCGCTGGCCGCGATGACGCCAAGCACGCACAGCGACAGGACCATCTTGTGGGCGACCAATACGCCGCCGAGCGGGGCCAGCGCGGTGACCAGGCCAATGCCCAGCCAGTTGGGCGTTGGGAAGGCGGCGCGCACGAAATCGCGGCGGAAGCCCGGTTCGACGTTCCAGTCCCAGATGACCGAGGCCTGATGGGCCACCTGCGCCGCATCGTACAGCGGCAGCCACGAACCCACCCACAGCGGCCACATCGCGAGGCCGGTGCAAAAGGCCATCAACAGCCACCAGGCCAGCGTCCAGCGGTCGGTGGGCGGTTCGCAGGGGGCGGGATCGCGGTCGGGTTCGGTCAAGGCGGTGCACGCTCCGGGCCGGGCCGGGTGGCGCGCAAGCATAGGGCCAGGCGCCATGGTGGTCCATGGCGACACCCAACGGACGCTGCGCGCGGCCCGTGGCGGGCCACGAAGTGCCTGGAACACAAGATCTTGGACGCGGGCCGCTCATGCCGGAGCCGCGCGTCCGCCGCCCTGGACCAGCGCTGGCGAGTCACGGATCAGGCCGTGGGGCGCCTTGACTGATTCAGCCCACCACAGGCAAGCCGTTAGGGACTGGAAAATAATAAGTCGATCACTCTCACATCAGGACGGAGCCGCGAGTCGGACCTTTAGTCCGCGAGCTGGCGACCCACGGAGCAAGCAAACGGGCCCGAGAATTGATTGAGTAAATCATTTCCTGGCCCTTACCAGCCGCGCGTGCGGTGCCGATAGGCCTGGTGAGCCGCGATCGCCGCGTGCAGGCGCTCGGCCAGCATGCGGTCCCGCTGCCACAGGTCTGCCATGGCCGCCCTGCTGAAGGCGAAAAGGACGCAGCCGGGGCCGGCGGTCACCGTATGGTGATGCACTGCGTCGTTCAGGACCGCACCTTCGCCAAAGAACTCGCCCGGCTGTACGACATCGAAAGCCATGGGGCGGCCTTGCGCCGGCTGGGACACCTCGGCCTGGCCGACGATGAGGTAGAACGCGTGGTCGGCGGGCTGCCCCTCGGCGACCATCACCCGGCCCTCGGCGGCCGAGCAGCGGAACACATGGTGGGCCAGTTCGCTCAACTCGTGCTCGCGCAACGTCGGGCGCACTGCGAGCTGCCCGATCATGTTCAGGAAATCCGTGTGCTCGACGAGGACGTCATGGGGCACTTCGATCGCCGGCGCCGGCGGGTGGAACGAACCCGACACCCTGCCGATGGCGCGCGGCGGCAGGGCGGCAGCCGCGGGCACGACGGCGTGACCCTGCCGCGGGGTGGCCGGGTGGCCGGAGGGCGCCCGAGTGGACTCCGATCGAAAGGCGGGCTGGATCGACCCGGGATTCTGGTAACCGACGCCCGCAATGTGGCGTACGGGCGGCCCAGAGGGCCGCGGGGGACCGCTGGAGCTCATGGGAACCTCGCGCGCCGACCGGGCGACGCCGATGTTCACAATCTATCACAGAATGGCGGGCGTCCCAAGGAAATTGCACACGACGGCATTCCAAAGGGGCTACCAACGCGCTCGGTGGTTCTCGACGACGCCGACGGCGCCCGCAATCGGCACGGTGTTGCCGGCCACGACAACCCGGCCAAAGAAGCGACCAAAGGGTTGCACGAACTGGCTCGCCACCGCGCCGAAGTCCAGGTCCTGACGGCGGGCGCCCATCGGCTCGAACCGCAGGTCCACTGCGCCGTCTTCGAGGCTGTCGATACGCCAGGGCGCGCGTTCCGGGTCGGCCGGCACCGCGAATCGCACCCCGCCGATCGGCCACACCGCGCCGTCGATCCACACCGCGTTCTCGCGACCATGGCCACGCGCGTCGTCGTACACCTCGGCCGAGAGGTTCAGGCCGAGCCGGCGGCCAGCGGGCAGGTGCGCGACCAGCGACGCCCACTTCCAGCGGGTCTCGCGCAGCGCCACCGATCGCGTCCAATCGCTGGTGGCCAGGCCCGGCCCGGCCACCCGTTGGTCCCCGAACGCCAGCGCCAGTTCGGCGAGCAGACCTGCCTCCTTTTCGGTATAGGCGGGCTTGCCGGTCGGCAGGCGGTGCACGAGCGTCAGCGACTCGGCGCGCTGCACGGTGAACTGGCCGCGCAGCGGCCGCTGCATGGCAGATCGGCGCAAGGGCACATCGAGATCTACCCGCCAGCCTCGGCAATCGCCCGTGATCTCGATGCGGGCGCCGCGGCTGTGCCAGCAAGTGACCCCGCGGTCGGCGGCCGGTGCAAAATCGACCGCAACGCCGAGCGGACGCAATGCCTCGAACCGCCATGGCGCGCCGCAGGGGTCAGCCAGATCCACCGCGTAAGCGAAGGCGTTGGCCAGGTAGCCGAGTTGGACCACCGCCACGGCGATGAACTGGCGATCGGTGCACACCGACAGGTAGTGCCACTCCTTGCGGCGCAAGCGATCGAACGGACCGCGCACCCCGACATCTGGGTCGGCCACGCTCCCGCAATAAACCCCGTCGCGCAGGCAGCCATCGGCGGTGAAAAGTGCGGCAGGCGCAGACGGCAGGCGGCAGGTCACGGACTCCACTTGGTCAACTGCGCCGCGGTCGTCGCCAGGGTCAGCGCCACTGACCACGCGTCGGCTTTGCCATCGCCGTCGCTGTCCACGTCAGGCTTGCCAGCGCCCTGTTGCAGCGCGGTCTTGATCTGGAAACCCGGACCGCTCGCGGTGGGCAGCCCCGACAACGCGGCCGCGACCTCGGCACTGCCGACGTGACCGCATACCTCCGCGGTCTTCAGATCGCTGGCAATGACCACCTCGACGTCGCGCAGCAAGAGTGGCACCCGCACCGCGCCCAGGCGCAGCGGCAGCGGCAGCTTGTCGAAGCGTCCCGGGCCCTTGGCCGTCCAGCGCAGCGCACACGGCCCGGGCACGCCGACCATCGCCGGGTGCAGGTTCTCGGCCTTGCTCAGCTGGACCAGACACGGCGATCCGCACGGCGTGCCGAGCGCGGTTGTGCCCAAGAGCGCCACCTGCGCAAGGCCGGCGAGGTCGGCAAAGGCCAGCGTCTCGCCACCGCTGGTCAGCGTGCCCTCGAGGTCCGCGGCGGCGACCGGGACCGAAGCGAGCGCGTGGTTGAAGGCCACGGCCGCGCCCTTGAGGTGCGCGCACGCCGTGGTGGCCGTCGCGGGCAACTGCATGCCGATTGCCGCCACCGCGGTGCCGAGGTCGAGCGGCACCTGGCAGCCGAGCTTGCTGCACATGTCGGCCGATTTGGCGTCGGTCCCGAACTTGCAGTATTCGGTGCTGGCGCACGTGCCATAGCAGTGAGGCAGGCAAACTCCCAAGCTGCAGCGCGCGCCGTGCGTGCAAGCCGTTGGGCACGACTTCGACTCGCACGTGCCAAAAAACGTGCACATGTCCACGCCGACGCAACTGTAGCTGCCGCAGGCCACCGCTGGCGTACCCGTGCTGTCGGCCTTGGGTTCGGCCTTGCTGTCGACTTCGGCCACCGTGGTGGCGTCGCCGGTTGGCGGGGGACCGGCCTTGGCGTCCACCTGGATCGCGCCGCCACCGGTCGGCTGGCTGCCGCCGCAGCGGGTGCGGTGCTGGCCGCCGGGCGCGTTCTCGACGATGCAGGTGCTGGCGCCGCAGTGCTCCAGGATGTGCCAGGTGCCGTCGAAGTCGCAGCGCGCGCGCGGGAATCCGGCCTCTTGCGAACATACCTCGTCGCCCTGATTGCTGCAGCGCAAGCCCTCCACGGTGCCGAAGGTCTGGGTGGGCGAACAGGCCGCCGCCAGCAGGGCGAGGGCGACGACAACGGGAGGAGAGACGCTGCGCATGGCGGCATCTTGCGCAAAAGCCCGGCGCGAGGCAAGCCGAGGAGGCGGCGCGCGTGGCTGCGGCATCCCGTGGCGACCGGACAGCCTCGGCGACAGCGTTCGTCCGCGGCCGGGGCAGTACGTTGGCCGTCCTTGCGCTGCCCTCCGATCCATCCGTGGGTGCACGGGCAGCCCCTACCACCGCGGCCCGGCAGCCACTACAATGCCCGCGAGCCGCGTTCGGGCGGCACTGCGGGCAGCGCGCACATGTCGAGGTCGAGGGTGGTTCGAGCGACGGTTTGGCCTCGTGGTCGGTCGGTCGCGGTCGGTGTCGCGGCGGCGCTGTGCGCGTGGGCGTGGACGGGCGAGGCGCGGGCCGAGATCCGCTTTGAGGGTCCGATCCACTGGAACGAGTGGGCGGCCGGCCTCAAGCAGGCGTCGGCGAAGAAAAAAGCCGTTTTGCTGCTGCTCTACACCGATTCTTGCCCCAAGTGCACCTTGCTCGGCGAGGTGCTCAAGTCCAACAAGGACGTGCACAAGCTCGCCAGCGGCCTCGTCATGGTCCACGTCAACAGCGGCACCGCGCCCATGGACATCGTCCATCGATTTGCGAGGTTCGGAAACTATGTGCCGCGCATCGTGTTTTTGCGGCCGGACGGATCGACAGTCGACGACATTGTCAGCAATAACCCAGGATTCCCGTACTACTACCAGCCGAGCCGGCCCGAGTTCCTCATCGCATCGATGCAAAAGGCCAAAGCGCTCGGCGGGGCGGCGGCCGGCAAGGCCGCGGGCAAGGACAAGCGCCACAGCAAGGCCGACGCCGGCAAGCGCGCTGGCGGATAGGGCGCGGAAACGATTTGCTCCATCATCTCTTGGGCCCGTTTGCTTGCTCGGTGGGTCGGCAGCTCGCGGGCCAAAGGTCCGACCCGCGGCTCCATCGTGATGTGAGCGCGATCGACTTGCTATTGTGCAGTCCCGCAGTGGCCTACGGGCGGGCGGTCAGCTCCGGCATCGCGTGACCGCCGGCAACGGTCTGCGGCCCCTGGGCCAGGGCGTAGCCGCCCTCGCCGTTGGGCACGAACATCATGGCCTCGCCCTTGCGCAGATCGGCGTCAGTGATGCCGCGGAACACCGTGGCGCGGTGCGGGCGGATCTGTGCCAACTCGTACAACTGCTGGTAGGCATGCAGCACCTCGGGCGTATCGCCGAGACGCGCGTAGGCCCGGCCGACCGCCGTCGGGTACTGCACCTTGGCCTGGGCGACCAGGGCGGCGGTACGCTCTTCGGTCATGGCGTCGAGCAGGCGCACGCGCTGGCGGCCGGCTTCGTCGATGTCGGCCTTGGCGCGCAAGAGCTTGGCCGCGACGGAGGCCAGCAGTTGTTCCTGCACTTCGGGCAACAAGCTCAGGCGCTGCAAAAGCACCGCGTCCACCTGCACACCCCACCGCTGCATTTCGGGGCCGATTTCGCCGGCCAGGCGCTGGCCGAGTTCGGCGCGGGCATGCAAGATGTCGTCGAAGGTGTCGGTCGACAAGACGCTGCCGGCGGTATGGGCGACCAGGTGGCGCAGCGCCGCGTCCCAGTCGTCGACCGCGAACGCCGCTTTGACCGGGTCCACCACCCGCAGTTCGACCCAGATGTCGGCGATGACTGTGGTGCCGTTGCGATCGTTGATGGCGACCTCTTCGATGTGGCGAAACTGCCGGCGCAGCGACAGCCGGTGCAATCCCACCCACGGCAGCACGCGGTCCGGCAACCAGTGCCAGCCCGGCCGAGCAAGCGTCGCCGCCAACCGGCCAAAACGCGTCACCAGGATCACGTGGCCCTCTTGGACTTCGACATGCAACGGCAGCAGCAACAGCGTCGCCATCGGCAACGCAATTGCCCCCACCATCGCGCCCAGAACGAAAAAGGCGTCGTCGCTCATGCTGCACTCCCGACCAGCAGGTGCTTGGCCTGCGAAAGGACTTCGGCCCGGCGGCGCTCGACGTAGGCCCACAAGACGCCGTCGCGCTGCAAGCCCGCGAGCGCGGTGGCGATTTCTTCGATTTCAGTTTCGGCGGCCGCGGCCTTGCGCCGGGCGACCTCGACGCTTTGTTCGGCGGCCAGGATGCGCCGGGCGGCGTCGGCCTCGGCCAGCGCGTAGGCGGCCTCGGCTTCGGTCTTGGCGTTCATCACGGCGTTGAGCGCTTCGACCAGAGCGTCGGGCGGCAGGATGTCCTTGAGGTCCACGCCGTTGAACACGACGCCGTAGCGATCGCCCACTGCGGCGCACTGGGCCTCGATGCGGTCGGAGAGTTGCCGGCTGTCGCGCCGCAGTTGCGTCCACGCCACCTCGCCTCCCGCCTCGTCGTCGCCGCCGTAGTTGGCGATCTCGTTGCGCACGAGGCACATGAAGTAGCTGCCCAGGTGGTCGTCCGGCCGCTCGCACCCGAAAAGGTGAACTTCGAGCCGGCTTGGGTCGGCCGCGTGGCGCAGGACGCCGTCGAAGCGCACGAGCGTCCCGTCGCGGGCGATGGCCGTGGTGCCGCCGAGCTGACTGGCCAGTTGCAGGGTCTGCTCGCGCACGGGAGCCCGGCGCACCTTTTCCCACGGCGCCTTGAAGTGCAGGCCCGGCTCGAACGTGCGCACCTTGCCCTCGGGGTCGCGCAGCGCGGCGCCAAAGCGCGTCAGTGTGGCCAACTCGCCTTCTTGCACGCGAAACGTGCATTTGGCGGCGACGAAGAACAGCAGGTACGCGGCTGCGCCGGATGCGATGCCTAGCCAGATCATGAACCCTCCGATGCTAAAAGCGGTCGTCGCCGAGCGCCCGGTCGGGCTGGTACATCCAGCCGTAGCTGTGGGGGCGAGGCGCGTGGTGGCCGTGGTCCAGGTGCGCAGGCGCGGCTCCCGGATGCGGGTGGCTGCGGTCGAACTGCAAGCCATGCGGGGCCCGGCCGCGGTGGCGCCGGTAGGCGGCGGCCAGCCCGCGGTTGACATCGACTACGTCTTCATTGAACTCGGCGTGGTGCTCGGTCGCGTCGTGCAGCAGAGCCACCTTGTCAGCGCTGTCGATGATGGCGCCGTGCGGCACGTGCTTGCCGGCGGGCAACTCGACGCCGACCACCACGGCGCCGATGCCGATGAAACATCCTTCGCCGACCACCGCGTCGTGGACGGTCGCCTGAAAGCCGACGAACGAATTGTCGCCGAGGTAACAGGGCCCGTGGACGATGGCGCCGTGGGCGATCGACACGTTGGCGCCGACGAACACCGCCCAGTCTTCGCCGGCCACATGCACGTGGCGGTCCTTGAGCGCGTGGACGATGACGCCGTCTTGCAGGTTGCTGTTGGCGCCGATGTAGAAGGGCGTGCCCTCGTCGGCGCGGACACTGGTGCCGGCCGCGACGTGGACGTGGTCCCCCAGCACAACGCGGCCGATGACGCTGGCCTGTGGGTGGACGAATGCGGTCGGGGCGACGTGGGCGCGCTGACGGATGTGGCGCAGCCACTTGTGGGTCGATTCGACGGGTTCGATGCCGTGTTGCGGGCGGCGGGCCAGCGCCGTATCCGTGCCAACCGTCGCCCGGCGCCCTGCCACCTCGACGTGATGTGCAGGAACTGCCTCTGCGTCAGCGGCGGCGATCTGACCCTGCGCCCATTTCTGCCACGCCCAGTGGATGCCGAGCGCGGTCATGACGCCGGTCAAGAAGTCGGTGGCGACGACGGCGAGCGCCGTGTAGACCATCAGCCACACGTGACCGCGGCCGTGCGCGACGACTTCTTTGACTTCCTCGCCCTTGACCATGTTGGTGGCCACGTACAGCAGGATGCCGCCGATGCATGCCATCGGCACCATCTCGAGGTAGGTCGCGAGGTAGAAGGCCAGCGCCAGCTTGAAGGCGAACTTGCAGATCCCGGCGAGCGGTGAGATGGCGCCCAAGCGGATGTTGGTGGCGGTGCGCGCCAAAGCGCCCGTGTGTGGAAAGCCGTTGAAAAGCACAACGAAGATGTTGACCAAGCCTTGGCCCCACAACTCCTTGTCGGGGTCGAACGGCGTGCCGGTGTTGTTGGCGAGTCGGTCGGCCATGCGCGAGCACAGCAGGCTCTCGACGGCGGCAACAAAGGTGATGGCGACCACCACGTAGGCCGTGTCACCGAGTGCGGCCGCCGACCAGTCGATGGGCGCGGGCGGCGTCATCACGATCTTCGCCGCGGCGATTTCTCCATATTTTTCGCGGACCACCGTCAGCCCGGCGTCGGCGAGCGAGTTCTGGGTGAGCCAGGTGCCGAGGCCCAAGGCGACCAGCGGCCCCGGGATGTAGACCGAGATCTTGAGCAGGCCTTTGGTCAGCAAGAGCGTGCCCAGCGCCACCGCTACCGCCCAGATGTTGAGCGTTCCGAAGAGTTCGAAGATGCGTTGCAGTTTTGGAATCGACTTGTACGGCAGAGGCTCGCGAAAACCGAACACCTCGCCCGCCTGCGACAAGGCGATCGTGGCGGCGATGCCAATGGTAAAGCCGACGATGATGCTGTGCGGCACGGCCTGCACGTACCGACCGAACCCGAAGACGCCGAGCAGCGCCAAGACCACGCCGGCCAGGATGCTCGCCGTGACCAGAAAACCGTGGTCGTGGGCGGCCATCACCCCGGCGATGACCGGAATGAAGGCTGCGGTCGGGCCATAGACCTGGTATTTGCTGCCGCCGAAAAGCGCGCCAACCAACCCCGCCACCGCGCCGCCGACGATGCCCTGCTCGGGCCGCAACCCTGAAGCGATGGCAAAGCCCATGGCCAGCGGAATGGCCACCATGGCCACCACCAGGCCGGCGGCGATGTCGCGCACGGCGTTGATGGCCAGGCGACCGCGCAGCAGGTCCTCGTAGCGGCCATCGCCGAAGAGGTCAACGAAATGCAGCAGACGTTTCTTGATCACGGTCGGCCTCCCGCGTCACCGCGCCGAGCCCGGAGGCCCATTGCGGCGGCACGCACGGCAACCCCACCGCGGCCCGGTGAGGGCTGGCGGTCGGCGTTGCGTGGTTCAGGATGCGAGGAGAGGACCGGCCAAAGCGTCGGTTGTGCCCGAACTCAGCACTGGCTGCGCGCGGCGGCATTCCGCTCGCCGTCCCAGGCGGCAGTGCAGCGGATGCAGGGTGAACGCAGGCGTGCCGAGCGGGGAGCCGGTCCCGTCAACCGTGCGGGCGCGGCGGGCGCAGCAGGCGGCCGGCGTCGGGCGATGCCGGGACGACCTGGTCGTCGCCGCGGCAGCCGTGGCCGCGCCGGGTGCACAAGGGCGTGTTGGCCAGCATGTCGGCGTGCAGGCCACTGGGCGGCAGGCGTTCTTCGTCGAGCTCTTCGATGTCGGGGCCGCCTTGCAGCAGCTGGGCGTCTCCGACCGCGCCGGCCGCGACCGGAAAGGCCGGTGCACCGACGGCCTCGGCCGCCGCGAGGCACACCAGCCACACGGCGACAAAGCGCAGCAACTTGGCAAACCGCTTGCCCAAGCGACACCTGTACGCCCGGTAGGGCGTGCGCACAACAACACCACCGCCCACCGCGGCAATCCGCAGCAGCCGCAGCAGCCGCATGCAGGGTCGCCAAAAATAAATGTTCAAATTGATTGATTTCGATTGCGGCTCGCGGTATCATTTGCCCCATGAACACCGCCGCCTTCCAACTCGACCCTGGTTTCGCAACCGGCGGCCGCAGCATGTTC
>VGRO01000140.1 GCA_016875335.1 Deltaproteobacteria bacterium | reverse complement strand
GGTTGCGATCGGGGCAGCGACCAAGAACTGCCTGAAGTAAATTCAGGCAGTTTCGGTCGCTGGCAGGCCGCAGCCGCGGCCTGCCTAGGAGCCTGTCGGCCAGAATCTGCCGATTCTGGCGTTTCGCCGACAGGCTCCTAGCCAATTTGACGCCCGCCGCCCAACCGTGGCAGCGTTCTGCCGGCTGGGAGGTCCACATGGAACGTCGCGACCTGGTCAAAATGGTGCTGCTGACGGTGCTGACCTGCGGCATCTGGGGCATCGTGTGGACTTATCAGATCGGCAATGATATCGCGGCTTTGCGCGGCAGCGGGGGTCCCAACCCGGTGACCGATATCCTGCTTGGATTCGTGACCTGCGGCATCTGGTTCGTGGTGATTTCGTACCAGTGGCCCAAGCTGCTCAACGACCAGGCCGCCAGCCGCGGCAAGCGCGTGGACGACAACCTGCCGGTGCTGTCGTTGGTCGCGTGCTTGTTCGGCTTCCAAATCGTCGGCTTGGCGCTGATGCAGCAGATCCTCAACGACCTGCCCGATGGGCGCGGGTAGGTTCGGGCCACCATGGCCAAAGAGATCGGCGTGTTGTTCGTGTGCCTCGGCAACATCTGCCGGTCGCCGCAGGCCGAGGGCATCTTCCGCAAACTGGTCGCCGACGCCGGTTTGCGCGATCGGTTCGACATCGACTCGGCGGGCACCGGCGGCTGGCACGCGGGCGAGGCGCCGGACTGGCGCACCCAGGCCGCGAGCGAACGCCACGGCATCCCGTTGCCGCACCGCGCGCGCCTTTTCGAGGTCGGCGATTTCGACCGCTTCGACCACATCCTGGCCATGGACCGCAGCAATTTGCGCGATATCTTGGCCTTGGCCCGCGACGACGCCGACCGACACAAGGTGCGGCTCTTGCGCGAACTCGACCCCCTGGCCGATGTGGTGAGCGTGCCCGACCCCTACTACGGCGACGGCGACGGCTTCGAGCGCGTGTTCCAGATCTGCCTGGCCGCGTGTCGCGGGCTGTTGCGCGAATTGACGGCCCGTCACCGCCGCACCCCGTCGGGGCCTATCGACCCGGCATGATCGCCAAGGGTTTTCCGAGCTTGACCGGCCGGCCGATCGGCGCCCCCACCAACTGCCCTTCAGCGAACACGATCTGCCCACGCACCACCGTGTAGCGCGGCCACCCGCGCAGGCGCTGCCCCAAGAACGGCGACCACCCACAGCGGCTCTGGACCCGGTCGGGCGTCAGTTCGGCGTCCAGGGCGAGGTCGCACAGCACCACGTCCCCGTCCAGACCCGGCACCAGGCCGCCCTTGCCCTGGATCTGGAACGCCTGCGCCGGCCGCTGCGCCGTCCACCGCGCGATTTCGGCGAGCGAACAGGTGCCCTTGTCGGCCTGGTCGAGCAGCAGCGGCAACAGCGTCTGCAGGCCCGGCATCCCGCTCGGGCAATCGGGATAGGGCCGGGCCTTCTCGGCCAGCGTATGCGGCGCGTGGTCGGTGCCGATCAAGGTCAAGGTGCCATCGCGCAAGGCCGCCCACAGGGCCTGGCGGTGGTCCTCGGTGCGAATCGGCGGGTTCATGACAGCCAGGTTGCCCAGCCGGTCGTAGCAGTCCGGGGCGCTCAAAAGCAGGTGCTGGGGTGTGACCTCGGCGGTGGCGAGGCGCCGGCCCGGGTGCTGGCGCAAAAGCTCGCACTCATCGGCGCTGGTGACATGCAACACGTGGACGGGGCGCATGGTTTCGATGCACAAGTCGAGCAGGCGCCGCACCGCGATCGCGGCCGCCTCGGCGTCGCGCCGTTCGGGGTGATCGTGCGGCCGGGTCGCCGGCACCGCGCGTTGCAGGGCCCGCAGCCGGGTCTCGTCCTCGGCGTGGACGGCCACCCGCATCCGGCCCGCCCGCAGGTGCGTGCGCACCCCAGCGTCGTCGGCGACCAGAAGCGTCCCCGTGCTCGAACCCATGAAGATCTTGGTGCCGGCGTGGCCCGGCCGGCCCTCCAGCCCGCGCAATTCGTCGGCGTTGTCGGCAGTGGCACCGGCGTAGAACGCGAAATCGACGCGCGACCGGCCGATCGCCCGCTGCACCTTGTCGTGCCACGCGGCCTGGGTCGTGGTCGGCGGTCGGGTGTTGGGCATCTCAAGGAACGTGGTGACGCCGCCCGCGGCCGCGGCGTTGCTGCCGGTGGCCAGGTCTTCTTTGTGTTCCAGGCCCGGTTCGCGCAGGTGGACCTGGGTGTCGATCAATCCAGGCAGCGCCACCAACCCCTTCGCATGTAACGTCTGGGCGTAGGTCTGCTGCAAGGTCGGCGCCAGCTCCTGCACCACGCCGTCGGCGATGCCGATGTCCAGTTCGCGCAGTTCGTCCAGCACCACCACCTGGGCTCCGACGATGGCGAGGCTGTGCGGGTCGGCGCCAGAAACGGCGGGGGTGGGCAGCGTCATCGGGATGGCCTACCTTGGGTGTCGGCGCCCGTTGCCTGGGCCCGAGGCCCGCATGAGCGCACGAACCGAGCCCGAACCGCAAGCCGAGCCAACGCGCAAACCGCTGGGTGCGCGGGTCCTGGCCGAACTGCGCTCGTGGCTGTGGACCTTCTTGGTGGTGTTGCTGCTGTGGATGACGATCCAGTCGCTGCGCGGTGGCGCCGACATGCAGGGCCAAGCCCCCGATTTTGCACTGGTGGACACCAAGGGCCAGCGGGTGGCCCTGACCGACCTGCGCGGCAAGCCGGCGGTGCTGTATTTTTGGGCGTCGTGGTGCACGGCGTGCAAGCTGACCTCGCCCAGCATCGACGCATTTGCGCGCGCCCATCCCGACGTGCCGGTGCTGGGCATCGCCGAGGATGAGGCCGCTGATGTGCAAGCGTACCTGGCGAGCACCCCGCGCACCTTTCGCACCGCGCTGGCTACGCAGAGCATCACGCGGGCCTACCGGGTGCGGGCGCTGCCGACCACCATCGTGCTGGACGGGCACGGAAAGGTCGTGTGGTCGCGGGTGGGCGTGGTGTTGCCGTTTGAGCTCGGGTGGCACGTGCCAGACGGGGGACGGTGACCCTGCGGGCGGGTGGGGCAGCGCTCGCCGGCCCGACGCTATTCCCTCTACCGCAGGAGCGTGACCCGTACCCAGCGGCTGTCGCGGTCTTCGTGCAACGCCGGTTCGCTGCCGTTGTGCTGGCGCATGTCTCTGCGCATGCGCGGCCAACCCCGGCCGCGACCTTCCATGTAGCGCAGCGCCTGCATGACGGTGGCCAGCAGTTCATTGCGCGAGCGCGGGTGGCCGCCCGCCATCACCGATTCGCGGCTCATGTGGTTGGGCAGCGTGCCGGGGTTGGTGACGACCACGCGATCGGCGAAGACTTCCAGCAGGATCCGCGATCCGGTGATGGCGTAGTCGCGATGGCACACGGCGTTGACCAGGGCTTCGCGCAGCGCGCCGAGCGGGACCGCTGACCTGTCGGTGCGGGTGGCGCCCGCGTGGGTTTCGCTGCGGCCGCTGGCGCGAAACCAGCCCAGCGCGCGGTCCACTTGTTCGTCGAGGCGGCCACGGGCTTCAGCGACATGCAAGACCGGGTCCGCGCGATCGGTGCCGTCGTAGGCCACGCACTCGACCCAAAAGCTGCCGGTCTGCGCATGGCCTTGGGGGTTCTTGCCGAACGCCAAAAGCCCGTAGAGCGTCGCGCACAGTTGGCCAGCCCGCTCCACGACCGCGCCGCGGATGCGTAGATCGGTTTCCAGCGGCAGCGCGGGTTCGTCGCCGACATCGATGCCCAGGGTGGCCACATAGCGGGCAAACGCCGCGGGGTCGATGTCGGCTGGGCCGGCGCTTGAGACCGCCTGCTCCTCGGTGACGACGTAGCCAAAGGTATTGAGCAGTTCTTGCAGTTCCGGCGGCGAAGGCTCGACGCTGGCCCGGCCACGGCGCACATAGACGCGACCGCCGTATTTGAGGGGTTCGAATCCGCGTTGCCGCGCGACCTCGACCCAGTGCAACCAACCTTGCGGCGTCTGCACGCGGCCGAGGCGCGCGCTGCACGGAAACGACAGCCCGGATTGCAAGAAACCCGTCAACCGTTCGGCGACCGATTCGGGGTCTTCGCTCACCCCGACGATGGCCCGGCTGTGGTCGTCGACGCCGAGCAAAAGCAGGCCGCCCTGGGTGTTCGCGAAGGCGGCGAGCGCAGGGCCGATCTGGCGCAGGTCGACGCCGCGCTTGAATTCGGTGGTGTCGTTCTCGCCGTCGGCGATGTGCAACTGGAGGTCGTCGATGGTCATGGTCGGCAAGTGGCTGCGGCGGCGCCGCGGCGGCAGTGTAGCGTGGGGGCGGGGGCTGGCAAGGGTGGGGCGCGGGGCCGCTGCGGCGGATGGTCAAGTTCCAGTCCGCCATCGTCTCAATGGAAGCAGGCACTTGCGCGCTGGGCGGGTTCGTGCCGCAGGCCGCGATCCGCTACAACGACAAACTCCCCACCACCGGCGGCTCTGGGACCGAAAGCCCATTGTCCACCGCCTCATCTTGGCTCTTGTTGGCGAACCACGCGGCGTCGCTGGCTTTCAAACTCGCGTCGCCCATGCGCACCACGCCGTATTGGTTGTCGAACACCGCACTGTGGCTGACGGTCGCTTTGGTGCCAGCGCCGCTGAGCAAGAGGCCCGTGCGCGCGCAACCGGCGATGGCGGTGCGTTCCAGCGTCAAGACACCGCCGGCGACCGCAATGCCGTCGCCCGGCCCGCCCGCGGCCAAGGTGGCGAGCACCGCACAGTGCGATAGCGTCGCTTGGCCGCCCGTGACCTGGACGGCGGCGGTGTGGTGACCGACCAGGCGGGAAGCGACCACTGCGGCCGAAGCCCCACCGCTGACCGCCAAGCCCATGCCAAAGCGCTGGGTGTCGGGGCGCAGTTGCGTGTTCGACAGGCGGCACCCGGCGAACGTGGCCAGCGTGTCGGGGCCGTCGACCATGGCGGTGGCTTCACCGTTTTCGCTCAAGAAACTGCCCTGCAGGTGGGCGCGGCCGCCGGTCAAGGCAAAGACGGCGTGGCCGAAACCGGCCGTGGCGACCTCGGGCCGGGTGATGTGGATGCGCACGCCCGCGGCGAAAAGTTGGGCGCCCTGGCCGGCGACCAGCGCGCTCATGTGGTTGCCGACCAACGCGGCGCCGCGCACCACCGCCCGTGCCCCTTCGTAGGCCGTGACCGCCATGCCCAGGTTGCCGCTGTCGTGCAAAGGCAAGGTGTCGCGCACCACGACGTGATCGGCGAGCAGTTGGCTGCCCTGGCCGCGGGCAAGAAGCGCCGATCCGCGGTTGGCGGCAAAGAAGCTGGCGACGACACGCAGTTGTCCGCCAGTCTGCCCGGCCGCGCCAAAGCCCTCTTTGCCCGCGGGCGTGCCGCGCGTGTCCCAAACCACGGCGCCAGCCAGCGTCGCTGAACATCCCTTGAGTACGGCAAGGCCAGTGGCGCCGTTGTCGTGCAACCGCGCGCCGCGCACGTCCACCGTCGCTGGCCCTGTGCACTCCAAGCCCATGCCGCGGGTCGGGTGCTTGGCCTGGCCCGAATCGCTGATGCGCAGCGACCGCACGGCCCAGGTGCTGCCCTTGCCTGCGCCGGCCTGCCCGACGAACACCCCGGCATCGCGGGCGGCGTGCACCCACACGCGCTCCAGCGTGACCTTGGCGTTCTCGGCCGCCGCAATGCCGATGCCGAACTGGCCGCCGGCGGTGGGGTCGACGTGATCGACGACCAGGTCGCTGCCCTGCACCACCGCGCCCGGCGCACCCAAGCCGAAATTGCGGACGTGGGCAATGCGCAACCGCTCGACGGCCAGACCGGTGCCGGGGGCCAGCGCGACGCCATCGCCGAAATCGCCGGCTGCATTGGACGCGACGTGGCCGATCCAGGTGTCGCGCAAGAGCGCCGTGCTGCCCTTGGCTTCGATGCGCACGCCGCCGCCCTTGCTGCCGTCGATCCACACCCGCTCCACTGCGAGCTTGCCGCCCTGGACGCGCACGCCGTTCTCGCCGCCCTGGATGCTCAGCCGCCACAGCACCACTTTGTCGTTGGCGGTGCTGATCACCCCCGGCTTGCCGGCCGGCGGCGCGATGCGGGTCTGGGCCGCGCACTTGCCGCGCAGGGCGATTGGCTTGGAAGCGACCACGCCCTCTGCGTAGGTGCCCGCGCCGATGAGGACAAGCTGGTTGACCTTGGCCGCCGCGACCGCCCCCGCAATGGTCGAAAACGGCTTGGCTTCGCTGCCCGTGCCGCCCGTGGCCGCCCCGTATTGGACGTAGAGTGCCCCCGGCACCGGCCCATCGGGACCCCATGGCCCTGTGCCGCAGTCCGCGGGGTCGGGCACGCACGGCGGCAGCGCGCCGGAACCGTCGGCAACGGTGCCGGGCGGACACACCCAATCGACGCCCGCCGCCGTGCAACCGCCTTTGGGCGCGGGCACCTCGCCGGCCGGACAGCCACCGGCCAAGAACGCGGGCGCCTGGGTCGCAGTTTCGCCCCAAGTTGGCGTGGGCGGCGCGGCTGGGTCGAATTCGGTAGTCAAGGCCGTCGCGCCCGCGTGCACGCAACCACCCGCCGCCGCCCGCGGGTCAGGCCAGGTGCCGGCCAAGCAGCCCACACCCTTGCCGTCCTCGTCTTCGCTGCACGCCCGACCGATCGGCATGCACCCTGGCGAGGCCGACGAACAGCCGGCGCCGTCGGCGTCCTGCCAGTCGAAGCACCAGCGCGGCGTGCATTGAGCGACGCCGGCAATGCCCAGATCCGCGCAGCCGGTCGGCGCGAACGGCACGCACGCCGCGCTGGCGGTCGACCACAGCGAACCCGTTGGACACTGGTCACCGCCGGGCCGCCGCCGCGGGTTGGGGGGCGCGCTGCTGTCGGCAATTGCGGCGTCTGGGGCGCCGGCTGCGGGGGCACCGACCTCCGCGCCGCACCCCGCCGCCACGGCGAGGGCCGCGACCGCCAACCTGCGCCCGGTCGATTTCACAACCCTGCCGCCTCGACCAGGGCCTGCCGACCGCGCGCCGCCGCCGCCTCGCCCTGCTGGCCGAGCGCCGTGTGGGCTTGCGCCGCCAGCGCGTGCAACTGCGGGTCGTAGGGGTTGATCCAGGCGGCCTGCTCCAGCGCCTCGATCGCCGCCTTCCACTGCGACCGGGCAACGGCCACCCTTGCCGTCAACACATGCAGCGGCGCATGTTCCGGGTACTGGTCGACGGCCGGCCCCAGATAGTCGGCGGCTTCGGCGGTCTTGCCGAGGTCGAGCAGCACCCGCACCAAGCGCGCCACGAGCAGCGGTCCTTGCTGCGGCCCGGCCGCGATGGCCTTGCGGTACTCGATGGCTGCGGCCACCGGGCGCTTGAGGACTGCAAAGCGATCGCCGAGTTCGGTATGGCGGCGGGCCGCGGCGGACAGCGGGTGCCAATCGCCGGGATCGTTGCCGCGCCGAAAGACCAGCAACGGCTTTCCGGGCAGTCCCGCTTGGGCATCGCCCAACTCCAGGCGAGTCCATTGCTGTTTCCACGACGCCTCGAACGCCGGCAGCCCGAGCCCCACCGCCGCCGACAACGCCTGGCCGGTATCCATGCCCTGGGCAAAAAGGGCCACCAACTGCCCGGCCCTGGCCCCGGCGTCGAGCGGCGTGCCCTGCCGCGCCGCGGCCTTGTGCAGGAGCCACGCGACGGCGTGGTGGACCTCTGCAAACGCCAATTGGGTCTCTCGCTGGCTTGGCAGGGCCGCCATGGTGGGATGCATGCGGGAAAATGCAATGAACTTCTTATGCTTGCGTCCCCATGCCGCAATCTGGCGCTCGTCGCGGTCCAAGGCCGAAGGGTTGGCGCCGCGCCACACGCCTTGCAGGCCGCGCGCCAGGCCCTCGTGCAACCAGATCGGTACGCCGGCGCCGCCGCGCTTGATGACAAACCAGTGCACCAGCTCGTGGACAACGGTGTCAGCCCACGCGTAACCGAACACCAGGTCCTGCGGGCTGGTCAGCATCACCCGGTTGTACTTGCACAGCGCGATCGTGCCCGTGGTGCGGATCTGGGTCTCGGTCAGGCCGCTGGTGCGAGCCAGCTCCGCCGCCCGGCCGTAGATGTGCAGCGCGATCGGCCCCGTTGCCGGGCCAAATGCTGCTTCGAGCTTGGGCAGGGCTTTGGCGATCACCCGCTCGAGGTAGCTGACCAGCACCTCGTCTGGACCGGGCCGCAGCCAGGCCACGACCTTGCCGCCGGCCAGCGGGTAGGCCTTGGCGCCTTGCAGCACCGCCGCGGTGGCGTCGGCCAGTTCGATCCACGACTCTGCCTGCTCGCGCAGTTCGCGCGGCGCCGTCGGGTTGCCGGCGACCTGGGTCAGGTCCGCCTTGGCCTCGGCGTGGCGGCCGGACAGCAATGACGCCACGCCGGCCACAAACGGCAGCGACACCGAGCCTTGTGGCGCGATCTTTTGCAGGTCCACGTGGGCCGCCTGCAAGCACGCCGGGTCTTCGCGGCCCATGCACGCGCGGATGCGGTCGCCCAGGGCCGCCCAACCTTGGTCGTCGGCGCTGGCCGGGGCCGCCGACCGCGGTGCAGCGGCAGCGGCCCATGGCGCGGCCCACCACGTCAGCCAGACCGCGCTGACCAGCGCCCCTGGCCACCGCGGAGCCGGCGAACGTGTGCAGCACATCGTCAGCGAACGCAGCGGCAAGGCCGCAGACGCCCGACGGGGGACATCAGCCTTTCTTGCCGAAAAGCCGTTCGAGAAAGGTCGGTTCCTTGGTCAACCCGACTTTCTTGACCAGCCCGGAGCCGACGGCCGCCGCCGCAGTCGACACGCTGGACTTGGACCCTCCGCTCAACGGCTTGTCACCCTTGGCGGGCTCCGGGCCGCGCCGACGGTCCAGAATCATCTTTTCGCGCTTGGCCTCGATGTGGTGGGGGTTGACACCAAGGCAACCCTCGAAGTGCTTGAGCGCCTCGCGCATGTCGCCGTTGAACTTGTTCCACACCCCGAGGCAATAGTGCGCCTGTGCGCCCAACTGGGTCTTGCCGTGGGTCGCCAGGATTGCGAAAAGCAGTTCTTTGCTCCGGGTGACCCGGTCCATCTCCGCGGCCTGCGGGTTGTTCATCATCGACCACGCGAGGTTCAGTTGCGCGTCGGCCAGCTCGTCGCCGGACAGGAACTTGAGGGACAGCTGCAGCGCGTCTTGCGCCACCTGCCAATCTTTGCGGCCGGCGGCGGTCTTGCCACGCCCGTAGTACACCCGCGCCGTCTCGGCGGTGACCTGCGCTTCGTGTCGGCCGCTCGCCGTGGCCGCGCTGGGCACTGGGGCTGTGATCGCTTCGACGATTCTTTGCTGCTTGGCGACTTCCATGCCGCTGGTGTACAGCAACCGTTTGTTCGGATCCGCCAGGGTGGCGTGGGCAAGCGTGATCGCCTGGAAGGCGCGCGTCGCCTGTTCGCGCAACTTGGGATTGTTGATAAAGGCCGGCAAGTCTGGGTGCACGACCTTGGCGTGCCGAAAGTACGCCTCGCGCACTTCGTTCGGCCCGGCGTCCTTGGCCAAGCCAAGTATGCCGAAGTAGTCGGCATTGTTGCTGAGCGCGGTCAGGATGGCGTTCAGGGCTTGTCGCGGGTCGGTGGGCGGTGCGGCCATGGTCCCGTCGGGTGGACGCGCCGTGGTGGCGCGCAGCAGGAGCGGCGTTCCGCGCTACCCCAACGACGCGGATTCGCCGCGCGGCGAACCTGTGCGGCCCGCCAGCGAACGCGCACCATAGGCGAACTCTGCCGCTTGCGCAATGCAGGTCGATGCAGCCCGCCCGGCCGCATGGGAGTCTGTCGGCGAAACGCCAGAATCGGCAGATTCTGCCCGACAGGCACCTAGGCAGGCCGCGGCTGCGGCCCGCCAGCGACCGAAACTGCCTGAAAACACTTCAGGCAGTTCTTGGTCGCTGCCCCGATCGCAACCAGCACGGAGCCTGTCGGACGATAGTCCGAAAGGCTCAGTACCTCAGGCCCGAAGTTCGCGCCGGGTTCCGGCGCGCAACAGGGCCAAGGTACTTCCAGCCGCGGCTGCCTTGGGGCATGACGGCTCGCATCACGGAGCGAATTTGGGGTCTTGCCTACTAGTGGTGATGCCCGCCGGGGCCGAGCACGTGCCCATGAGCAAGCTCTTCCTTGGTCGCGGCCCGCACGCCGAGGACCTGGACCGAGAAATGCAGGGTCTCGCCGGCCAGCGGATGGTTGCCGTCGAGCACCACATCGTCGCCCTCGACCCCAGCGATCCACACCGGAAAGCTGTGGCCGTTCCGGTCTTCGAGTTCAATGGGGATGCCGACGTCGACCACGAAGTCCTTGGGCAGCGACGAGCGTGGCATGCCGATGACCTTGCCCTCGTCGCGCACGCCGTATCCGTCCTGCGGCTGCACGGTCACCTTCGCGTTCGCGCCCGTTTCCAGGCCGAGCAGGGCCTTCTCGAGGCCCGGGATGATCTGGCCGTGGCCGATCATCACGTTGAACTGGCCGTCATCCGACGAGTCCACGACGTCCGGGTCGTCGTTCAACCGCAGTTCGTAGTTGAGTTTGACCACGGTGTTCGGTGCAATCTTCATCGATGTTCCTGGTTGTTCCCGCGGCCCAGCGCGACCGAGCGCCAGGGGCGAGGGGTGATCAGCGGTCTGACGGGCCAGACGGCGCGCAGCCTACCACCATGCCGCGCGCCTGTCGCGGCTACTTGGCAAAGTCGGCGGCCGACCGCGGCACCAGCTTGTCGTTGGCAAAGCTGCGGTAGTGCACGCCGGTGAGCGCGGCAAATGCGTCGCCGGCCTTGGGCCGTGGCAGATCGGTGCCCCACACGACCAGCAGATCGTCGACGCGCAGCAGGTCGTTGACCTCGATCTCGCCATAATCGGCGCCCGCCTCGGCGTCGGCGTTGTCACTGGTGACCTTGACGCCGACCACCTGGACCAGCAGCGACCGATAGGGCAGCGACGCCGGTGGGGCGGCCAGCGTCGCCACCTCCACGACAAGAGGGGTTGGCAGGGCCGCGCTTTTGCCGAGCGGTTCGATCGTCGCTTCGGACAAGATGCGCAGGCCGAAAAGGTCGAAGATCTTGCCGGACACGGCGATCTTGTCGCCCGGTTGCACGCCGACCTTGCTGCCCTTGGGCAGTTGGACCGCCAGCCCGCCCCACGGCACCGGCGGGTCCACCTGGGCCCAGACCGTCGGCGGGTTGCCCTTGGCGTGGACGGCGGTGACCACGAGGTCCGTCACCTTGACCATCTCGCCCTCCGGCCACGCCGCGGTGTCCTGGTTGAGCGCCACCACGTTCGCCTGGAGCACCGGGCATGGGGCAGTGCCCGGGTTTGCGCCCTTGGGGCATGCGTCGCAGGCATCGCCCTTGCCGTCGCTGTCCTGGTCTTTCTGGTCGGCGTTGACCTTCTGCGGGCAGTTGTCGGTGTCGTTGGCCACCCCGTCGCCATCGAGGTCGCCAGGGCTCGGCTTGGGGCAGGTGGTGCCGTCCTTGACCAGCGGACACGGGTCGCACGCGTCGCCGTGCGCGTCGCCGTCGAGGTTGCCCTGGTCCGGGTTCCACACCTGCGGGCAATTGTCGTCGGCGTCTTTCTTGCGGTCGCCGTCGAGATCCCCTGGGCCGGGCGGGTCGCCGTGCACCGGCGCCACGTCGCACGAAATCAGCTTGTCGGCCTCGGCACCGCAGAACCACAGCGGCCACAGCTCGTAGCCGTATTCGTAGGCCGGGGCCGGCTTGACCAGGGCCTTGGCGTCGGCGAGCGCCTTCTTGAGCGCACCTTCGACCTCGGACAGGGTCTGGTCGCCTTTGTCGTTGACGTTGCTGTCGGCGACGCAGAACTTCTTGCCGGTGCCGCAGACGTCCACCGCCTCACAACTGCCGGCGGCGGCCTGGTCCATCAGCGCAGCGTCGCCAAACAGGGCGCGGCCGCCGACGATGGTCAGCTTGACGTTGTCGGACCGCGCGCCGATCACGCTGGCCAGGGGCTTGCTGCGATCCCCTGCGAATACCGCGACGTCGGCGTAATAGCCGGTGCCCAGGCGCCCGAGGTAGTCGCCAGCGCCGACGGCCTTGGCGGCGTGGACGGTCACCATCTGCAGGAGCATCTCGTCGCTCAAGAACCCGCCCCAGCGCTTTTCGCTCAACCGCTTGGCGCACTTGAGTTCGTCCAGTTGGTTGATCGATCCCGACGGCGTCCAGTCGGGCCCGAGTGCGACGGTCAGGCCAAGGTTCCACGCCGCCGGCACCCGCGTGGTGTCGCCGTACAAGTCCAGGTTGCTCTGCGGCGACCAGATGATCGCGATGTCGTTCATGCGCGCTTCGGCGAGTTCGACGCCGCCCAGGCCCGTGGCGTGGATGAGCGCCACCTTGGGCAGCGCCATGCCTTTCTTGACCAGGTCGTACCACTCCTTTTTGCTGGCCTCGTTGATGCCCTCGCCGACGTGCAGCACGACGCCCGCGAGCGATCCGTTGGCCAGGCCGTTCTTCCACGGCGTGGTGTCGCTGTCGCTGACGGCGCCGATCGCCGGCACGACGTGGGTATCGATCTTATAGCCGCTGATGAGGCTGTTGCCCTTGGTGTCGTCGAGATTGCGCACCCAGCCGCCAGCGCACCACCCGACCGAGGTGCTGACGCCCTGGATGGCGGTGACGCCGGAAGCCAGTTGCCGCAATTCGGTCCACTTGATCGCCTCGCAGCGGGCCTTGCTGCTCACGTGGTTGTAGCCGCCCTTGAAGCCCTTGTAGTCGCTGTCTTTTTGCCATTGGTAGCGTTCCTGGAAGAGCTTGGTGTGCTTCCAGCGCGGCAAGAAGTCGTAGGTGCCATGATCGTGCGGGTTGATGAGGCCAGGGGTGAGGATACCGTCGGTGCACACGACAGTGGCCTTGGCGGCGTCAGGCGCGCCGGAACAGTCGGCGCCGACGCACACGATCTTGCCGGTGACCGCCGACGTGAAGACTTCGGCGTCGTCGAGCAGCACGTCACCTGTCCACACCGTGCCGCGCAGGCGCAGCAGCTTTGGGTCGCCACTGGTCGGTGCGCACGGGGCGCGTGCGGCGCCATCACCGTTTCCGTCGAGCGACGCCACCCCCACGCCCTCGCCCTTGCCGTCCGGGCTCGCGTCGCCGGCTGCGGCGTCGGCCTTGTCGGGCGCAGTTGCGGAGCACCCGGCCACGGCTGCGGACAGGACCGTGCAAGCGACGGCGAGGGGCGATAGGGCGATCACGGTGCGCATGGCGGCTCCGGCGGCGGGGCCGCGCAGGCCGGCAAGGATACGCGGCCACGCGGTCGCGGCCAAGCGAAAACGCCCGGATCCGCATGCACCCGCGATGGAGGCGCTGCCCCCATGCGACCGCGTGCACCGCGCCGGGCGGGCCCACGGCAGCAGGAGCCTGTCGGCCAGTGTCTGGCGATTCTGGCGTTTCGCCGACAGGCTCTCAGGCCGCACACGCAAGCTGCGAATCGCCGCCCCCTTTTGCGCGTTGTGGCCGCGCCCGGCGTCACGGCGGCGGCGGGTTGACGCCCGCAAAAAGGTCCTTATCCTATCGTCCGCTGCGGCACCACGCGGCGCACAGTCGCGCACAGCAATTCGCCCGGCCCCGCCCCAGGCTCGCCGGTGCGCACATCGACACGGGTTGCGGCGTCGCGGTCCATCACCCTTGGGGCAACACCACTCTCCGCGCACAGCGCGGCGGTTTTCGACGGGAGGATAGATGAACTTGATCAGGAACCTGGCCCTGGTTTTGGGCCTGTGCAGCGCGCTGGCGTTTGGCGGTTGCGACGCAACGGTGGGCGG
Organism: Deltaproteobacteria bacterium; assembly: GCA_016875335.1. Taxonomy (GTDB): domain Bacteria; phylum Myxococcota_A; class UBA9042; order UBA9042; family UBA9042; genus SXRM01. Next base: position 2,106 of record VGRO01000140.1, on the reverse strand, counting down.
CGGCCTCGGCGGCGACGCCACGGACGACACCACGGGCGGTGGTACGGATGCGGCTACCGGTGGGGACACCGCAACGGGTGGCGACACTGCCACCGGCGGCGGCAAGAAGTACAAGTACGTCACCATCGACGGTTCGCCAGCGAGCGAACCCGACTGCAAGGCGACCAACAGCCCCGGGCCAGACATCGACGCCGTCGGCCTGTTTCGTAAAGATGCGGTCGGCGCGTGGAGGTTGCTCGGCGTCGGCAAGCCGGGCACCGTGGTCTACAAGCCGGGCGCCAAGAAGCTGTGCGAGGCCGAGAACAAGAAGACCGACTCGACCCAGGTCGCCGGTCCCGTCAACGGCCACGTCTACATCACGACCAAGAAGAGCGACACCGAGTACTTTGGCCTTTCCGACGGCACGGTCGAACTGCAGATCGGCGCCTGTTCGTCGGCGACCGACGACATGACCAAGTGCGACGGCGCGGGCGCCGTGCAGGAGATCAAGGCGGGCGATCAGCTGGCCGTGTACGAAGTGGACACCACCTACCTCGCCAGCTGCGACAAGACCAAGCAGTCGTGCGGTCCGCAGACCGGTCTGGCTGAAGTCGGCTGCAAGTGTCTGGCCGAAGACTACCAAGTGTGGGTTGGCTCGGCGTCGGGCAAGGTCGAGGTCTATCTCGGCAAGCACACCGGCACCAACCAGTACATCGACGTCAAGATCCAGTAGCCGCAAGGCCCCTCGATCTCGGCAGGCCGCCTTCGCGTTCGCGCGGGGGCGGCCTGTCGGCGTTTTTGACGCCCATTTTTCAGCGGTTGCCCCTCGGTCCGCGCCGCGCGGCCATTTGTTGCAGCCCCCGTCGCGCGTGGTAAAGTGCCCTGGCGCCTCGCGCCCGCCATGGGCGCACGCTCGCTTCGGTACGGTCGCTCGCGCTGTGCCGGTGCAGCCGCCCCCGCCATGAACGTCCCTTCCCGCTGTGTTTGGCTTTGCCTCGTCGCCGCCGCTGTGGCGCTGGCCGCGCCGACCCTGGCCGCCGACAAGGCCGCCGAAAAACCTGCCAAAGCGGCCACCGACAAGCCCAAAGACGGCGCAGAGTTGGGCAAGAAGGCCGACAAGCCCAAAGCCGACGCCAAGAAAGACGACGCCAAACCCACAGACGCCAAAACCACAGACGCCAAGCCTGCGGATGGCCAACCGGCCGCCAAGGAACCGCGCCCAGAAGACAGCGCCACCCCCGTCGGCGACGACGCCACCAAGCTCGGGCCGTTCGCACCGCCGCCGCGGCCGTTTCCGTTTCCGCTGCTCGGCGACGACAAGGCGCGCGAAGTCTTCGTCGACCGCGCCGGCAACCTGTACAAAGAGCGACCGTACAGCGGCAACGTGCCCGACTGGAACGCGGCGCCGTCGGTGGGCAGCGGCGGCCGCTGCAAAGTAGAACCGCAGACGCTGTCGTGGGTGGGCTTCCAGAACAACGCCGATGGATCGCGCGTGTACATCCAAGTCGAGAACGTCGCCTGCGGCTACGTGTACCGGCCCGACGATCTGCACATCGTCATCGACCTGCCGCAAGTCAGCATCGCGGCGCTCAACCTCAAGCGCGAGATCCTGACCGGCGCATTCCCCACCGCGATCGAGATGATCAAGGCCGAAGACGTGCCAGGCAAGGGCGCCCGGGTGGTGGTCGTGTTGCGCGAGCGACGGCCGTACCTGTCGGCCCACCTTGGCCGGTACCTTTTCGTCGACGTCACGCGGTAGGCCAACGGGCCGGTCGCCGGACTTCTGCAGGAACCCCGATGCCCCGCAACAAAGCGGCACCCGCGGCCGAGCCCACGGCGGTGGCGGCAGCCCCCGCAGCGCCGGACCCCGCGACGCCGGTGCGCCGGCCCGGTCGCAAGAGAGCAGTCCACGACGCGCCGCTGCTCGACCTCGCCGCCAGGGGCGACGTCGCCATGCCACGGGGCACGACCGCCGCGAGCGACTTCGGCTCGGCTGCGGCCACCGACTCCGCGGCGGTCGCCCTGGCGCCTTCCGTTCGGGACGTGCATCCGCCAGGGCAGGTGGGCGCGGTGCCGGCCGAGGACCAGACCGACGCGGGCCAGCAGGTCGCGGACCTGGCACCCGCC
>VGRO01000139.1 GCA_016875335.1 Deltaproteobacteria bacterium | reverse complement strand
CCTTCGCCTTGACAGCGCGGACCCCCATCCTATCGTGCGCGCGCTCGCGGCGACAGGGGCCACCCGGTCGCGGGCAGAGGCCCGACGGCGACGGCGCGGCAAACGAGGCCCGCTGTGACCGCGGCCAACCGGCACGCCATTTGGCTTCGATTCGAGCGCAAATGGGCGCGGTCGAGGCCTTGACACACAGCGACGATGCGGACGGAAAAAGGGGACTTCATGGCAGACGGCACGGTGGTACGCGTGCGCAACCTCGTCAAACAGTACGCGACCAAGACGGCCTTGGGCGGCGTGTCGTTTGACGTCCACGCGGGCGAGATCATGGGGCTGCTCGGCCCGAACGGCGCCGGCAAGTCGACCACGATGAAAATCCTGACCACCTACCTTGCCGCGACATCGGGCGACGTGGCGGTCGATGGCGTCGATTCCGCCGAGGATCCCGTCAAGGTCCGGGCGATGCTCGGCTACTTGCCGGAGAGCACCCCGCTGTACACGGACATGGTGGTCTTCGACTACTTGGAGTACGTGGGTTCGATGCGCGGCTTCAAGGGTGCGGAACTGCGCAAGCGCATCGGCGACGTCATCCGTATGGTAGGCCTGCAGGAATACGTCGGATTCCAGATCGGGACCTTGTCCAAGGGCTATCGTCAGCGCGTCGGCCTCGCCCAGGCGATGCTGCACAATCCAAAAGTACTGATCCTCGACGAACCGACGAGCGGCTTGGACCCCAACCAGATCATCGAGATTCGCAACCTCATCCGCGAACTGGGCAAATCGCACACCGTCATCTTGTCGAGCCACAACCTCGCCGAGGTCCGCCAGATCTGCGACAGGGTCGTCATCATCCACCGCGGCAAGGTTGTCGCAGATGGAACCATCGATGAACTGGAAGGCAAGGTTGCCAGCACCCACCGCCTGATCCTGGGCGTGCAGCCCAAGGCAGGCCAGTCGGCCAGCGACCTCGTCGCCGAATTGCAGGCCCAGGATGGCGTCGCTGCGGCGCAGGTCACGCACGAGGCCAAGACGCCGGTGCCCCACGCCAGTTTCGAGGTCGAGGCCGCCCGCGATCTTCGGCCAGAGCTTTTCCAATGGGCCCAGCGCAGCGGCCACGGCCTGGTCGAACTGCGGCGCAAGGCCATGGATCTGGAAGGCATCTTCCAATCGCTGACCCAAGACGCCAACTAGCCCGGTTGCGGCCTGATTCGCTTGCCGCGGTGCTCGGCAGGCATGGAGCTTTGCGCAGATGAACGCTGTCCTGACCCTGGCTCGCCGCGAATTGGCCGCCACGTTCGATTCGCCGATCGCCTACATCGCCGCCACCGTGTTCCTGGTGGTGACCGGCCTGCTTTTCTTCTTCGGCCACGACGGCTCCGCCGATTTCTTCGGCGCGCGCGAGGCCACACTGCGTCCGCTTTTCGAGTATGCGCCGTGGGCCCTCGCGGTGATCCTGCCCGCCGTGACCATGCGGCTTTTCGCCGAAGAGAAGAAGTCGGGCACGCTGGAATTGCTGGTGACGTTGCCGGTCAGCGACCTGCAGTTGGTGCTCGGCAAGCTGTTGGGCGCCGTCGGGTTCCTGGTGGTTGCGCTGCTCGTCACCTTTGTCTTCCCAGTCGCCGTCGCCATGGCCGGCAATCCCGACATGGGTGCGGTTGCCGGAGGGTATCTGGGCCTTCTGCTCATCGGTACCGCCTTCCTGGCGCTCGGGCTGCTGACGTCGACCTGGACCCACAACCAGATCGTCGCCTTCATTGTCGGTCTGCTGTTGTGCGTGTTCTTCTGGACGGCCACCGACGCGCTCATCAAGGTGGCGTTCGACAAGCCGCCACTGACCCTGCAGTTGTTGTCGTTCCGTACCCAGTTCGACGACTTTGCCAAAGGCGTCGTCGATGTGCGCAACGTCTTGTACTTCCTGAGCGTCTCCGCAGTCGCCGTAGTCGGTTCGACCTACTCGCTGCAATCGCGTCACTGGAAGTAAGGGCCAGGAAGTGATTTACTCAATCATTACTCGTGCCCGTTTGCTTGCTCCGTGGGTCGCCAGCTCGCGGACCAAAGGTCCGACTCGCGGCTCCGTCCTGATGTGAGAGTGATCGACTTATTATTTTCCAGTCCCTAACCGGCGTCGCAGGCATCGACCTCCCCCACAACGCGGCAGCGGCCGCGCCGTCCAAGTGAGATTGTCCACCATGGCCGAATCCAAATCCCCGAACAACGCAGCGCGCAGCGGCAAGACCGACGCGCTGGTGATGGTGCTCGCCACGGTCGGCGTCGCCGTCGTGGTCAACGCGCTGATGACCCAGACCAACGTGCGCCTGGACCTGACCGAGCAGAAGGTCCACACCCTGTCCGACGCGAGCATCACTGCCGTGCAGGGCTTGGATTCGCTGGTCATCACCGCCTACGTCTCCAAGAAGTTGCCCGAGACGATCCCCATGCCCGGGGGCGGCAAGATGGCGCTCAAGGGCATCGAGCGGGCGTTCCGCGACAAACTGCAAGAGTACGTCACAGCCTCGGGCGGCAAGGTCAAGTTGGTGTACGCCGACGACAACAGCCCCGGCGTCGGCACCGTGGAAGAGCAAGCCGAGGCCGCGAAGTTGGAGGCCTTCTCGTCGTCCGAGGCCCAATTGGCCGGCAGCGAGCTCAAGTTCGCTCGCTATGCCATGGGCGCTACGTTCCACTACAAGACGGTCCACGAGGTCTTTCCCAAAGCGCTGCAGCCCGGCTTCTACGAATTCGAGATCACCAAGATCCTTTTGCGTTTGCGCGAGAAATACGAGGCCGCCCAGGTCCAGAAGGAGCCGCTCGCCCAAGGCAAGGCCATCTTCGAGGCGATCAAGGCGTGCAACGAATTCGTGCAGAAAAAGGCCAAGGTCGAGGAGAACAAGGATGAGGGCGCGGCGGGCCTGTCGCTCAAGGGCTCGACCGACCCCGGACAGAAGCGATTCGATGCCCTCGTGGCCGTCAAGGACGACATCGCCAAGACTTGCGCGGAAATTGGCAAGGCGGCGGGCGCTGCCACCAAGCTCAAGGGCAAGAGCCAGTTCGGCGACCAATTGCTGCAGAGCGCCGACCAGTACAAGTCGATCGTAGAAGAGCTGGGCCAGTTCCTGTCCGGCACCGCCGAGGGCGCCAAAGACAAGCCCAAGCAGGCTGCAATGGCGATTTCGCAGTTGACCTCGATGATGGACGAGTTCTTCAAGGAGGTAGACCGCGCCCACACCAACCTGACCGACAGCCCCGGCCGCAAGGTCATCGGCTTCTTGTGCGGTCACGACGAGTTCTGCCCGTTCGCGGAGGCCGATCCGTTCGTGCCCGAGCAGATGGCGATGATGATGGGCCAGAACAACCCGATGATGAAGCAGATCATGCAGGCGGCGACCCAGATCGCCCAGAGCATCGACGAGACCAACGCCCGGATCGGCGACAACCTCTTCACCAAGCGCGGTTACGCCATTCGTCGCGTCGACGGAGACGAGCCGATTCCGGCCGAAGTCAGCGCCCTCATCGTGTACGCGCCGCGCAAAGCGCTGCCCGAGTACGCCCGCTACCAACTCGACCAATTCCTGTTGGCCGGCAAGCCGGTCATCGCGTTCGCACAGGAATGGGAAGTTGCGCTGATGAACATGGCGGCGCCCGACGACCTCGGCAACGACGTGCGGCTGGACTACTCGGCGCTGTCGGCGACGGCTTCCAACTTGCAGGACGTGCTCAAGGGCTACGGCGTGGACCTCAAGCGCGAGTTGACGCTCGACAGCAAGCACGTCGAGACCGTGCGGGTCATGAAGCTCGTGCAGCGCGGCGGCCTGCAGTTCCAGACCCAGCAGGACTTTCCGTATGCGCTGGTGCCGGTCGCCACCAAGTTCGACCACACCCACCCGCTGTCCAAGGCGCTGGAGACCCTGCCCGTGCCCTACCCGACGAGCGTCGAGCCCAGCGCCGAACTCGAAAAGAACAAGGAATTCGAAGTCGTCAAGGTCATCCAATCCTCGGAGAGTTCGGTGCGCAAGCCGGCACCTTTGCCCGTGCTGCCGCCAGCGCTCAAGGAGGTCGCGCTCAAGGCGACGCCCACCGGACCGCATACCCTGGCGCTGTACGTCCGCGGCCCGTTCCATTCGCAGTTCGCCGGCAAGGATCCGCCCAAGCGCCCCGAGAAGAAGCAGGCCAGCGACCCGATGCACCCGCCGCGCGACAAGCCGAGCGAGCACGACCAGGAGATCGCCAAGCGCACGTTCAAGGCCCAAGGCGCCGGCAAGTTGCTGGTCGTTGCCTCGAACCTGGGCATCGAAGGCCTGTCGCGCGCAGCCGTCCTCAAGGGCTTTGAGGTCGGCAAGATGGCGCAGTTCTCCGCCGACACGCTCAAGGACTACCAGACCTGGAATTCGAACTTCCAGAACTGGCAGATCCGCATCGGCCAAGTGTCGCACCTGCTGGGCGACAACCTGCAGTTCATCGCCAACGTGATGGACTGGGCCACCGCCCACGAGGCGTTGGTCGAGATTCGCAGCAAGGGCGACATGCGGCGGCCGTTGCGCCAGATGGAACCCGACGAGGCCAAGAACCTGCGCATGGGTTCCTTGCTCGCCGGTCCGGTCCTTCTGGCCCTGGCCGGTGCGCTGCGGATGATGTGGCGGCGCAAGCGCAACGAGGCGCTCAAGGCCTAGGCGGGACTGGCGCAGTGGGCAGTGGTTCCGCTGCGCGCAACTGATGAACAGGTGATGGGAACATGAAGCGTTCGACTTGGGTGACCTTGGCTGTCTTCGCCGCCCTGCTGGCCGTGTATTTCGGGCGCGGCTTCAAGACCACGGAAAAGGGACCGCCGCCTCTTTCCATCGACGGCTTCGTCGGCAACGTCTCGGAGCAGGAGGCGCGCGAAGCGCAAAAAAACAAGTTGCCTCCGGTCAAGAAGATCGTCGTCAAGAAGAAGGATGAGGAGATCGTCCTGGAGCAGTTGCCGCAAGATCCGCCCAAAGACGTCACACCCGACAAGGACAAGGCGCCCGAGGCCAAGTGGAGCGCCAAGCGCACCTTCAAGGGTCGCAGCACCGAGGCCAAGGGTCAGGTGTACCGCGCCAACGCCATGGCCGACGTGTTCGCCCGTTCGATTCGCTCCACGTTCGCCACGGTCGCCAAGGCCGATGCGCTGGCGGAGTACGGCCTCGATGCAGCCAAGGCCATCGACGTCGAGATCACGCTCGACAGCAAGACGGTCAAGCTGCGCATCGGCAACCTCGACAAGGGCCAGGAGATGAACGACGCGACGACCTGGGTCCAGGACCCGGCGCGGCCCGATGCCGTCTACCAAGTCGCCGGTCGCGACCTGCGCGGTGCGTTCGACGTGGCCTGGAGCGAGATCCGCGACCGCGGCCTGTTGACGTTGGATCTGGCGGCGGTCGACCGCATCGACGTCGACAACCCGGGCGACGGCCGCTTCGCCAAGTTTGCAGTCGCTCGCTCCGGGCTCACCGACGCCCAAAAGAAGGACATCGCCGCAAACAAACCGGTCCGGGACGCCAACGACGGTTGGTCGGTCGCCGATCCCAAAGGCTACGAGCCAGGCGACGTCGGCGATTGGGTCAAGAGCATCGAGCGGATGAGTGCCAACGAATTCCTCGACCCCGCCGAGCTGGCGGACAAGAAAGCGGACACCGGGCTCGACGACCCGAAAGTCGCGGCCAAGGTCACCGTTTCCATGGGTGACAAGAAGACGGTGATCGTGTTTGGCAAGACCGACGAGGCGTCGCAGTCCAAGGACATCTGGGCGCGCATCGAAGGCCGCGACGAGGTGTACAAGGTCGCCTCTTACACCCGCGATCAGGTGCTGCAGAGGTTCGACCAGGTGCGCGACCGCGCGCTGCTCGGCAAGAAGAAGGCCGCCGTCGCGACCGCTGTCTCCCTGACCGGTCCAGAGGGAACCGTCGAACTGACCAAGGCTGCGGGCGGCTGGCAGGTGGGCGCGGCCGGCTTTGCGCTGTCCGCCAAGGCGGTCGACTCGTTCCTCTCCGATGTGGACGGCATCAAAGTGGACTACGCGGCAGATGTCACGCCTGGCTCCGCGGGGCTCGACGCCCCGGAATGGACCCTCAAGCTCGCGTTTGGCGACGGCCCGCTGACGGTGGTGCTGGCCAAGGAAAAGGACGGCAACAGTCCGGGCCGCGTGGTCAGCGCAGGGCCGCAGGGCGACCTGTGGAAACTTGCGGGTTGGAACGCCAACAAGCTGCGCAAGGCCCTCAAGGACTTCGAGGACAAGCGACTGCTGCCCTTCGCCAGGGACACGGTGACGTCGGTCAGCGTCCATCCCAAGGAGGGGGCCGCCTTTGAACTGAAAAAGACCACCGGCGTTTGGAAGGTCACCGAAGCCGGCAAGACCGTCGACGCCAAGGCCGATGCGGTGGCGACGTGGCTTGGCACCCTGGCCGATCTCGAATTCTCGGCGGGCGTTCAGGACAAGTCTGCGTCCGAAGCCGGGCTGGACAAGGAGTTCGCTTCCATCGAGGTCATCGACGGCAGCGGCAAGACCTTCGGCCTGCGCGTTTCCGCGACCAAGGCAGGCGACGACACGTACGTCGGCGCCGTGCGCGACGGGCGCCTGGTGCGCACCGCGACCCTGTCCTCGTACGCCGTCGGCAACACACAGAAGAAGGCCAGCGACTTTGCGGCCGGAGCGCAATAGCCCATGGGGCGCCTTGAGGGCACGGGCGCGAGGGACCGAAACCCTGTGACTCGGCCTCGCTGCGCGGATTCGAGGTCTGGCCCGACGCGTTGCGCACGCACAAGAATGCAGCAGGTGAGGGGGCGCGGCGGCCGCGGCACCGGGTTTGCCGGGCTCCATGCCATCCGTCGGCGGTCACCGAGAGCGGGGTGCAACTGGGAGCCCGCGCGCCTGAGGTCTGCCCGCAACGCGCAGCGGGCCACGGGGTGGGCCGCGCCGTGATTGAACTGGACCGGGTCGGCAAACGCTATGGCACCGGCGACGGCGCCGTCCACGCGCTGCGCGATATCGACCTGCGCATTGGCGCGGGCGAGTTCGTGTCGATCATGGGGCCGAGCGGAAGCGGCAAGTCGACCCTGCTCAACCTGCTCAGCGCGTTGGACCGACCTACCAGCGGCCGGGTCGTGCTCGACGGTCGCGACATCGGCACGCTCGGCGACGATGAAATCACGCTTTTCCGGCGCAACCGTATCGGCCTGGTCTTTCAGTTCTTCAACCTCTTGCCGACGATGACGGCGGTCGAAAACGTGTTGCTTCCGCGCATGCTTGGCGGCCGCGCCACACCGGCCGATCGAGCCGACGCCGTGGCGCTCTTGCAGCAGGTCGGGCTTGGACACCGGCTCGGTCACCGGCCCGGCGCCTTGAGCGGCGGCGAGATGCAGCGCGTGGCCATAGCACGCGCTTTCGCGACCGCCCCGGCGATCATCCTGGCCGATGAACCGACCGGAAACCTCGACTCGGCCACGGGCGCTGAGGTGCTCCGGTTGCTGCGCGCGCAGGCAGAGACCCGCGGAGCCACCGTGGTGATGGTCACCCACGACGCACGAGCGGCCGCAGTCGGCAGTCGCCTGATCGAAATCCGCGACGGCCGAATCGCGCACGATGCCGCCGCGCAGGTGGCGGTCGATGCGTACGCAGTCGCTGCACTGGCCTCGGGCTGAGCGCCGGCCAAGGAGCGGTCGCGCGGGTTCGGGCACCCTTGCACGGGCCTGCTGCACAACTGGGCGAGGCAGAGTAGCGCTGCCGCGAAGATCGGAAGATCGCGTTTGCAGTTGACGTTTTCGCCGATTGTGGCGTACGTTTGCGCGGCCGGCGACGGCGCGGTGAGCGACCGAGATGCACAGCGACCAGAATTTCGAGTTTCGGATCGGAGGGTTTGCCTTGCGCGGCACAGTCGCGGGCGCCCTTTCCGTGTCGGCCGGAACCGACACCCGGCTGACCCCAGAGCAGGCCCTGATCCTGGCGCGCGTGATCCAAGTGGTCGCCACGCCTGCGCCGGTGGCAGCGCACCTGGATGCTGCGGCGCTTGCGGTTCTCGATCGGCTGATCGGCAGCAAGACGGCTCCCGCTGCGCTTCGCGGGTCCGATGCGGTGACTGCTTCCGCTCCTGCGCCACGGATCGACTCCGCACCCTCCGTTGCGGCCACCTCTGCAGCACAGGCAACCGGCTCCACGGGGCCAGCGCCTGTCGTGGCTGCGCGGGCTGTCGCGTCGCCAGCCGCGTCGCCAGCGGCGCAGTCCGCCGAGGCCACCCACGAGGCGGCCGCGCCTGCTGCCCCTGTGCGCCGTTTCCGGTCGTTCCGGCGAAGCGTCGTTCCGCGCACGCTCGAAGAGGCGGCATTCGCGCTGGCGGCCGCGCAGGCAGACCTGGATGGTGACGAACTCACCGCCGAAGCCGTCAAGCGCATCGTCCTGCCGGCCCGCGAAGCCCCGGGTGTGGTTGCGGCGCTGGTACGCATCGAGCGGCGCTTGCGCGAACCGGGACTGTCTCAGCCTCCCCGGCGCGGAGCAGAACGCTCCGTGCGGCGCGTAGTGGCGCGCGACGACGCCCACGCCGAGGACCTGCTCCTGGGCTACCGCGCGCCCAAGCAAGACAAGCGTCTGGTGTGCCCGATTGGCCCCGTCGAGGCCGCGGCGCTCTTGCCCACGGCCGCCAAGCCCACTGGCAAGCGGTTGGTGCGGCCGAGCGTCGTTCGCGCGGAGGTGACCCACCTTGCCAAGTCCGAACGCACGCCCCAGGCGGCACCAGCGTCGAGCAAGGCACCGGTGGTGGCTCCGCACGCCCCTGCCGCCGCCAAGCCGGCATCGGCCAGCAAAGACGCCAAGGCTCCGGCCGCGCCCGCGGTCTCGGCGCCGCGGTCCGGCCCGGCTTCTGCCGCAGCGACGCCCGTTCGTCCCGGCAGCGCCTCGTCTGCGATGCCACCCTCGCCTGCTTCAGGATCGGCCGACGGTGGCCGCAGGCCCCTGCAGCCGATCGTCTCGACCGGTTCCCGACCCGTTCCGGTGCTGCGCAGCAGCCCTCCGCCGGCCAAACCCAAGGGCGGCATCATGGACCGCTACGACGAGTGGATGCGCGAACACCCGGGCCAGCACACCCGCGACCATCTGGTCGACGTCGGCGTGCGCCAGGGTTGGCTGCCCCGCGACGACGCGCACCGCGTGTTCAACGTGGCCATGCACCAGCAACGCGCCCGCGAGATGTTCATGATCCTGCGCGATGGCGGCACCGAGACGTTCATGCGGCGCGAGGAAGCGACGCGCCCGACCAGCAGCGGCCCGGGCAAGGTCGTCCGCCGCCCCGCGGCCGAGGTAGCTGCTCGCCGGCAGGAAGCCCCGCAAACCTGAACCGGTCCCGCCAGTCCGATCGCGGGCACGGCCTGCGGGGCGGCCTGCCCCTCCAGCGCAAGAGCGCCCCGCCATGTCGATCGCCGCCGAACAGCAACGCCTCATCGACGCCATGGTCGGCACCTGGCTCGGCGAGTTGCATTCCTATCCATCGCCGTGGGACCCGCAAGGCGGCGTCGCGGTGGGCCGCACCCAGGCGCGCGTCGCCCTGGGCGGCCTGTCGGTGGTCAGCGACTATGCCGAAGAGCGCGACGGCGCCATCACCTTCCGCGGCCATGGCGTCTATGCCTGGGACGCGCTGGCCAAGGTCTATCGCATGTACTGGTTCGACTCGGTGCAGCCGGCGCCGACACTGGTGCCGGTGAGCGGCCAGTGGTCGGGGCGGCAGTTGGTGTTCACCTCGCACACGGACGTGGCCGAGCACCGCTACGTGTACGACTTCCAGGATCGCAGCTACTACGAGTTCTCCATCGATCTGCGCCGGGCCGGCCAGGACTGGCGCACCTACGCCCGCGGCCAATACGCACGGCAGGGGTAGCCATTGGCCGAACTGCCCGCGGGCTGGTACGACGTGTCGCCGCCGATTTCACCGGCGACGGCGGTGTTTCCGGGCGACGCCGGCTTTGCGGCGCTCGTGCAGATGTCGTTCGAGCGCGGGGACGCCCTGCGCCTGACCACGTGGACGACGACGCCCCACGTTGGGGCCCACGCCGACGCGCCATGCCACTACGCACCCGCAGCCGCGGGCATCGACGAACGGCCGCTGCAGCGCTACGTGGGCAATGCACAAGTCCTTCGCGTGCACACGCGCCAAGGCGACCGCATCGCGCCTGCGGATCTCCCCCGGCCCGTCGAGGCGCCGAGGGTTCTGTTGCGCACGGATTCCTTTGCTGATCCAGAGACTTGGCGCGACGATTTCTGTTCATTGTCCGAAGAACTGGTGGAACATCTGGCGGCCCAAGGCGTCGTCTTGATAGGCCTCGACACCCCCAGCGTCGATCCCGGGCCGGCAAAGCAGCTGGTGGCACATGCGGCCGTCCACCGCGCCGATTTGGCGATCCTGGAGGGCCTGGATCTGCGCGGCGTGCCCGATGGACTGTACACGCTGCTGGCCCTGCCGCTGCGGGTGGTGGGGGGCGACGCGTCGCCGGTGCGCGCGCTGCTTGTGCCGCGACAGCCTGGGCTGGAGACGGTCGCCGGACCCGGGCCGGCCGCCATGGATGGAGGACGTTCTGGCTGAGCCGCACCCAGCACCGCCTCGACAGCTTGGTCACTGGATTGCTGGCAGGGCCGTGCAGTCGGACGGTTGGGCACCAGTGGTCGAGCCGGCCACAGGTCGAGTGTTTGCCGAGCACGCATGCGCCGACGCCGCCGTGGTCGATGCCGCGGTACAGGCGGCGCGGCTCGCCCTCGACGATTGGTCTGGGCGCAGCGGGACGGAACGGGCCGCCGCGTTGCACCGGTTTGCCGACGCGGTAGCTGCCGAGCGCGAAACCCTGGCGCAGTGGGAGAGCCTGGACACCGGAAAGCCGGTGCACGTCGCCCGCCGCGTCGACCTGGCGCGCGCCGAGGCGAATCTGAGGTTCTTCGCCGAGGCGGCCTCCCAGTTCGCCAGCGAATCCCACGCCATGCCCGGGGCCATCCACTACACCCTGCGCCCTGCGGCAGGCGTGGCGGCGTGCATTTCGCCGTGGAACCTGCCGCTGTACCTGTTGACCTGGAAGGTCGCGCCCGCACTTGCGGCCGGGTGCACGGTGGTCGCCAAGCCGAGCGAAGTCACGCCGCTGACCGCGCATCGGCTGGCGGAACTGAGCGCTGTCGCCGGGTTGCCCCCGGGGGTATTCAACCTCGTGCAGGGCGTGGGGCCATCGGCCGGCGCTGCGCTGGTGTCGCACCCAAACGTCTCGGCCGTGTCGTTTACCGGTTCGACGCGGGTCGGTGCCGACATCCAGGCGCGAACGGCGGGCCAGTTCAAGAAGGTCTCGCTGGAACTGGGGGGCAAGAACGCGTTCGTGGTGTTCGCGGACGCCGATCTGCCGCGCGCGGTGGCCGAGGCGGTGCGCGCCGGCTTCTCGAACCAGGGCCAGATCTGCCTGTGCGGCAGCCGCATGCTGGTCGAGCGCAAGGTGTACGACCGCTTCGTTTCGGCGTTCGTCGCCGCAGTCGCGGCGCTGCGGGTGGGTGATCCGCTCGACGACCGCAGCGACCTCGGCGCCCTGGTCTCGGCCGGCCACCGCGACAAGGTGCTGGCGTGCATCGCCACCGCGCGCGCCGAGGGCGGCGAGGTCTTGACCGGTGGCGGACCGGCCGAGGTTGCCGGGCGCTGCCAAGGTGGCTATTTCGTCCAGCCGACGGTGCTGTCTGGCCTTGGACCCAGTTGCCGCACCAACCAAGACGAAATCTTTGGCCCGGTGGTGACCGTGCAGCCGTTCGACGGCGACGACGAGGCGGTCGCGCTCGCCAACGCCACGCGCTACGGACTTGCCGCGAGCCTGTGGACCAGCGACGTGGGCCGCGCCCACCGCCTCGCCGCCCGGCTGTGCGCAGGCATCGTTTGGGTCAACTGCTGGATGGTGCGCGACCTGCGCACGCCGTTCGGTGGCAGCGGCGATTCAGGCCTCGGCCGCGAGGGCGGTTGGGAGGCCATGCGCTTCTTCACCGAGCCCAAGAACGTATGCGTGGCATTCTAGGTGGTGCACATGGTAAACGACAGCCCCGTCCACAGCGCGCGCGCCCCAGAGCCGGTGGGCCACTACCCGCACGCCCGCCGCGTCGGCAACCTGCTCTTCCTCAGCGGCATCGGCCCGCGCGCGCGCGGCAGCAGCCAGATCCCTGGAGTCACCCTCAACGCCGAAGGCCGGGTCATCGCCTACGACATCGAAACGCAGTGCCGCAGCGTTTTTGCCAACGTCCGCGCCGTGTTGGAAGACGCCGGCGCGCGCTGGGAGGACCTCGTGGACGTCACGGTCTATTTGACGCACATGGCCGAGGACTTCGCCACGTACAACCGCCTGTGGGCAGAACATTTCGCCACCGACCCGCCTTGCCGCACCACGCTCGGCATCGACAGCCTGCCCACGCCGATCGCCATCGAACTCAAGTGCATTGCCGTCGTCGCCGACCGCTGACCCTTGGATTCGCCAGCCGCCGACCCTGCCGCGTCGGCATTCGCCCAGGAGCCTGCCATGACCACCTCGATGCTGCCGCCGCTGGCGTTGGACGACGCCGACCCCGAAATTGCCGACCTCGTCGCCCAAGAGCGCGCCCGACAGTTCTATTGCGCCAAGCTCATTCCGAGCGAGAACTATGCGTCGCAAGCCGTGCTCGAGGCCGCGGGCAGCGTATTGGCCAACAAGTACAGCGAGGGCTATCCGCGCAAGCGCTACTACGAGGGCCAGCAGCTCATCGATCCCATTGAGGAGTTGGCGATGAGCCGCGCCAAGGCGCTTTTCGGTTCCGACCATGCCAATGTGCAGCCGTACAGCGGTTCGCCCGCCAACTTGGCGGTGTACTGCGCGCTGCTGCCCCAGGGCGCGCCCAACCAACGGATCCTGGCGCTCGGACTGCCGGCGGGCGGCCACCTGACCCATGGGCACAAAGTGTCGGCAACCTCTCGCTTCTTCGAGTTTGCGCACTATGGCGTCGACCCGGTGACCCACCGCTTCGACTTCTCCGCCATCGCCGCCCAAGCCCGCGACTATCGGCCCGCTGTCCTTGTCGCTGGCTGCACCGCCTACCCCCGCATCGTCGAGTTCGACCGGTTCGCGGAGATTGCAGCCGAAGTGGGCGCACTGCTGGTCGCGGACATGGCGCACATCGCCGGCTTGGTGGCCGGCGGCGCCCACCCGAGCCCGGTGCCGTTTGCGGCGGCGGTGAGCACGACCACCCACAAGACCCTGCGCGGACCGCGCGGCGGCATGCTGCTGTGCAAGTCCGCGTACGCGCAGGCCATCGACAAGGCGGTCTTTCCGGGCCTCCAAGGCGGCCCACACAACCACACCACCGCGGCCGTGGCGGTGGCGCTCAAAGAGGCTGCGCAGCCGGCATTTCGGGCCTACGCCGCGCAGGTGGTGGCCAATGCGCGGGCGTTGGCCGACACGTTGGCCACTGAGGGGCTGGCGGTGGTGACCGGTGGCACCGACAACCACCTGGTCCTGTTCAGCACGATGCCGCTCGGCGCCACCGGCAAGCAGGCGGCCAAGGCCATGGATCTCGCTGGCCTGGAAGCCAATTTCAACAGCATCCCGTTCGACCCGCAGCCGCCGATGAACCCCTCGGGCGTTCGCGTCGGCACGCCGAGCCTGACCTCGCGCGGCCTGGGCGAGGCCCACATGCGCGACGTGGGCCGCTGGATTGCGCGTGCCATCCGCGGCAAGGACGACCCGGCCGAGCTGGCGCGCATCCGCGGCGAAGTGTTCGATCTGATGGGCCACTATCCGCCGCCCGGGTTCGCGCCGCCGTATCCCGCACGGCCCTGACGATCGCTGCGCCCTGCGGTTTTTTGCCCGACCGTTCCGCCCTTGGGGCGTGGACACCCACACGATGGATGCGGCCCCTGCCGCCCACGAGGAGCGACCATGAGTTCGTCCCCTGCCAGCCCACCGCCCGTTTTCGCGGAACCGACGCCGCTTGGCCTGCTCGGTTTGTCGATCGGCTGCGCCGCGCTGCTGCCCATCGCGTTCGGGGTGACGCTGTCCCCACCGGCCTTGCGCACGGCTGCGATGTTCTGCCTGTTGTTTGGCGCTGGCGGGCAATTGCTGGCGGGGTTGATGGCCCTTGCCAACAAGAACCTGCTCGGTGGCACGCTTTTCACCACGTTCAGCTTCAACTGGGTGATGAACTGGTGGGCGCTGGCGGGCTTGGCCGACGGACAGGTGCCCGACCCGGCCGTGGTCTTGAGCGTCGACTGCACGTTCTTGGTGATCTTCTCCGTGTTGACGTACGCCTTCGGCTTTCACAGCAAGCTGCTGTTTGCCTTCCTTTTTGACATCGACGTGCTGTTCGTCGCGCGCGTCGCCAAAGAGGCGCTGCACGTGCCGCAGCTCGGCCTGATCATCGCGCTGTGCACCGTGGCCCTGATCGCGATTTCGCTGTGGATTGCGTTTGCGATCCTCGTCAATCCGGTCGCCGGCCGCGCCGTGTTCGCCATGCCGGGGCCGATGTTCCAGGCGGCGGCACCCGCGGCCGACGGGGCGTAGGCGCGGGATCCTCTCCGTCTACCCCGCGATCCGCCGCTGCAGCGCCAGGCCCTGGGATGGAGCAAACCCGCGGCCTGCGAACCAGCGCAGCAGGTCGAAGGCGCCGAATTCCACCTCGGTGCACAGTCGTTCGACCAGCAGGCCCTTGAGGTTGTTGGCCAGTTGGGCGAGCAGCGCCGTGCCGTAGCCCTTGCCCGCGTGGCCGGGCTGCACGCCGAGCGTGTGCAGCACCGCCATCGGCGCCACCCGACCGAAGTCGCCGTGGTCCACGCCCGCCAGCGCAAAGGCGACCACCGTGCCGTCTTCCACCGCGACCTGCGATACCTGCAAGGCCGAGTCGCGCAGGGCCTGTTCGACCTTGCGCTGCAAGTAGCCGTGCCGATTGCGGCCGCTGCGCTCTGCGTCGATGCGGGCGATGGCCGCGACGTCGTCGGAGCGCAACAGGCGCACGGCGCGCAGGCTCAGCGGTTCGGCATCCTCTGCCTCCAGGCGAGCGCCGCCGACCGGCAGTTCAAGGACGTGCCGTGGGGCCAGGGCAAACCCGGCGCGGGCAAAGAAGCCGGCCATCGCCGCCTCGTCCCAGCGGATCTGGGTCGTCATGGCGGTCGCACCCTTGCGTGCCGCCAAGGCCGCGATCGCGTCCACCAAGCCCCGGCCGACGCCGCGGCGACCCAGCGCCGGATCAACGGCCACGGTCTCCAGGACCACCCGGACGTCGCTCGCGCCAAACTCGCCGTCGTGCACGCGCGCCAGCGCGAACCCCACCAACTGGCCCCCAGCCCGCGCCGCCACCTGCACATGCCCCCTCGGATCGCGCAGCGCGGCATCGAGGCGCAGGCGCAGGTACTGCGGCCGCGGGCGCGCGGCGGCATTGGCCCGGGCATCCAAGGCCACCGCAGCGTCGAAATCGGCGCGCACCAGCGGGTCGGAGGTCAGTGTGTCGTGCATGGATCCCGCCTGGTGGCCCGCGCGATACCGGGCCGGCGGCAAGTGTGCCCGCGCGAGCGGGGGGCGCAACGGCGGGGCGCTTGGACGTGACATGGGCGTGGCACTTTGGCGTGCGGCGGCCGCGGTGGCGGACCGCGCCGACGCGACTCTTCGGCGTGTACACCGACGGCGCGGTGGTCGCGCTGCCGCCGTTCGCGGACGCGACGCTAAGGGACTGGAAAATCATAAGTCGATCACTCTCACGTCAGGACGGAGCCGCGAGTCGGACCTTTGGTCCGCGAGCTGGCGACCCACGGAGCAAGCAAACGGGCCCCAGAAATGATTGAGTAAATCATTTCCTGGCCCTATGAGGGTGTAGCCAAAACCCCGTCCCGCTACGGCCGAAGATCCTGGGCATCTCGCGGCTTACGTCCTCGCTTCCTCGGTCGGCGCACTGCGAGTGCGCCTCGGTCGGTCGCTGCGGGCGCGCTCGCGATCTGCCGGCATGCTCTT
>VGRO01000138.1 GCA_016875335.1 Deltaproteobacteria bacterium | reverse complement strand
CCGCCGTGGTGCGCGCCGCGGCCGACGCCCAAGCTGTCGTGGCGGCACCGGCGCGGGCGCGGGTTGTGCGGGTGCTGGTGCGCAGCGGCGACCGTGTGGTCTCTGGCGACGCCGTGGCCGAGTTGGTGCTGCCCGAGCTGACGCAGGCCGCGGCGGTGTTGCGCACGGCCAGCGACCGCGCGGTCGACCACCGGCGCTGGCTCCTGCAACTGCAACACCAGCGCGCCGAGGGCCTGGTGCGCGGGGCCGAAGTGTTTGCCGTCGAAGCCGACCTGGACGCCTTGGTCGCCGAGGCCGCGGTGGCCCGCGCGCAGTTGCGCGCCGCTGGTCTGGGCGAGGCGGATGCCGCGCGCTTGCGCGAAGGTGAACCGTTGACCCTGCGCGCTCCGCATGCCGCGGTGGTGCGCGCCGTGGCGGCCGTGCCCGGGTCCGTGGTCGAGGCGGGCGCGGTGCTGGCCCAGTTGGCGAGCGACCGGCCGGCCCGCATCGAAGTGCGCGGGTTGCAACCGCTGCCGGCCGACCTGACGCTGACATTTGTCGCCGCCACCGGTCCGCAAGTGCCGCTGCACGCCACCCCGACTGCGACCGCGCTCGACAGCGACGGCGGCGCCCTTCTGGCGTGGTACGAACCTGTGCAGCCGGTGGCGCTGCCCGCGGGTCTGACCGGGCGGGTGCGTGCGCGGGCCCCGGCGGGATCGGCGGTGCAAATTCCGGCGCGGGCGGTGGTGCGGTCGGCGGCTGGCGCGCAAGTGTGGGTGCAGGCGCCCACGGGGCCGACCCGCAAAGCCGTCACGGTCGTCGGCGTCGTGGGCCCTGTGGCAGTGGTGCGCGGTTTGGCGGCCGGCACGCAAGTGGCTGCCGAGGGCGATCTCGTCGCGCCGCAGGCGGATCCGTAACCGATGGATCACCTGGTCCTGTGGAGCCTGCGCCACCGCCGCGTGGTGGTCGCCGTGTGCGCGCTGTTGTTGTGCGCGGCCGGTTGGTTCGCGGTCCGCCTCAAGCTCGACGCATTGCCCGACGTGACCAGCAACCAGGTGCTGGTGCTGACCCGCGCGCCGGGGTTGTTGCCCGAAGAAGTCGAGCGCCTGGTCACGCGGCCGGTCGAAACGGCCATCGGCGGGTCGCCGGGGCTGGTGGACCAGCGCAGCATCTCCCGCTATGGCATTAGCGCCGTCACCGCCGTGTTCGACGACGCAGTGGACCCCTACCGCGCGCGCCAGGTGGTGCAGGAGCGCCTGCAACTGCTGGCCGGTTCACTGCCCGACGAGGTCGAGGCGCCCGAACTCGGCCCCTTGACCGGGGGCCTGGGCGAGATCTTTCACTTTGCCGTGGGCTCGCCCGCGCGCACCGAAGCGGAGTTGCTGGAGCTGGTGCAACTGACCATCGCCCCGCTCTTGCGCACGGTGGCGGGCGTGGTCGAGGTCAACTGGTGGGGCGGCCGGCAGCGCACCATGCAAGTCACGGCGCGGCCTGCCGACCTGGCGCGGCACCATTTGACGCTGGAAGACCTGCGCGCGGCGCTGACGCGGGCGATCGGCAGCGCTGCCGGTTCCAGCTTGCCGGCGGGCGGCATGCAAGTGCTCCTGCGCGGGACGGCATGGCCGCGAAGGGCCGACGAACTCGCCGCCGCAGTGGTGCGCGCCGCTCCTGGCGAGCCTGCGGTGCGGGTCGCCGATGTGGCCGACGTGGGCGAGGGCAGCCTGCCGCGCATCGGCGCCGCCACCTGGTCGGGCCGCGGCGACACCGTCTACGTGATGGTGCAGATGCTGCGCGACGAGAACGCCCGCGAGGTCATGGCCGGCATCGCCGCGCAGATGCCGCAAGTCAAGCAGGCGTTGCCCGCCGACGTGCAACTGTCCGTCATCTACGACCGCAGCGAGCTGGTCGATCGCACCCTACACACCGTCGCGCGCAACCTCGCAGAAGGTGGCCTTTTGGTGGTGGCGGTGCTCTTGCTCCTGCTCGGCAGCCTGCGCGCGGGGCTGCTGGTGGCGTTGGTGATCCCGCTGTCGATGGTCGGCGCGACTGCGGCCATGGCGGCGTTTGGCGTGGCCGGCAACCTGATGAGCCTGGGCGCCATCGACTTTGGGCTTCTGGTCGACGGCGCGGTGGTGATGATCGAGGGCATGTTCCTGGCGCTGCGGCCTGAAGGCCATGGTCCTGGGGCGTTGGTCGATCCGAATTGGCCGGTCAAGGCGCGTATGGAAGCCGTGGTGCACAAGCTGGCGCGGCCGGTGTTCTACTCGGTGTTGGTCATCGTGCTGGTCTACGTGCCGATCCTCAGCCTGCAAGGCGTGGACGGCAAGTTGTTCAAGCCGATGGCGCTCACAGTCATTTTCGCGCTGCTGACCTCGCTGGCGTTGTCGCTGACCCTGGTGCCGGCGATCGGTTCCAAGCTCTTGCGTCCGAGCGACGTGCCGGAGAGACCGCCGTGGCTGATTCGCCTGGCCACCGCTGCGTATCGGCCGGCGCTCGGTTGGGCGTTGCGGTGGCCCAAGACCGTGGCAGCGCTCGCGCTGACGACGCTGCTGGCCGGCGGCGTGGGCCTCTTGCGCCTCGGCACCAGTTTCGTGCCGCAACTGGACGAAGGCGATCTCGTCGTCCAAGCCACGCGCGCCCCGGACATCTCGCTGCAGGCGGCCCGCGACGACGCGCTCAGGCTGGAAAAGCTGCTGTTGGCGGTGCCCGAGGTGGCGCAAGTGGTGTCGCGCATCGGCAGCCCGGCGGTGGCCACCGACATCATGGGCATCGAACAGTCCGATGTGTTCGTCAAACTGCACCCGCGGTCGCGGTGGCGCAAGGGGCTGACGCGCGAGGCGCTGATCGCCGAACTGGAAGCCCGCGTCGAACAAGGTGACCCGGGCAACGAAGCCGGCTTTACTCAGCCCATCCAGATGCGTTTCAACGAACTGGTCGGGGGATCGGTCACCGATGTGGACGTCTCCGTGTTTGGCGAAGACCTTGCGCTGGTGCGCAACGTCGCCGACAAGGTGCGGTCGGCGCTGGAAAAAGTCCCCGGCGCCGCCGACGTCAAGGTGCTGGCACCGCCCGAGGTCGCGCTGCTGCAAGTCGTGCCGCGCACGCTGGCTGCGGCCCAGCACGGGTTTTCGGCCCGCGACATCTTGGACGCCGTCCTCGCCCTGCAAACCGGCGTGGCCATCGGCACCACCTACGACGGCCCCTTGCGCGTGCCCGTGCGCCTCAGACTGGCCGGGACGACCAGTGCCTTTGGGCTGAGCGACCAGCCGCTGCCGACGCCGGACGGCCACCTGGTGCCGCTGCGCGCGGTCGCCGACATCGTGGACAAGCCGACCCCCGGGGCGGTGCAGCGCCAGGCCGGCCAGCGTCGCCTGGTGGTCGGGTTCAACGTGCGCGGTGGCGACCTCGGCGAAGTCGTCGCGGCGGCCCAACAACACCTGGACACCGCGGTGCCGCCACCTCCCGGGATCCGCCTGCACTGGGGCGGCCAATACGAGACTTTTCGGCAGGCCCGGCAGCGCATGGCGGTGGTGCTGCCGCTCGTCGTCGCCGGCATCCTGGTCGTGCTCATTTGGACGTTCGGCCGCCTGGGCCCGGCGCTGCTGATCCTGCTCAACGTGCCGTTCGCGGTGGTCGGCGGCGTGGCGGCGTTGGGGCTGCGCGGCTTGCCGGTGTCGCTGTCGGCCGCGGTCGGTTTCGTGGCGCTGTCGGGCATCGCGGTCTTGAACGGGGTGGTGTGGATGGCGACCGTGATCGACCTGCGCGGCAACGGTCAGCCGTGGCACGACGCGGCGCGCCTGGCCGCCGAAACGCGCATGCGGCCGGTGCTGATGACGGCGCTCGTCGCCATGCTCGGCTTTGTGCCGATGATGCTGGCCAGTGGCGCTGGCGCCGAAGTGCAGCGACCGCTGGCGACGGTGGTGGTGGGCGGGCTGGGGACGTCCACGGCGTTGACCCTGGTCGTGCTGCCGGCGCTTGTGGCATGGTACGGCCGGCGGGCGGGCGCAACGGCATGAGAATCCTGTTGGTCGAAGACGAGGCGCGGTTGGTGCGCCAGATCGTGCGCGGCCTGCGCGAAGAGGGCCACGTCGTCGATTCGTGCGACACCGCCGCCGATGCCGAAAGCCAGGCGTTGGCCCTGGCCTACGATGTGGTGGTGCTCGACTGGATGTTGCCCGACGGCGACGGCCTGGCCGTATTGCGGCGGCTGCGCGACCGCGGGCTGGCGACGCCGACGTTGATGCTCACCGCCCGCGCCGACACCGCCGAAAAAGTCCAGGCCCTGCGGACGGGCGCCGACGACTACCTGACCAAGCCTTTTGCGTTCGACGAGCTGCTGGCGCGGCTGGAAGCCCTGCACCGCCGAGCGGGCGCGACCGCCGTGCGCATGACGGTCGCCGATGCGCACCTCGACCCGCTGCGCCGTTCGCTGGTCTGTGGCGACAAGGCGGTGGCGCTGACGGCCCGCGAATTCGCCTTGGCGCGCGAGTTGTTTGCCCACGCGGGCGAGGTCCTGACCCGATCCGAGTTGCTGGCGGCGGTCTGGGGTCCGCAGTTCGACGGCGAGCCCAACATCGCCGACGTGTACATCGGCTACCTGCGCAAGAAACTGGCCGAAACCGGCGCCGAGCGCGCCGTCATCCGCACCGTGCGCGGCGCGGGCTATCGCTTGGACGGGTCGGGGCCGTGAAGCTGTCGACGCGCCTTTTGGTCAATGGGGCGGTGCTGCCGACGGCCTTGCTGGCGCTGGCGCTGGCGGGCGTGGGCGGCGTGCTCGACCACCAGTTGCACGCCGCCGTGGACCGGTCGCTGCTCGCCCAGGCCGCGGTCGAGTCGGTATCGCTTTTCGACCGCATCCAGGGCGCCCACCTGCACGCCGACGACAGCACCATCGAGACGGCGCGGGCGTTCTCGGCGTGGGCGGCGCTGTATGGCCCCGATGGGCGGCTGCACCTGCGCGTGCCGACGGATGCGCCCGCCCCGGCGCAGTTGCGGCCCGATCCCGCCCACCACACCCCGCAGTTGCACTCGGAACCGGGCAGCGACGGTCAACCCGTGCGGGTGCTGGTGGCGACGGTCGCCGGTCCGGGCGGCCGACATTGGACGCTGCGTCTGGCCCAGCCGCTGGCGCCGACCCGGCAGGTGCTGGCGACGTATGTGCAAGCGGCGGCGGCCGTGGGCCTGCTGGTGGCGCTGGCCCTGTTGGGACTGCAAATCCGCCACGGTCGGCAACTGCATGCCCGCGTCGAAGCCTTGGCCGCCCACCTGCGCCGGCTGCGCCAGGGCGACCTCGACGCCGACCCCGACCTGGACCCGACCGCCGATGTGCTGGGCGAACTGCGCACGCTGGCCCGCGACGCCACCGTGCAACTGCGCGCCGCCCGCGCGGCCCAGCACCGCTTGTTGGCCGACGCCGCCCACGAATTGCGCACGCCGTTGGCGGTGGTGCAGGCCGACCTCGATGTGACGCTGCGCCGCGAGCGCAGCCACGCAGAGTTGCACGAGGCCCTGGGGCGCATCCGCGACGAGGTGTTGCGGCTGGGCGAGCTGGCGCGGCACCTTTTGGACCTCGCAGCCTTGCGCAGCGCCGACTTGCAACGCCAGCCCGCCGATGTGGTGGCCATCGCGCGCGCCGCGGTCCACGCCTGGTCGGCAGCGGCGGCCGAGCGGCAGGTGACGCTGGAGCTCACCGCCCCGCCGGAGCTGGTGGCGCGGGTCGAGGCGGCGGGCATCCGCCAGGTTGCGGACAACTTTCTGGCCAACGCCGTGGACTTCGCGCCGCCGGGCAGTGTGGTACGGGTGGCGGTGGCGGCGGGCAGCGGGTGTTTTCAGTTGACGGTCAGCGATGCCGGCCCGGGGGTGCCCGCCGACCAGGCCGAGGCGGTGTTCCTGCCGTTTGCGCGCCTGGATCGGCGCCGCGAGGGCTGTGGGCTGGGACTGGCCATCGTGCGGCAGGTGGTCGATCGCCACGGCGGCCGGGCGTGGGTCGAGGCGGCCGACGGCGGCGGTGCGCGGTTTGGGGTGGAGGTTGGCGTGTAGGGCGGGCGCTGGGCTGTCGCGGTCAAGGCGCCAACTGGCCGCGGGCTCGGGCGATCAGGCCGGATCGACCAGCGCCCCCGCCCGCCCATGCGCCGGCAACGCGCACAGCACCCGCGCCTCCGACACCTCAAATTGCGCCGGCGGGTTGCCATTGGCGGCCATCGTCCGCGCGATGGTCTGCAGCCCCTGACCCTCGCCCTCCGCAAACCCCAGCCGCGCCAAGAACCAAGCCAGCGCCTGGTTGCGCCACACCGGTGGGGCGGCGGCGCTTGCCAACTGCGCGGCGTCGACGCCAAGCGGCGCGGGACCGGGCGACGACACCTCGATGCGATCGGCGAATGAGGTCACCCGCAAGGGATCCGTGCGCTCGTAGTCGCGGTGGGCAAAGGCGTTGACGACCGCCTCGCGCAAGGCCCGCGCAGGGTATTTCAGCACACTGGGCAACTGCGTGTCGCGCTTGTCGTAGAGGGTGACGGCTTCGGCCTCAAGCGCTGGCATCAGCACGCGCAGTTGGTCCACCAACGTGCCGGCCAATTCCATGCGTTGGCCGACCGGTGTCGCCCGGTCCCGTCCTGCGTACCGCGAAAAGTACGCAACGGCACCCGGAATGAAGTGCTGCGGCTCGCGGCCAAAAAGCGCGAGCGCGAAATTGCGCGGCCGCAAGACGCCGGTCAACGGTTCGCGCACCAAAAGCGGCGGCACAAACGCGCTGAAGGCGTGGCTGTCGGAGAGGAAGCGGTCGGCGGGCGCATCCTCGCGCTCCAAGTTGAGGCGGCGCACCGCGTCGCGCAGGCTGAGCAGGTCGAGATCGCTGGCGACCGCAGCAGCGTTGGCGCGGCGATCCCAGGGCGGCGTCTCGCCCTTGCGGACCAACAAGTCGCGCAGCACGCCGTTGCGGGCTTCGACCGTCGACCGGCCAATGCGAACAAGGTAGCGACCCGCCTCCTTGCCGCGCCGAAACGTGTGCGCGTGGGCGGTGCAGGGTTGGATGAACACCAGCACCCTGCGATCGGCTGTTGCCGTTGGAACTTCGGCCACCAGGGGCGCGATCGACGGCGACACCCGTTCACGGCAGCGCGCCAAAATCAGAGGTTCGAGCTCACGCAAGCGCGCCGCGGACAGGCCCGTGAGCTCGGTCGCGGCAAAGCCGGCGGGGTCGCGCGTTTCGCGGGCGCCGCACACCACGTAGCCGCCGCCGAGGTTTTGCAGGTCGTTGGCAAACGCGCATAGCGTCGCGACGACGTCGTCGGCATCGGCGACGTTTTCTTTCCACTCGACTTGTTCCGATTCGCGCTGCCGCAAGAGCGCGAGGTCGACATGGACGGTCATGTTCCCAGCGGGCTCGCCGGCTGCCATGCCGTTGCCGCCGGGCCAGGATAACACCGGGCCGTAGGGCTGGCGATTTGGGTGGCCGGCAGCCAGACGGGCGATCGGCGAAGAGGGCGTTCAGGTGGAGGTGCCGCGAGCTGCCGTAAAATGGCAAATGAAGTGCAGGTCGCTCGTTCGTCCGAACTGAGCTTGCTCCAAGATCACAAATGTTTACGATGTTGCACTATGGACGATTTTCGGCAACATAGGGAAGTGCGCCCTGACCGCACGCGGCACCGTGAGCAGGACCATCCAAATGTCTGACCAACTCGACGACCTGTTTCGCGGGTCATGTTCGGCGATCGAATGAAGTTGAATCCGACGCCCCTTGGGCGGACCGCCGTAGGTTTGGCCAATCGACGGGACGGCTTGGGCATGCAAGCAGCGTTCGGCGCGGTCCGCCGACTTGCGCCAGCAATCGTCCTTTGGATTGCGACAGGCATCAGCGGAGTCTTGTTGCTGGGCTGCTGCGATTGTGGCGTCCATGTTCCCTGTACTCCCTCGCCAGGGCGGTCGATTTGCCCCAATGCGCCGGTTTCGACGTTCGTGATAGGCCGAGAGAAGCACCATCGGACCTTGGTGGTGGAACAAGCGTTTGCGGTTTCCAGCACGGTGCTGCCCGCGCCGGGGGACGAAGTCGAACTCGAAAATGACGTCGAACCCCGGCAGCCGCAATCTGGCCTTCTCGGTTCCAGGCACGACCAAGTACACTGGTTGGGCTAGGGGCGATTTTGCGGGGTGGACGAATTCCGGGAAACACTGGCCGCTTGCCGAACTCATGAAAACGGGCGCAATGTCCCAGGCCGATTGCACCGAATACTGGCAGAAGCGCTTGGGCGCAAACATGTGCCCAGACGAGCCGGATGCAGGCGCTTCCGACTGAAGTGCGTCGGTCGATTGAGCCCCCAGCAAACTGACCGCGCGTGGACACCGCGGCCGGCCCGAATAAAGCCAGGCGACTGTAAACGATGTCGCCGGTCTGTTTTGTAAACCATGTCGCAGGTCGGACAACGTCCGTTTTCTGCCTGGCCCTCACCCCCCCTCAACCCCCACAGCGATCCCCACCGCCTGCGCCGCCGCCCCCAACCCCTCGATCGCCTGCCGCCAACCCGCCAGGTTGCCCAGCTCCACCTCGCCGGCCAGCACCCGCACCGCAATCGCCCGCGCCCCGTGCGCCCGCGCCCACGCCGGCACCTCGCGCAGTTCGCCGAGCCCTTCGCGCACCACGATCCAGTGCAGCGTCCACGGCACGCCGGCCGCGCGCAGCTGCATCATCGCCTCGCGGTTTTGCACGCCCGACCCCGGCGAGCGGGTGATGTCGTCTTCGTCGCGGTCGGTCAGGCGGTGGCGCTTGACCCCGAGTTCGGTCAGGCCCGCCGCGCGCAGCCGGGCCGCCGCGCCCGTCGAGCTCAGCGCCCGCGCGTTGGTCAGGGCCTCAATGCGGGTGGCTCCGGCCTTGGCCGCGCCCCGCACATGCGCCAGGAACTGCGGAAAAAGCGTCGGCTCGCGACCTGAGAACACGACGTGACCGGTCTGGGCTGCCGCTTGCACCCCTGGCCGCAAGTGGTCGGGCCGGTCCTCGTATTCAGCATGGCCGGCGGTGCAGGTGCGGCAGCGGTTGTTGCAGGTGCGGCCGGCGACCACGGTGCGCGCGCGGCGGTCCTCGCGGTGGGTCCCGGTCGGCGCGGCCGAGCGCCACAGCGCCTGCAGCGCAGACCAGTCGGCGACCAGAGCCGCGGCTTCGGCGTCGGTCCACGGTGCCGCGTCCGGCCCAAAGCGCCCGCGCGCCCAGCGCACGACTGCTCGCAAGAGGCCAACGCCCTCATTGGGTTGCACGCGGTCGGCGAGCGCGCGCTGCACGGACTCGACCGCCGCGATTTCCGGGTGCAGGTAGCGCCACGCGGCTTCGGCGCTGTACCCGGCAAAGGCGGCGCCGCGGTCGGCGGCGGGCGCGTCGGCCACCAACAACCCTTCCGCGCGCGCTTTCCAGTACAGCGGCAGGTTGGGGTACAGGCGCAGGCGGCTCAGCGTCAGCCCGTGCGCGAGATCGCCCACGGCGTGTTCGTCGCAGAACTGCGCGGTCGCGTCGAGGTCGTCCAGCGTCGTCCACGGGTTGAAAAGAATGAAAGAACTGGCGCCATGCGCATAGAGGCGAAACCCCAGGGGAAACTCGCGGTGCAGCGCCCGCATCTGCCGCAACGCCTCCGCGTACGCTTCGACGGTGACGCCCTTGTTGTACAGGTCCAACTGGGCTTGGCTGAAGCTCTCAAAGCCGACCAGGTGGATGGTGAACCACCAGCCGCTGTCGCCGCACAGCGCCGCCGCCTGCCGCAGCTGCGGCCCAAACCGCAAGATGGCGTCGCCGCGGCCCGGCACCAAGAGTCCAAGCGGCCGCAATCCTGCGCTTTGGCACGCCTGCACCAACTGCGGCAGGTAGCGCAGCGCGCTCTGGTCGCGCAGCACGGCTTCGTCCAAAGGTTCAGCCAGGTGGTCCTGCCAGTACCGCAGTTGTTCGACGTGCGCCGCCACTGTCTGCGCCACGGGCAGCGCCCGGTAGTCGCCGCCCATGGGGCAAAACGCGCAGCCCTTGCGCGCCAGCCCAGGCTGGTCGAGGTCCAGGCCCGCGAAGGCGGGGTTGCGCGCGGCGTCATCGGCAAAGGGGCAGCCGACGTTGGTGTCGAGCGTCTTGCGGAGCAAAGGTGCACTGCCGTCGCGGTTGCGCGGCTGGCCGAACACCATGGCGTCGGCGCAGGCGGCAAAGGGTTCCGCCAGCTCTGCGTCGGCAGGGTCCGGCGCCGCGGCGACCCGCGAGGCCACGTAGCCGGTTGCATCGGCCACCGCCACGTTGGGCAGCTCTAGCAGCGCGCCGCCGTCGCGCAACGCCCGCAGCACCCCAAGCAAGGGCGCGCGGTGACGAGGAAAGTGTGCCAGCAGCACATTGGGCCGGGCCGCCTGCCATTGGCCGTTGGGGTCGGTGCCGATGACCAAGCAGCCGGCCGCGTGCAGCCCTTCGAGGAGCGTCTCGCGCCAGACCTGCCCGACCAACGCGACCTCGACGCGCTGATCGGCCACCCAGCGCAACAGGTCGGCATCGACGGCCGCGCAGCCGTCCTCGTCGCCGCGCGGGTAGTACAGGTGGACGAGGTCGGCGGCGATGCCGTGCGCGCGAACGGCCGCGACCACCCGCGCCTCGGAGGTGTCCCCAAAGAAGTCATCGCCTTGCTGGGCATGCAACACCAGCGCCGCCATGCGCAGCGCCGGTCGGTGCGGCGAGCGCCCGGCGGCCGTCAGTTGCCAACCTGGAAGGACCACTGCACCAACTCGTCTTTGCCTGCGCGTTGCACCTTGAGCTTGACCGTCCACACCCCCGCCGTCAGCGGCTTGTGCGCGTACAGCACCACCGTTTTGGCGTCAAAGCTCGCCAGCACCTTGTCGTTGGTCGCTGTCAGCCACACGTGTTCGGCGGCTGTGCCCTTGGCGTCGAGCAGCTCGTGACTTTGCACCTGCACCGCGGGCTCGAAGCGCGCGGTGATGACCGGCCCCGAAGGGTAGCCCCCGGGCGGCTTGGGCGGCTGCGGCCCCTCGTTGCCCGACCACGCCGACGGCACGCCGGTCTGGCCCGGGTATGGGTACACCACCAGATCGGCGGCCACCGGGCCCACCAGGGTGGCGTCGATGACTTCGGTTTGCGCCTTGCTGGCCTTGGCCTGGCCCCAGCCCCAGGCGTCCAGGCGCGGGTGGACCAGCGGCAGGCGGTGGTACACGGTTTCGAGCCAGCCCTGGATCGCCCCCGACGCGCCGCCGGTGAACGCCATGATCTCGACCACGGCCGGGTTGGGGTGGCCGGCGGCCTTGGCGCGGTCGCCCGCGTTCTTGCCCGTGAAGTCGCTGCCAAAGTTGGGATCCTGATCGTGGGGGCTCAGGCCCTTGTTGTCGTAGGCAGCCTTGTGGGCGACGTAGAAACTCGCGTGGCCTTGGGCCGCGGTGTTGAGCGCCGCGTGCTGGGTGGCCATCGGCAGGCCCAGTTGGGCGCGCAGGGCCTCGACCAGCGTCGCCGCCGCCTTTTGCGGTTCCGGGGCGTCCGTCGGCGTCTTGGGCGCGACCGTCGCCCGCGGCGGCGCCGGGTGCCAGGTGCCCGTCGAATGTTTGCCCCAACCCGCCGGCTGGGTTCCGGTCTGCGTTCCGCCCGTCGGGCCGGAGCCGGGCACCCAGTCCGCCGACCACGCGCCAACCGCGGTGCAGCACGGGCCCAACTGCGCCTTGTAGGTGCCCGACGCCTGCACCGTCGATCCAAAAGCGCCGCTCAGCGTCACCGCGCCAAGGTCGGTCGTCGCTTTCCAGGTGAACGACTGGCCCGTCAGCGGCGCGGCGAACGACCCGTCGAGCGCGCGCGCCGGCGCGCTGGCCTTGCACCCGTCGTCGCCGGCACACGACCACGTCGCCACCGTCTGCAGCGCAGTCACCTGACCGGAATCGACGCGGAACCGCACGTCCATGCCCTGCCACTGTCCGGCCGAAGGCGGCGCCGGAACCGCCCCGGGATCCGCCGTGCAGGCCGATTGTATGCATGCAAGGGAAACTAGGGCAAGAAAGAGGCGGTCCATGCCGGCAAGCTAGCCAAACGCCCGCGAAAAGGGAACACGCAAACACTTTTGCACGCGGCGGCGCGGCTTTGGCGCTGGCCCGGTTTCGCGCTAGCATCGGCCAGGGCGCCGTCGCCCGGTTGCGTCACCGTGAGCCACAGCCCCGCACCAAGCTCCAGCCCCGTCTCCGGCCGCGTGACCTACCGCGGCGTCGTCACCCAGTGGCACTGCGACCACGTCGGCCACCTCAACATCGCCCACTATGTCAGCCGCTTCGACGAGGCGCACTGGGCGTTCTTCGCCGACCTGGGCCTGGACGCCCACTGGCTGCGCGCCAACCGCCGAGGCATGGCCGCCGTCGAACAGCACCTGCGCTACCACCGAGAGGCGCGGGCCGGCGACACCGTGACCATCCGATCGCGGCTGGTCGAGCTGCGCAGCAAGGTCGTGGTCAGCACCCACGAGATGGTCAACGACGCCACCGGCGAGGTCTGCGCCAGCGAGCGCATCACATGCGCCCTGGTGGACACCGACGCCCGCAAGGCCGTCGCCTTTCCGCAAGAGCTGTTGGCCGGGTTGCACGCCCGCCTCGCCCAGGACGCGCTGTCGCCATGAAGACCCTGCACACGCTGCCGCCCGAAACCAGCAACATCGCGTTTTTCGAACGCTTTGCCGCGCCCGGCCGCGTGGGCCTGGTGGGCCTGGCGTCGTTCATCGACCGCCGGATCCGCAGGTCGCAGCGGCGGCTCGACCCCGACGGCAGTTGGAGCCTGTGGTCGCACGCCTTCCTGCTCGAAGGCCCGCGCCTCGACGGCCAGCATTGGCTCTTGGAGTCCGACCTCGACCTGCACAGCCACTTCGTGCGCTTGGGCGTGCAGGAGAACCGGGTGGACAAGTACCTGGACGAGGCGCAGGCGCCGACGCTGGCGATCTTGGATTTCGGCCTCGACGCCGCCCAAACCCGCGCGGTCTTGGTCGAAGGGCTGCACCTGCTGGCGACCGGCGCGCGCTATTCCATCCCCAAGGTCATCGCGAGTTGGGTGGCGCTCAAGCGCGAGAAGTTGGGCAAGCGCTACGGCCGCACAGACGAGCGCGCCATCTACTGCTCGGCGTTCGTGCACCACTGCTACGCCGCGGCCGGCGTGGATCTGCTGCCCGGCGTGGTCGAGGACAACGCGCTGCCGGAGCTCTTGTGGTCGAGCCCGCTGCCGCACCAGGCGTGGCTGCTGGCGCGGGCGTGAGCGCGGCGGCCGCCGAGATCGCCGAGCGCTCGGCGCATTGGACCGATCAAGGCGCGGATCGCCTGGCGGTCTTGCTTTCGGCCGATGGCTTTGCCGCGACGACGGGCGGCGTGTTCCTCCGCGACTGGTCCGAAGCGGACCGGCGGCGGCGGGCCGCGCGCTGGTGGGCCGGCCTGTGGGCGCTCGGCCTGGCGTTCGTGTTCGTGCCGATCTTGCACTTCGTCGTGCCGCCCGCGCTGTTGGTGGCCGGGCCGCTGGTCGCCAGCCGCGTCGGCGCTGTCCGGCGCACGGTGTTCGGCGGGATCGGGCCATGTCCGCGCTGTGGCGCCGCGGTGGTCGTGGGCGGCGGGATTGCCTTGGATTGGCCGGTGCGCGAGGCTTGCGGGCGGTGTTATTTGGCGCTGGAGATTGCGCCTGCCGGGCGCGTGTCGGTCTGAACGGGCGGGAGCATTGCCCGGGCGCGGCTCCCTGACCGGCAATCCCTGCGCATCGACTCCCGATTCGGCCATCTGGATCCGCGGTTGGTCCTAGGCTTGGCCGACAGCGCGGCATGGCATCGCGCGCAAGAAGCACGCCGCAGACGTCCTGCGAACTACCTCGCGCCGCTGGGCACGGAAAGTGGCCCTGCTGCGCTCAACCCTGCACGCCAACCCTGCGCGCATCAGCTCTGCGGCGCACCACCTGGACCACCAAGGTGGCGGGCATCCGGCCTGCTGCGCGCGGCCTTGCACGCCGAGGTGGCGAGCATCAGGCCTGCGGCTCGCCATCGGGCGCGTCGTCGTCCGCGGCCTTGGCCTTGCGCGGCTTGCTCAACGTCTTGAAGAAGCTGTCGATGTAGCGCTTGCGGTCGGCACCGAGCAACAGCGCAAGCCGACTCGGCATCAAGTTGTACACGCGCCGGCCGTTGTCGAGCGCCCGCTGCAGCGCCGCACTGGTCTGCGATTCCGCAAGGTACAGGGGTTCGCGTGCGGCAATCGCGGCGGACAGTTCTTGCTGGCGTTGGTCGACTTCAGCGGCGCTGGGCAGCAGCGGTGCCCACAAGCCTTCGTTGTGCACGGTTTCCACCACATGGCGTACGAACCGCGCCTGATCGTCCCCGGTGACTGGTTTCATGGCGTCGCTCGGGGCCACCGGGAAGAGAGCCTGGTACCGGACGTCGTCGAGCTTGCCACCGACCTCGGCCTTTGCCCGGATGGCCAGCCGCGACATGGCGTCGTCTTGCTCGCCGTCCAGGGCTTCGATGACCGCGGTCTGACCCTGCCGGGCGTCGGCGGCGTCTTCGGCCGCGTCCAGGGTGTCCGCGATGGCGCGAAAAGCGCTCTCTGCCTGGGCGCGCAGTTCGGCGAATTGCGGCGCGCGCAACAATTGGATGCGCAGGTAGCGCAGCGCGGCTTTGTGCGCGTGCGGGCTGTGGGTGTCGGGGTTGAGGGACTGCATGGGGTTGGCTCCTTGGGGTTGAGGGTTGGTTGCGCGGCGTATGGGTGTGCGGGCGCGGGTGCGGCATGCTGAGGGCTGCCGCGAAGGGGCGAATCGCGCAGGATCACGGCGAACCAGGCTTGATTTTTGCCAGGGTGGCGAGGGCCTCCGCGCAGGTTTTACTGCAACGGTAGACGCCGTCGTAGAGGTCGCAATATGCCTTTGTCGTCGACTTCCAATTCGGGCATTCCTGGATTTCGTACCAGTCGCATTGGGTGACCGGCATCCAGTAGGTCGCACCTTCTGCGAATGGTGCGCAAACCCCCAATGGGTTGGACTGGGTCTCGTATTTCGGGTTTGGGAAGTTCACAGCGAACTCACCGTTTTGGAACTTCTGGCATTCAGACAGCGCGCTGAAACAGGCTGTCTTGCCAAGCAATTCGGGTCGACACGCGATGGTAGCTGTGTAGCTGAAATTTAGCTTGGGCGTTACCTGTCTCATTCTGCAACTCATGCCGTTGCCGTGATCGATGCAGCGCATATAGTAGATGTCGCAAGTTTTTTTCTGTTCTGGTGTTGCGATGGCCAAGGCCTGGGCGGTGCAGGAATTGAGCGCCCAATAGAGCTTGCCGTCCTTGTCAGGCGCGCACTCAACGAAATTCGGCCGGTTGCAGTATCCAGTAATCCCATCTTCAGAAACCCCGCCGCTTGGATGCGCCTTGAAGTCCGTGCAGCGGCGCTGCCCCAGAACCGCACAGGGCTCGCCGGGCAGCGGCAGCCCAGGGATGAGCTCGACGGCGCAAGGTGCCCAGCCCCAAATCGATGGGGAAACGTCGTCGGCCGCAGCCGCGGCATCGCCATCCAGCAGTGGCATTCCATCACCGTCGGGTTGGGCGTCGATCTCGTCAGCGTCGACGCTGGCATCGGCGCTTACAAGCAAATCCAACGAGATCTGTGTCGAGGACTCTGCGACCTTGCTGTCGCTGTCCGAAGCGGCGGCTACGGCGCCCGTATCCCCGGTCGACGCCGCGACCGCTGGTGCTTTGCAGGCGAACATGCCAGCGGCGATAACAGCAAGCGCAAGTTGCCTCATTGGGCCACCTCGCACGTTGCCGGCATGACATCTCAGCAGGCTTCGCACTGGCCGTGCGCGAAAGCAAGCCCGCGAATCCGCCCGCGCCCAAAGTCAAGAGGTGGACTGCCACGTAAGGGCCAGGAAATGATTTACTCAATCATTTCTCGGGCCCGTTTGCTTGCTCCGTGGGTCGCCAACTCGCCGACCAAAGGTCCGACTCGCGGCTCCGTCCTGATGTGAGAGTGATCGACTTATTATTTTCCAGTCCCT
>VGRO01000137.1 GCA_016875335.1 Deltaproteobacteria bacterium | reverse complement strand
CGGAGGAACGCCACTTGTTGCATACGGTAGTCGTCGCCCTTGAACCCGGAATGGATCGCAACGCCGACTTCCTGTTGGTAGGTCGCAGCGGTGCTTTCCGTGCCGACCGCGGCGTGCCCCACAATCGGCGCGCGTGGACTCCAGTTGTTCCACACGGCAAAGACGTGGTGAATCACAAAGTTAGACGGCACACGCAACACCCGCCGGTCCATTGTCGGAGTCAACCACGGGGCCACAAACGGGTCCGGCGCAAACGGCATCCCCATCGTCGGAACGTCGCTTGCGCGAATCGAGTTGTTGCGCTGGCCGTGCCACATCGGGACCATGATCACCGACAAGTAGGCGTCCTTCTCCAACAACTCGCTTGGCGGACGATCTGCGGCCTGCATAACATTCCCGGTCGCGCCGTGACCCGTGCCGTAGCCGCTAGGCATCCGTTCACGAGCAGCCTCGTCAAAGCCGCCAAGCGCCGTCTGCACGTCCGTCCCGGTGATGATTGTGTCAGCAACCGGTGTCACCAAACTGATTGTTGTTCCAGTCTTTAGCCCGCCATGTTTGGCTGGGATGTTTTGGATGCCAGGAAACGCAAAGTCGTCCAACTGGTCGCGCACCGTCAGCGGCGATAGAACCGTGGCAACCAGCGTGAACGACGGCATCGCCAGTTGCTCGACCGTTGGTGCGCCGAACAACGGGTCGCCGTCCTCGCTGTATAGGCCGGGGCACTCCACTTGCCAGTAGTAGACCATGAACGGTTTGAGCCGCACGTTCAGCGTGTCAATGGTGAACGGGTTGAGCCGCGCGAACTCGTTGCCGTAGGCGTTCTCGCCGTTCAACTCCAACCGCAAGACCTCGCGCGGGACAATCGACGCAGACCCGCCTGTCGCGGTCGGCTGCTTCTCAAACAGCCGGATCGTCAGGTCGTAGCGGTCCATGTCAGGGTCGGTTAGAAGCGCCTCTTCGGATGTGCTGTTTGGTGAAACGACGCCTCCAGGCTCAGCGCGCTGGTCAAAGGCGACCGACAACTCCCGCAGCACAACCGGGTAGCCGGGGTCGCTAAGCCTGTCGCGCACAAAGTCCTGCTGAAACGGCGGGATGGTGAACGGCCAAAAGGCGACTGGCTTGCCTTCCTGTGCCGACTCTGCCCCAATCCAAGGACAATGCCACGCAATCCGGCACGGGGCCAGCGCGTCGACTTGGTTCTCGATGTTCGCGTTCTCGGCCTGTGTTTTCATGTCCGCAAGCGTGACGTACACATGCTCAACGCACAGGCGCACGCCTCGCGCGAAGTTGGGTTTGCTGAACTGGTCGGTCATCGCGTCGGCTCCAACACCTCAACGTGCAGGCTCCATGCGTTGCCTTTCCACGGCCTACTACCCCATGTTGACACACCCGGATTATACATCGGGATGGTCATTTGCACCCGCGAGCGGGCGTATGGCGGCAACAGCACAAGCGGCGTCGGCGTTAAACAATGACCGTCCCACACGCCAACCGGGTGCGGCGGCTGAATCGTGTCCGCTGGCAACGGTTGCGTACTCGGGTTGAAAGCAAACGCATCGGAGCGCATTTTCCAGAGCAGCATTTCTTGCTTGAGTTTGCGCCGGTTCTCAATGTCCCAGGCGTCGTCAACGGCCATTTGGAACGTGAAGTCGTCCGCCGGGGCAACAGGACCAATGTCCTGCCACGGGTTGTCAAACGGGCCGGTCGCAAGGGCTTCCGCGAACATGGACAGCGACGTGACGATCACCGGGCGAGCGTTGCCAAAGGCGATTTCCCATGTGTACAACGACGAAACGGTCAACCCCTCAACCGCGCACGATTTGACGCGCTGCTGTGGCGGGAACGTCGCAGGCGGTTGCAGAACCGCCGAAATGCCCAGTCCGTCAAGCCACGGCAATTGTCGCGGCGTCGTGACCCCGATTTCCTGCGACGGCGAGTAGCCCGCGCTGATGTGCGACGGGCACCAACGGCGCTTCACAAGGTCGGCGGGAACATCGTTATACACGCCCACAAGCGCCGCAAGCGCCTGTTCAATGCGCGTGCCCGAAATGTCGGTGCCAGCGGCGAACTGTTGCGGTAGAAGCCGGTTTGCCACCTAGACCTCCCCGATGATAGTGGTGTTGACGTGCGGGGTCGGGCCGGGGTTCCAGCCCACGTTGCCAACCGACACGCAGTTTGCGGCTGCGCCAATGTTGTTGATGAACGCTTGGCCGGTGAGAAACGTGCTCGCCCCGACGACAAGCCTGCCGCCTGCCGCCACAAGGATCGGTCGCTGAATGTTGCACCCGACAAGCCGCGCCGCCGCACCGGGGCCGAGCGCGAGCTGCCCGTTCAACTGGCAATCGCGGATTGTCGCCGCACCGTTGATGGTCAGCGGCCCCAACTCTGGCAAACCAACGCCGGAAATGTCCGCGCCGTCTGCCACGACGCCGCCAGGGTATCCGCCGGGGCCAAGCACGCCGGTCTTGGGTAGCACGTCGCCAGCCGGGATTGGCGCAACGCGGCCCACGTTGGCAAAGAAGCGATTGCGCTTCGCCATGTTGTCACGGTCAACCGCGTTCGCAGTCGCCGGGTACACCTCAAATGGGACCGCTGCGTTCATCGGTTATACCACCTTCGGCGCAGACCAACGTTGCGGACGGCCAACTCAACCTTGCCAACGCGCACCCCTTCGGATTCTGCGTTGAGGGTGCCGTGGAGCATGACGCTGGCCCGCGTGCCCTGCGTGCCGTCGCTTGTAGCCAAGGTGTCAACAGCAGCGTCGCCAATAAGCAGGTTGCCCTTGGTGGCGTCCGCCGAGTCGCCCCAGCGCGCGATGTTGTTGCCGACGACCGTTTGCGGCACCGTGTTGCCGGAAATGCTGGTGGGCATCATGCGCTGCTGTTGCTGGATGTTGGTCTGCTGGCTGTTCCCCGGCGGCGTTTGCGTGAAGTCTAGCGCCTGCCCAGCATAATCGCGGTAGTCGCTTGACGTTGCGCTGTTCAGCGGGCCGAACGGCCACCCGGCGACAACCTTTGTCGAGGCAGACCCAAGGTGCATCGCCGTCACGAATACGCCGCGCACCTTGAACTCGTTGCCTTTCAACTCCAGATTGGCCGTTTTGACCGCCCAATCCACGGGCTGCCGCCGCGCCTCTAACGCGGTGCGCTCTGTCGGGTAGTTGCCTTCCTGCCAGTAGTACACATCGGCGGCGAACCAGCCGCTGACTACCGCAGTGGTCGCGGCAATCGGCTCAAAGATTGAGAACGACGAATCCGTGCCTATGTACCTGAACGGCAACAGAATCACAAGGTCAGGGCCGAGCAGCCCAAGGTTCATCACCGGCTTAGTCGTCCACGCCCCAAGCGTGCCATCCCAAAAGATGCGGATTTGATTACCAGCGCGGTTTGCAAAGCCAGCGAGATAGCATTGGACTTCCGAGGAGCCGGGGTTTGGCGCTCCCTGCGCGTACCCATCCGCCGATCCCAACCGCTCCGAAGGCAGCACAAAGTCGATCTCCGTGGACACGCCGGTTGTGAACACGGGCTGCCAGCGGGTGTTGTCGAACATGAACGTTAGTTCATAGCTGGTGTTGAAGGTGCCGGTTGGGCCTCGGCTGATTGAGACCGGCAGCCAAAACGACTCACCGTCAATCACTCCGGCAGGACATTCGTATCCATCTGGCAGGCGAATCGGACGGCCAAGGAACATCGCTGGCCCGACGCCAGGCGCAATCTGCGATGCCTTGACCCAACCGCCCATCGGCTGCCGTTCATCCTCAATACTGGCGTCGGCGCTTGCGTCTAGCGCGCCGCCGCGCCCAAGCAGGTACAGTCCGCAGGACGAGTTGGTGCATTCCTCTAGGATAAGCGGGCTGGTGTAGTCCAGCGTGTATGGTCCAGCGACCATGTAGACGTTGTTGCGCACCGGCACAAGCGACGGTTTGGCGAGGTTGGCACGGGCCTGCACAGCCGCGCCAGCGCCAGCGTGCGAAAAGAACGTCCACACCGACCAACCAAAGCCGTCTGTCCACACCAGCGCAACGTCGTCAAGGACGCAGTAAAGCGCCTTGCGCACATCGTCCCACGCCAGGCGGAAGTCCGCCGATTGCTGCGCTACGTCAACACGCGACAACGGCTGCGGGTCGGCCAGCGCCGTGATGCCGCTGGCGGTGTAGTAGTCGGTCCACGGCAGTTGCAGCGATTGGGTGTCCGTCCACAGGCGGTCAATCTCCACCGACAGCGGGGCAAGGTTCGCGCCGCCGCCGTAGACGTAGATGCCGGAGCGGTCGGCAAAGAACACGCCCGATTCTGCGAGGACCGCCCCGCGCTGCGACAGGCACCCCATCGTATTGCTGATGTTCACTAGTTGCCCTTTCGCCACCAACGCCTCGCCCGTGTTTGGCGTGTAGACCCAACATTGGGTCGTCGTCGCCACAAACAGCATGCCGCGCACCGGGGCCAACAGCGTGATTTCCTCCTGCGTCGGAAGGAACTGGACGTTGGGTGACATGATGTTGTCTGGCCGGTTGGGGTCGCTGAACAGCAATGTGCTGCCCGCCGCGTACACCACCCGGTCGTCCATGACGCACATCGCGGTCGGCAACCCGAACTGCGCAGCCGTGAAATAACTGATTTCGTCGCCCTGGCCGGTGCCAAGGAACACGCCGGGGCCGATTTCAAGCGGGGATAGCGCACAAGTCTCCCCGTAGTTGGGGCCGAGTTGCGCTCGCTCCATCGAGTCCAGTTTGCGGTCTGGCCCGAACGGCGCATCCACCGGGCGGTACGTCCACACCCCACAGCCGTCGATCAGGATCAGCGCCCGCCCAAGCATGGTCGAGAACGTCGCCCACTTCGGCAGTGCCGTGGGGATGAACCACCGGGAATGGTCCTCGTCAAACCGGGTCGCCGCGTGGGGCAGCACCGTGTCCAACTGGCTTGTCTCGGCCTGTTGGTCGTGCAGCACAAACTCAAAGTGCCGCCCGCTGTGCAGGTCGTGAACATGCAGCGCAAGGCCGACGATTAGTTGTGCCCGCGCCCCAGCATGCCAACCGCCTTGCTGGTCATTGGTGCGGAAGTCGCCGGTGAACGCCGTGACCGTGTGGACCGACAGCACTTGGTCCGCGCCGAACGGCGTCCGCAGCGCGAACGTGCCAATCGAAGGCCCAAGCCCAAACGACGAGTCCTGAGCAACTCTATTGACGTTGCCGCCGTTCAGCGTCGTGCTGTACTGCCGAACTAGCCCGAAGCCGCCACGAACTGCGAACTCGCCATTGCGCGTGACCACGTTGCCAATGAACGGCGAGCCGCCGTCCTTCACAAGCGAACGCAGGTCCATCCCCTTGCGGGGTGTGGCGTCAACGGTTTGGTCAATACTTGACACAGGCTAACCATCCAGCGGCGATTCTGTATCCGGCGCAGACTCAGGTTCATCTTCCGGCATTTTGTTGTGCGACTTGCCCTTGCTGGCGAGGAACTTCTTGAACTCCGCGAGCAGTTGCGCAGGCTCTTGGCCGTATTCGTCGGCGCAGGCGCGCAATTCCTCCGCAAGCTCCCCAAGCTCGTCGCCAGGTGCGTCTGGGTCGCCCTTTGGCGGCATCCCCTTGGACGGCTTGCCTGGGTGGGCCTCGATTTCGATTGCGACCTGCGGTCCCTTTTTCATAGCCCGCTTGGCTGCGCTTTGCAGCATCCCGATGTCGAACATGGAACCTCCTAGTAGTACGCGCCCATGTCGTCGCGGACGTAGCGGCTTCCCTCGCCGCTGCGGGTTTCCGCGAAGTGGGCTTGCATCTGCGCCTGGATCATCTGCGTCTGCGCCATGATTGGTTGCGACAGTACGCCGTCTTTCATTGCGTAGTGCTTGCACCCGAACAAGGCGATAAGGTCGTGGAACTGGTCGAAGTCGTCAACGTAGTCGCCAGCCCCAGTTGCAATCGTTGCGGTTGTGAATTTCCCGGCGTCGTCGGGAATGTAGTAAATCTGGATTGTGGCCGTGACTGGCGACGAGAATCGCAGCCTGCGGCGGTCAAGCCACCAACGCGCCTGCCCGCCAGCGAGCGCCGACAGCCAGTTGTTGCTCGCGCTTGGAGCCAGTGTCTCAAACGACGGCGCAGGCGAAAGCAGCCCAAGGAACTGCCCGGTCGTGGCGTCCACAAACTGAACCCGCGTGATTTCCTGGCACCGCGCACTGGTCGCAGGGTCGCCAAACAGCACGCCGTCCAGGTTCAGCTCCGACGCATTGACCAGCGCCGCCGGTTGGTAGCGAATCTCGCGCGCTTCCTTTGGCAACAGCCGCCGATACTCCACATAACCGCGCTGCAAGATCGTCGCAAGCAGGCTGTTGGGAAGGAATACCGTGTTGGGGTCGTCAAGAACGTGGCGGCAGTAGGTGGCAATTTCGTCGGTGAGCATTACACACCCCCCGTCAACGCTTGCCCGCCAGCCTCGGCCTTGTCCAGTTCTTCGTCAGCCGGGGCCGACAAGTCCTGCACCCCCGGCAACAACGATCCAATCGGCTCTTGCGGTGCGCCGGGTGGCTTGGGGGCTTGCGACGGGTCCAGCGTCGGGGCCGGGTTCTTGAGCGCGATGATTTGCTTGTAGAGTTGCGCGACCCGCTCCTGCACCGCAGGGTCAAGGCCGTCCCACTCGTCCGAGCGCATAAAGCCGCCAACCACCTCGTCCAACGCCTTGAGATTGTCGGACGGGTACACCTCGACGCCAGCGATGCCGCCGGGGCCGGTGGGCGTTTCCACCACTTGCTTGAGGATTTTCTGCGCGTGCGCCATGTCCGCGATGGTCTGCACCGGGGCCATTGGGTCCAGGCGGAACGACAGCGCGCGACGGCCTTCCTCTGGCGTCATCATCCCAAGGCGAATCAGGTCAAGCGTGCGCTGGTCCCGGTCCTTGACCTCGGCGCTGAACAGCGTCCCGGCCTCGAAGAACACATCGGGGTCTTCCGCAATGTCGGTCGCCCGCAGCGTCGAAAGGATCGACTTGCCGGTGCCGTTGAACATGCGCAGCACCTTGTCGGGCGGGTAGAACGCGCGCATGTAAAGCAGCATGGACCTCGCCACATGCCGCACCGCGTCCTCAATGGCGTCCTGCGTGCCCTGGAACTGCGCAAGGTCGTTGGCGGTCAACGCCTCGATTGCGCGGCCCGACGAGATGCCAACCGCTCGCTTGCCCAACGACGTTGTGTGAACGCCGGTCATGTCGTGAACGTGGGCCTGCAACTGCGGCGGCAGCATCGTGAAGTACTGCGGCATCGGCGGCGGAGTCCACACGGTCGGAGGCTGCCCGGAGTAGAACACCTTTTCGCCAACGCGGGTTGTGAACGCCGAGGGGTCAACCTTGGAACTGCGCTCAATCAGCACCTTGGGGTTCGCCATGCTGCGGGCGTTGCGCAAGGTCTGATTGACGATCGTGTTGAAGGCGTACTGCGGATCAAGGGCCGGCTCGACCATGCCCATCCCGTGAAACTCGCCGGGAAGCCGCGTGTAGCGGACCACGCTCAACGGCATTGTCTTGCCGGGTGTCTCGCCTTGATCCAGCACGTTGCCGTCGCTGGTCATGATGTACCAATGGCCGCTCGCGCAGTAGGCTTCCAGCACTTCGACGCGATCCGGCGCAGGCTGGGCCGTGAGAAACAGCGATTGCGACAGCGGGATGCGCGCAGCTGGGGCGCTCTCGATTTGCTGCCACTTGTCGGGGAACTGCGCCCGCAACGCCTCTCGCGTCGTGCGCCGCACCACGCCAAGGAACCGCGAGTCGCCAGGCTCAACACCCGGCTCGGCGCGCAAGTCCTCCGCGCACACCGCGTTGACCCGCACGTTGCCTCGGTCCATGCAGACCAGAAGGCCACCTGTGCCGTGCAGCGCCAGCCATTCGATGAACTCGGTCATTACCCGGCGCATCTTGGCGTCCCGCCAAGCGTACCGCAACGCCTGCTCCGACGCCTGCGCTCGCTGGATTTCTAGCGGTGAATCGTCTGCTGGGACCACGCCGGCAGACGGCATTTCCGTCGAGAATCGCGCAACAACATTGCGGAACAACGGAAGGATTAGGCTGATGCACACGTCGCGCGGGCGAAGGTATGTCTCGACCGACGTTGTGTTGGATACGGTGCCGATGGCGAAGCGGCTGGCCCGGAAGCCATTGATCGCCTCGCTGCATTGGCGAAAAATCGTGTATATCTGCGAGGACTTGTTGTAAAACTCCTCGGCAAGCGTGGCGATTTGCTGAGGGGTAAGGGACGGCGCATTGGTGTCGCCGGGTTCGATTACTTCGCCCGGCTCACGACCAATCGCCGCCGCATCGCCTGTTAGCGCGTCAAACGGCACAGGTCACCCCTTTTTCGGTCGGAACCTCGAAGCAAACTGCGACCCGCCAGTTGCGACGAGTTGCCCGTACTTACCTTCGCCTTGTAGGGCTTGACCGATGTCATACATCGCGCCTTCGCCGTCGGATTGGGATTCAAGCGCGCCGCCAACCGCGCCGCCAACCGCGCCAATGAGCGTGCCCCATCCTGGCCAGATTGACGTGCCGACCTGCGCACCCTTGGCAGCGCCGCCTGCTACGCCTGCGCCAAGCCCCTTGCGGGCCTGTTCGCGCTTGGCTGCCGCTGCGAGGTTGGATACGGCAAACGCATCCCCCGACCTAGAAAGGTCGAGTTCGTCGTCGTCGTCCAACCCCGCAGCGTAGCCGCGCATGATTACGCCTTCGCCACGAGGACGTAGACGCGAGCGGCGCAGTTCGCGCCACCGGCCTGCGTTGCGGTGCAGGTGATCGAGTCGCCTTCCGCGAAGGACGCGTTGCTGTCATCCAGGGTGGTCGCCCCGAAAATCTGCGTGGCGTCCACGTCGTCCAGCTCGACGACCGCAGCGGTGTTTGAGCCGACCTTGATGGTCGCAAAGTTGCCCCCGGCGCCGTTGCCGTCGGTCTTGATGGCCCACGCGCCAAGGATCACCCCAGCGAACGGAGCGACCTTGGTCAGCACGGAAGCATCGGTGTTGACCTGGTTGAAGAACCACACAGCCGGGACGGCGGCGTCATTGCCGGTGGGGCTCAGCGCCGGGAGCGCCTGCCCAACCAGTTCCGACGCCACCTGGGCGTTGTCGTCGTCAATGAGTAGCACACGAGGATTTGCCATTGGAAGCCTCTCTAGGTGGGCACTTCGACGGCGGTGAGGACGCCTTGTGCGTTGGGTTGGATGCAGGCGACATCGTACAACATGCGCCACTGGGCGATGCCCGCGTCGATGCCGGGAACTTGCCGCAGAACGCCGTTGTAGTCAAGCCACTGGCCCGACGACAGCACGGCCTTTTTGTAGCCCGCGTTGTGGACGCCCCAGATGGTGCCGATGGGGCACACGTCCGATGTGCGGAACGGGATGCCCTGGTGATGCAGGTTGGTGAACCCGGCGTCGGCGCTCTTGGAGTCGTCCTTGACGTCCACCCGCAGATTCGACACGGCCACGCCCTGCAACAGCGAGGAATAGGCCACCAACTGCTCAATCGCCAGCCAGAACTTGTCGAACCGCTTGCCGCTGCGCTTGTTGGAGGTCGCGATCAGCGAGTCCAAGCCGTGCGCGGTCAGCGGGGAGTAAGCGGCGGCGGCGGTGTCCGCCAGCCGGAAGTTGCTGCGAATCTGCGCGTTGGCCGCGAGGCTGCGGTCCAAGCCGAAGTGGTTCACCGCGGCAAGGTTGGCCGTGAAGCCCTTGGGTTCAATCGCCGGGTCTTTGTCGGTGGCGACCGCAGTGTCGTACACGACCGCCATTGGCACCTCGGTCGGAACGACCGCGGTGTTGATGGCCGCGTTGAACACGATGGTCGGCTCGCCAGCAACGGTCGTGATGCTGTTGATCTGCTGCGTCGATCCGGGAACCACCGTGTAGTCGTCAAGGCGAACAAGCGTGCCGGAGCGCCCAACGCCAACCGCGACACCCGCGAAGGTGTCCTCGGTGTTGTCCAGACGCCCCGAGTACTGGAAGGTGGCACCTAAGGGCGCGGCGGCGTTCTGCTTCTGCCACACAAAGCCGATGACCGAGTTGCCGAAGAACAACAGCGCGGACATGAGCTTGCGAACATCCTCGACCAAGCCGTTCATTTCCGCCTGCAAGCCGGTCGGGTTGAACACGCCCTGCGAGTTGACGGACGAGGCCAGCGCGAAGCCGGTCAGTTGCGCGGAGCCGTAGACGCCGCGAGCGGTGACGATCATGTCCTCGTAGCCCTGCTGCCCAGCGGCGGGCAAAGTGCCGTTCTCGGCCACCGCCCCGGTGCCGCTGTTGCGCGAGATGCGCAGCGGAATCACACAGCGTTTGCCGGT
Source organism: Deltaproteobacteria bacterium (assembly GCA_016875335.1). Lineage (GTDB taxonomy): Bacteria > Myxococcota_A > UBA9042 > UBA9042 > UBA9042 > SXRM01. The sequence goes on along the minus strand of VGRO01000137.1, from coordinate 5,812 downwards.
CCAGTTCAGCGTCAGGCTCTCAAAGTCCTTCCACGCATCGGTGTTCTCGTTCAACTGATCCGTGATCGAGTTGATCACATAGCTTTCCTTGAGGATCGCGTCGAAACTGGTCAAGTTTGCTGGCATCGTCGTTTCCTATGGGCCGGTGGCCCTCTATGTGCCGCTGTTGACCCGACTTGCGATGTACTTGCCGATGTCGCGGAAGTCCAACTTGTCGGTCTGCCGGGGGCCAGGTGTTGCTGGCGCTCCAATCTGCGGCGGTGCTTTGGGTTGCGCGCCGGGGCTACTTGCCGCCGGGGCTGCGGATGGTGAATGGGCGTTCTTGTGGTAGCGAAGCCAGAGGTCGTGCAGCGGTTTGAGGACTTGCGCAGGCGTGCGTTTCGACCCTTCGTCCTCGGCTGCGAGCAGGCTAACAGCCATGCTCCGCGTAAGGTCCGGGTCCATGCCCGGAAGTTCCGAAACGACCTGATCCATGAACGAGTCGAGCGCGGCGTCCATGCGGCGCTCTTGCGCCATTTGCTGCCGAGTTCGATGCTCGCTTTGGAACTGCGTCCAATCCGCTTCCAACTTGTCCAGTTTCGCCAGCTTTTCCTTGACCTTTGGGTGCAAGTCGTCGTCGTCGCCTTGCAACGATGCAAGCCACTGTTCGTCCGCGTCCTGCGCCTTTGCGGGCGCTTTGGTTTGCGCGGCCTGCGCGGCCTGAATCTGCTCCAACTGCGCTTGAAGGCGGGAGTTTTCGGCCCGCATTTCCGCGTACTGGTCTTGCCAGTGTTGGCGCTTGGATCGCTCGGCGTTGTACGAGGCCACCGGGATCGTCTTGCGTTCCCCGGTCGCACCGGGCGCTGACGATTGCTGTTGGTGGCCCGGCTGTTGCTCCGTCGCGGCTGCGGGCGGAGGGGCCGATGGCGCAGGTTCTTGCGTGTGCTGTGCAAACGCCTTGCCTACTGCCTCGCTCACACTCAATGGGGCTTCGGCCCCGGCCTGCTGGTTTTCCACATTTACCCCGTGCCCGTGCGGCGGCATCCCGATCTTGCCCGTGCGGCGGCATCCCGTGGCGACTAGCGCCACGGCTAGGTTCGCGATGATCGCGCACAATGTCAAGCGCAATCATACATCAGCGAAGGAACTCCGCTGTGTCGCGCTGGGAATCGGTGAACATGCGAACCGCGTCAATGCCGTATTTCGCAATGAAAACAAATTCTTCCTCGACAGACCTTGGGGCGTGCGGCGGGAACCCGTCGAACCCTGGAGCCGGGGGATGGGCTTGATCAACTCCTTGCAGCGCAAGGCCGAGCGCGACGGCGAGATCGTCGTGTTGTCCGGTTGGCGCGGCTGGTTGGCCGCTCTTGTTGTAGACAAGGGCGTTGAGTTGGTTCACCAGCCGCGGGCAGCCGATGGAAATGGGCGACGGCCCTTGCGTAGCGGTGAACACCGCGCCGTACAGAATCGGCCTGGTCTGCACGGTCGTCACCCAGCCGTGCCGGTCCTTGATTGTGGACGCCAAACCCTCGGGCGACGTTCGCATGTATTGGGGGATGCCCTGTCGGCGCAACTCGTCCATGACAACGAGGCCGTAGCTGTTGACTTCAACGACGGTGACAGGCGACCCGTATTCGTGCAGCAGCGCGTAGGCGGAAAGGCAGAACTGCGGAATCGGCACGCGCACTTCCATCGTCGCGGCAATCGTGCGGTCGGTAACGTCGAAGATAACGACGGCGTGGGCGTCGCCCGACTCCGCGCCGCTGGCCGTGTCAACGCCCGCGCAGTACTGGTGCGCCGGGTTGTAGTCGTGCATGCGCAGGATGCCCGCGAGCATGGCCCCGCGTGGCGCTGGCGGCGTCGGGAGCGTGGCTTTGAGGAACTTGTCGCCCGACAGGATGAAGGCGTCGTGCGCGCTCAGCGGGTACTCCTGCTCAAACAGGTGCCGCTTGTTGATCGGTAGGCTGCGGATCTTGTTGAGCGCCCACAGCGTCCGATCCATCGGCAACTTCGACTTGCGAAGGTAGGCGCGCTCAATCTCGGTCAGGTCGTCGGGGATGCGCCGGATGCCGTCGTCGGGGTAGGACGGGTGTTTGGAACTGTACTCCGGGTGGTCAGTCCATGATAGGAAAAGTTTGTGGTATCGGCTGGTTGGGTCCGTCCACATGTGGTAGTAGTCGTTCTCGCCGTTCGCCGTTGTCTCCAAGATGATGCGCCCCGACGCCGGGACGGACTGCCCAAGGCTGGCGAGGGTGCCGCCGAGGTCGTCGTACATCGCCGCTTCGGTGCAAAGCGCCAGGTGCGTCTTGGAGCCGCGCCAGAACTCCGAGTTGGCGGTGCCGAACTTGATCTGCGCGTCGTTGTGGAAGCGGATGCGGTGTTCGCGATGGCGCTCAATCGGCAAGAACTGTTGCAGCAGGACGTTGCCCCGGTACAGTTGTTCGCAGAAGCGGCCCACTTCGACGGCGGACTGGTCGTTGTGGACAGCAACGCACGCTTGGAAGCCGGGGCGCAGGCAATCGCGCAGGATGCGCAGCAAAACCGCCGTTGTCGCAAAGATTTGGCGACCTTTGAGGATTTGCAGGAGCCGGTGCTTGTCCATCGCATCGAAAAGGATGCGCTGGGGGCCGGTCGGCGCGAACGGGATGGTGTTGAGGTCTTTGTCGCGCAGGTCGAACGACACCGCGAACGCAGTAAGGTCGCGGAACCATGCGTCTAGCAGTTGGTCGCGCGCTTCGCTCACTTGGTAAACATCTTTAGCCGTTCAAGCGCGGCGTCAATCGCCTTGGACTGGTCGTGCGCAGGGCCTTCTATCGCAATCACAAACGGTTTCAGGCTTTCGAGCGAGGCGTGGACGATTCGCCTGTCGTATGCCACGGCTGCGTCCTCGGCCAGCGCCAGAAAGGCGTCCACCAAGTCCTCCCGGCGCAGGTTTTTGGGGTTGATGCGGGCGATGCGCTGAGCAAGCGTTTCCGGCATGGGCGCGACCGCCGTTGTGCCAGGCTCGCGCGGCAACAGCGGGGTGCGGATCTCCATTGGGAGTTGCGGCGGCGGTGGTGACTGCGGGGTGATCAGTGGACTGGACGCAAAAAGCGGCGTCTGCGGCACTAACGACTCCGGCACCACAAGGATTGGTCGCAAAATCTCGGGTTTCCGTTGTGGTGCCATAGCGTTAGACCCTCATGCAGCCGCCCAACTGGTTCTTCCACGTCACAACTGCCGCATTTCGCACGGAATCCGGCGCATCGTTGCGCAAAACGCCGTGGGCGCATTGGTAGAACAGGCGGCAGGCGGCGATGATGTTGTGCGGGTTGCGCTCAAAGTCGGTCGTTTTCAGGGCTTCGACGAGGGTGGCGATCATCGTGTGGGCCGCGATGCACCGGGGGTCGTCCTCTTTGGCGGCGGCGCAGCGTGACCACGCGATTTTGACCGCTTCAATGCACAGGATCGCGCAACCGCGAGCGGCAAGCTCCGGGTTCATTGACACCACGCGGCCCTTGGCGCTCGGAACCTTGCCGACCATCGCCAGCGTAGCTTCAATCGCCTGGTACAGCGTGCCGACGAGGACGCCGACTGCGGCCTCGGTCGCCGACATTTGGACTTTGACGCCCAGCATGTGCGAGCCGGGGTGCGCGGCGGACAACGCCTGCACGTCGTCCATCGTATTTTCTGTCACCATCGTCTGCGGGCCGACTTCGGGGCCGTCCGCGAGCGTGGCAAGCGTGGCGAGGTCGGTCACAGCTTGCCCCCTTCGCCTGCCGCCTTGACGCTGTTCGGCTTGCGTCCCGGCTTCTTGCGCTCTGCGACGACTACTTGCGCCTCTTTGACGCGAGCGGCGGCGACCTCCGCCTCGGTCGCCAGTTCGGCAACGCCTTCCGCAAGTGTGGCGGCAACTTCGGCTTCGATGGACGCCATTTCCTCTTGACGCACCGCGTCAACCGGGCCAAGCAGCGCGAACACGGCGTCGAAGGTTGCTGGTGAAGGGGTGTAGATGCTGGATCGCCCCGCGTCGTCCACCAACGTCACCGTGCGGATCGAGGTCGGTTCGGCCGGGGCGTCGAGCGCCGGGGCGATGCGGGCCGCCTTCCATTCGTAGGCGTCGGTCCAAGGCGACTCGGCCTTGGTGCCGCGGGCATTGTCGCGCTTGTAGGAGAGGTGCGCCTGCCGGACCATGTTGTGCATGGCGTGGCGCATGGCGATTCCCAACGGCTTTTTGCACTGGTGCAGCCAGTACAGGATGCGCCCAATCACAACGTAGTCGGCCTCCAGCCATTGCTTCGGCGAGTTGGTCAGGGCGTGCAGTTCGTCCAGGCAGTAGTTGTTTCGCATCACGTTTCTCCTGCGGTGAGCGTCGCCACCGCCTTCGCCAGCGCGATCTGCGCCAGCATGTCCATTGTGGGCCGCGCACCTTCAACCGCCGTCGCGGCCTCGCGCGGGAACGACGCCTCAAACACGCGCGGGGCGTGCAGGTCGGGGGAACTGTCCGACAGCCGCCGCATCACCCCGGCGTGTTCAAGGTCCATGCCGATTGACAACTCGGCGCTCGCTTCAAGAATCACGACCCCGTAGACGCTCTGCGTCGCCCACGCGCGCATCACGGTCGGAGCGGTCAGCGAAGCTCGCAGCGCGCCAATGTCCAAGCCAACCGACGCCGGATTGGCGATGACTTCCTGTTCTTCCTCGCTGGGCCGCGAACCGTACAGCCGCCAGGTGAACACAAGCACCGCTTCAGGAAGGTCAAGCACGCCGCACCAACTTCGCCGGGTCAACTCCCAGCACCGCAGCCACCGCCATTAGCGTCACCCGCGTTGGCTTGCTCGCCCCGGTCAACCACCGGCAAACCGTACTGCGCGACAACCCAGCCCGAACCGCAACGTCGCTCGGAGCCATCCCTCGCTGTCGTAGTGCCTGCCGTAGACTGTCAGTGTCAAGGTCCATGGGCTGTAAGTGTTGCAGATGCAACATTGGCTGTCAACGACTTATTTTCTTTCTCGTCGCCCATAATGTACTTCGCCAATGCGTGCGATGTTGTTGGCGAAAGGTCGGTCGCCGCTTCGATGGCCTGCTCCAACGACAGTTCTGCGTCGTGCTGGACAAGGCCGATGAGGGAGTCGCGCAGGTGGTTCATTTTGTGATTGATTCTTTTGACCAGTGCCGCTTGCGCGTTCCTTTGCGCGACTGTGCCGCGCTTCCGCTTTGCTTCCGCCTCGTTGCGCGCCGCTGTCCACACCTCGCGCACCGACTCCACCGCGACCAAAAACTGGCCCCGGTCACACGCAAGCGTCCGCAAGTCCCCGCGCAGAATCAACTTGTTTATAACCGCCGCCGATACGCCTAGCACCCCCGCCGCGTCCTCCGCGTAGCAGTAGTGAATGTCAAGTGGAATCTCCGCGGCCATTTTCGCCGCGCTCGGAAGCAGCACGTTGTCCTCGACCAACGCGGCCACCATTGACGGATACTTGGTCGCAACCGGATCGCGAACCGTGCGCTTGCCCTTGAATACATTGAAGAATGCTTTGTCGTCGCACTCAAACTCGGAATCATCGTAGCCCATCACCCCACCTTGAGCCGGCGTCCGCGAGTCGAGCGCGGCATCGAAAGAACCGCCGCACGGTCCAGCATCCCGTCCTCGCCACGCTCCAACCGGCCCTCCGCGACGAAGCGGTACATCCGCGGGCGCGCCACGTTCAGCAGCGCCGCAGCCTCGGCCATCGAGCAGCGCCCGGATGGGCTGGTTGGGGAAGCCTTTGGCCGCTTGGCATACGGGTCAGGGGTGAACTGGTCCAGTGTGCCAGGTGAAAGCCCAAGCACCCGCTCCAGCGGCGGGACGGCA